>NZ_CP066775.1:1848892-2157040 GCF_009754905.2 Mucilaginibacter ginkgonis | reverse complement strand
TAAATCGCCCATCGGTATCGCCGGTATGATCATAATACACCAGGTGCCAGTTGTCTGTAAAGCAGGTATTCATGCGGCTGGTAATGGTGTACTGCCCGTCTTCGGGGCAACCGGTTACGTAGGTCAGGTTAGTAGTACCAGCGGGTAAAGCCGGCCCTCTGCCTGCACCGGCGCCAAACGTAATATTTATTACAGGATCGCCCAACGTGCCCGAGCATTGCGCGTTGACATCAACACTAAATCCCAATAGCATCAGCATGCAGATGAGCAATTTGCTTAATGACATGAGATTTGTTTTTGATAACGGTTTGGACAACATTAACTGCAGCATTACATGATCAACCCGGGCAAGGCGTTTAAAAGTAAGCAAATCTTTTAAAGCAGGCTTACATAACCCGCGTAAGGCTTAACGCCATTCTTAAGATCGATAACATAATAGTAGGTGCCAACAGGCAGTAGCTGTCCATCAGCCAATCCGTCCCAGGGTTTGCTGTAACCAATGGAATGAAAAACCTGCCTTCCGTTGCGGCCGTAAATATCTACGGTACAGTTTGGATAATCTGCCAGGCCGGCCACATTCCAGGTGTCATTTACACCATCGGCATTGGGGGTAAAGGTGTTTGGGCTGACGATGAAATTCTTGATAACCTGCACAGTAACCGGTTGGCTGATGGTGGTACAGCCGCCGGGTGTTGTAACGGTTAAGGTGTAACTGGTTGTTTTTAGCGGAAGGGCTATAGGGTTTAATACCTCGGCACGGTTTAAGCCTGTCGCGGGCGTCCAGCTGTAAGTAGCTCCGGGCACATTTACAGCGGCATCTATCTTTACAGAACTTCCCTCGTCTATAGTGTAAGTAGTTACAGGCAGTGTGATCACTGCGGGGTCTTGCACGGTTATAGCAGGCGCGGTGGCCGTAATACCTATTGGTGCACTGCACGCCGCAATGGTTGCAGTAACTGTGCAACTCACGACATTGTTATTTGCCAGAGAAGTGCTGGTAAATGTTGGTGTGGTGTTACCGGTGCTAACGCCATTGATCTGCCATGAATACGTAAGGTTAGTGGTCGTAGCGTCAACAGCCGCCACGTAGGTTACAGGCTCATTTTTACAGATGGTATTTGCAGTAGACGAAACAGTTACTTTTTTGATGGGACTTATAACACCAATTGTGATGCTATTAGATGTGGCAGGCGGACTGCAGGTATTTTCACCCGTAAGGATACAAGTTACCTTATCATTGTCTGCCAGGTTGCCCGGACTAAACGTGGCGCTATTGGTACCCGCGTTTACGCCGTTGATCTGCCATTGGTAAACAGGGGCCGGGCCCGGATTGACCGGCGTTGCAGTGAATGTTACCGGTGTGTTCTGGCAAGTAGTTGTTGTTGATGAAACAATTGACACAGACGAAACAGTTGCCGGCACTACATGCACCGTTAACACATCAGATATGACACGGCATGATACGATCTCTGTATTGTTATCGCCGGCCACCAATGTGCGGTACAGATAAGTGCCTACGCCAAGCAGTGACAAGGCCCTGGTGCTTTGGGTGGCGCCGCTCACGTTTACCCACGTAGTGCCGCCATCAATGCTTTGCTGCCACTGGAACGAAATGTTATTGGTTAAGATACAATTGTCTGTTTTTGCTACTAAAGTCACCTTATCGCTGGCCGGCTGGCAAACGGTTATTTCTTTGCCGGGCTGATCTTTAAAACTTACATCGATACCCGGCCCGGCAGGGCGGAAGGTAATATCATCAAGCGCAAGGTCATTACCCTGCCCGCCCAGGCCATTGTTGCTCATCCTGATCACTACAGACGTAATGCCTTGCGGCATGGTAAAATAAAACGGATACTGTTTCCAGGTTGGCGTCGCCGTTGGCATGATCTCGCCGGTGTTGAAACTCTGCAGTACCGTACCATCCGGTTTTTCGAGGCTGAAGGTAATATCGGGGTTTCGCTCTGTCAATGTCACCAGGTTCATTACCCACGAGGCAAATTCATAGGTAGTTCCGCCGCAGAGGCCGTCTATCTGCTGCCGAAAGAATGTGCTTGGCTGATAATCGGCATTGATAACCATGAACCTGCCGCCCGGGTCGCCGGTATGGTCCTTTACCAACTTATGCCAGTCGTTGGTATAGCAAAAATCCATCTTGTTGGTAATGGTGTAGTCGCCGTCATTAGGACAGCCCTCGTAAGCGTAGTTAAGCGTGGTAATTCCGGGTGGAAATGGGTCGCTGATCTGAGCAGCCCCGGCGCCAAACGTAATGTCGACCACTGTGGCCCCGAGTGTGGGTGTACAAGTTTGTGCTTGTGACAATGCCGGAACAATTGACTGGAGCAAAAACAGTAATCCCGATAGCCAATGAAAGCTCGCTTTAAAGTTAACTGAGGGTAATCCGGCGCACATTAGGGTAGGTGCAAATATCCGCAAAAATATTGCACCGCCGAAATTTAACCGGCTCATTTGCACACGTATAAGTGCTACTGATTACTTGTGTAGCTTCTCTGCAGTCTTATAAATAACAGAGTAGTCGGCTGAGTTATCTGTTTGCTGCCGCCCGGTTTTTGTATTCAGTTTTAATGGTTTCTGCGCAAGTGTATTGTTGCTTACACGAAAGGCCACATTCATGGTATCGGTCATACCTTCCTGCATAAAAGTCCATACAGCATTAATGACGCTGTCTTTTACCGTACCATCTAATTTGCCTTTGCGACTGTCTTTCTCATATGGCAGCCAGTTCATTACACCGCTTACTTTATTGCCCTTTATCACTAACTCTACGCTTGTGCTGTCCTTACCCTGGGTATGCAAATAACAAAGTGAAGAAACGGTAGGCGTGTTATTAGTGGTTTTGGTGTCGCTGCTTTTGGCTAGTGTATCGCCGGCAACAACAGTATCTGTCTTTGACGTCTTATCGGCAGGTGCAGAACAAGCAGTTATTACGGCGGCGGTTGTAAACAGCAGAAGCAATCTTTTCATAGAGGTAAGACAGACCAATTACAGAATGGTTTTAATACCGGCTTTCTTTGCCGATAGGCAGCTCGGGCCTGCGCGACCATTCGCTCCATGAGCCTACGTAAAGTTTTGCGCCGGTTAGTCCGGCTTGTTCTAAGGCCAGCAAGGTATGGCAGGCGGTAACGCCGGATCCGCAATGCACGATCACATTCTTCGGGCTGATGTCGCCAAGCTGTTGGGCATATTTATCATGTAATAACTCGTCCACCAGGTATTTGCTGTCACTATCCATATTACCTGCATAGGGTATATTAATTGCACCGGGTATGTGGCCTGCAACCAGGTCTATTGGCTCCGTTTGCCCCAGGTAACGCGCATTCTCCCTTACGTCTATTACAAGATGACTATCGTCATTTGCTGCCAGTTTAACCTCTTCTATAGATGCTGTGCCGGCAAACCCTGCGGGCACAGGGTAAGACTCTACAACGTTCGGGGTAACTTCCTCGAAGCTTAGAATAATTCCCTTATCTATAGCTGCTTTCAAGCCACCGTTTAACACCTGCACTTTCTGATGGCCAATGGCTTTTAGCATCCACCACAAACGGGCCGCGCCCATGGCATTAGCTTTATCGTCATAGATCACCACATGTGTGTCCGGAGTGATGCCAAGCCTGGTTAACAAGTCGGCAAAATCTTTAGTCGACGGCAGGGGATGGCGCCCGCCGAAGGCGGCGTCTTCAGGATGCAAGGCAAGATCATCATCGAGGCTGGCAAATACGGCGCCATCCAGATGGCTTTGCTGATAGCGTTCGTGCGCGTCAGCGCCCCCGCGCACGTCGACGATCACGGTTGTCGTTTTGTCTAATGCTAGTAACTTGGGTAAATCTATAAGTGGCTGCATGATCAAATGTAATTGTCTGAACCCGAATTTACAGGATTTTAGAATGAACAGAATATTAGTTTATAACTTCCAGCTGTTTTGTTGTGCTGAAAAGGGTGAAGCATCTGAAAGGACATGCTCCTTAAGCGCTAAGTCGCCGCTAAGGCTTGTTACTTTTTGGCCGTCAAAAAAGTAACCAAAAAACTCGCGGCTGCACCCTGTGCTACAACGTTACTGCTGTTTTCAATAATTGTGGTTCCCGCACAGACTGATGCCGCATTTTTCGGTTATGTCAATACAGTGCTACCATTGTCGATAATATTTGCGTTAAGGATAGGAGCGGCATCCTGCGCAGCAGATACAGCGGATAGCCTGACCCGAGCCAACGAGGGGAACGCCCAAAGAAAGCTTTTCATCAATTAGTAGCTAATTCAATAAACAACTATTCTTTTTTGAAGCCACATATTTGGGATTGCTTCATCATTACGTTCTTCGCAATGACGCGCAAGTTCACACAGTAATTTTTATAATTACTTAACCTATTGATAATCCTGCCAAAGCCACTTGCAACTGCTGCTTAAACACATCTGCAAAAAACTTTACCAAACCCCTTGAAAATCAAAATAGAACTTCGTACTTTTGCAGTCCTTAAAATAAGGATAAAACTGTAAAAAGAAAAAGCAAAGAATGCCTACTATTCAGCAATTAGTTAGAAAAGGTAGAGTAGCTCTGGAAGACAAGAGTAAGTCACCAGCGTTGGACAGCTGTCCACAGCGAAGAGGCGTGTGTACCCGTGTATACACCACTACCCCTAAGAAACCAAACTCAGCAATGCGCAAGGTTGCGCGTGTACGTTTAACCAATGGTAAAGAGGTGAATGCCTACATCCCTGGTGAAGGCCACAACCTTCAGGAGCACTCTATCGTGTTGATCCGCGGTGGCAGGGTTAAAGATTTACCGGGTGTACGTTACCACATTATCCGTGGTGCATTAGATACATCAGGTGTTAACGGCCGTAACCAACGCCGTAGTAAATATGGTACTAAACGCCCTAAACCAGGCCAGGCAGCTGCCGCACCTGCAAAAGGTAAAAAGAAATAATTAATAGGAGGATAGTATACAATGAGAAAGTCGAAACCAAAAAAGAGAATCCTTCTTCCTGATCCAAAATTCAATGATGTTTTGGTAACCAGGTTTGTAAATAACATGATGTATGACGGTAAAAAATCTACCGCTTACAGCATATTCTACAACGCAGTTGACATTGTAGAGAAAAAAACCAGCGAAAACGGGTTAGATACCTGGAAAAAAGCTTTGAACAATGTAATGCCTGCCGTTGAAGTTAAAAGCCGCCGTGTGGGTGGTGCTAACTTCCAGGTACCTACAGAAGTTCGTCCGGAGCGTAAAGTGGCTTTGGGTATGAAATGGCTTATCAGCTATGCACGCCGCCGTGGTGAGAAAACCATGATGGAGAAACTTGCCGGCGAGATCATCTCTGCAAGCAAAGGCGAAGGTGCTGCTGTTAAAAAGAAAGAAGATACGCACAAAATGGCCGAGGCCAACAAAGCGTTCTCGCATTTCCGTTTCTAAACAAAAGATTACACCGATTAAAATAAGATTGCACCGATAAGTTGATGAAACCATTGATTTATCGGTGTAATCATTAAATAATCAGAGAAATCAAAAAAATATTATGTCAAGAGATCTTAAATACACAAGAAACATAGGTATTGCCGCCCACATTGATGCCGGTAAAACCACTACAACAGAGCGTATCCTTTACTATGCGGGCGTTAGCCACAAAATAGGCGAGGTACACGAAGGTGCTGCAACAATGGACTGGATGGCACAGGAGCAGGAGCGTGGTATTACCATTACCTCTGCTGCTACTACCGTATTCTGGAACTATCGCGGCAGCAAATACCAGGTAAACGTTATTGATACCCCGGGCCACGTGGATTTTACCGTAGAGGTAAACCGCTCGCTGCGCGTATTAGACGGTTTGGTATTCCTTTTCTCTGCTGTTGATGGTGTTGAGCCTCAATCTGAAACTAACTGGCGCCTTGCCAACAACTACAACGTACCACGTATTGGTTTCGTTAATAAAATGGACCGCTCTGGTGCCGACTTCTTAAAAGTTGTTAAGCAAGTGCGCGACATGCTGGGCAGCCACGCTGTGCCATTGCAGATCCCTATCGGTGCTGAAGACGGCTTTAAAGGTGTGGTTGACTTGATCAACTTCCGTGGTGTGGTTTGGAACGAGCACGATAAAGGTATGACCTTTACCGAAGTGCCCATCCCTGATGATCTGATAGACGAAGCTACCGAGTGGAGAGAGAAATTGCTGGAAGCAGTAGCTGAGTACGATGATACATTGATGGAGAAATTCTTTGATGATCCTACTACTATCACAGAGCGCGAAGTGCTTGACGCTTTACGCCAGGCTACGTTGGCTGGCAAGATCGTTCCGATGACTTGCGGTTCTTCTTTCAAGAACAAGGGTGTACAAACCATGCTTGATTATGTGATGGAGCTATTGCCTTCGCCGCTTGATTCAAAAGGTGTTGTTGGTACAAACCCGGAAACAGGTGCCGAAGTAATGATCAAACCGGATGTTAAAGAGCCGTTTGCTGCTTTGGCGTTTAAGATCGCTACAGACCCGTTTGTGGGCCGCTTATGCTTTATCCGCGTTTACTCGGGTAACCTTGACGCGGGTTCTTATGTACACAACATGCGTTCTGACAACAAAGAGCGTATATCACGTATATTCCAGATGCATGCTAACAAGCAAAACCCTATACCTAACGTAGGTGCAGGTGATATTGCTGCTGTTGTAGGCTTTAAGGACATCAAAACAGGTGACACTCTTTGCGACGAAAAACACCCTGTAGTGTTAGAGTCGATGGTATTCCCGGAGCCGGTTATCGGTTTGGCTATCGAGCCAAAAACACAAGCCGACGTTGATAAATTAGGCCTTGCATTGGGTAAACTGGCAGAAGAGGATCCAACCTTCCGCGTAAACTCTGACGAAGAAACCGGCCAAACCGTAATTTCAGGTATGGGCGAGCTTCACCTTGATATCATCATGGACCGTTTGAAACGCGAGTTTAAAGTTGAGGTTAACCAAGGCGCGCCGCAAGTGGCTTACAAAGAAGCAATTACAGGTACTACCCAACACCGCGAAACTTACAAAAAACAAACCGGTGGCCGTGGTAAGTTTGCCGATATCCAAATTGTTATTTCTCCATCTGATGAAGGTAAAGACGGTTTACAGTTTGTAAATGAAATTACCGGTGGTGCAATTCCTCGTGAGTTTATCCCATCTGTAGAGAAAGGCTTTGCCGCGTCAATGTCTAACGGTGTGTTAGCAGGTTATCCGCTGCAGAACATGAAAGTAAGGTTGATCGATGGTTCATTCCACGCGGTCGATTCAGATGCGCTTTCTTTCGAGATAGCTGCTAAATCTGCTTACCGCGAAGCATTGGTAAAATGTAAACCGGTATTGCTTGAGCCGATCATGAAAATAGAGATCTTAACCCCTGAAGAAAACATGGGTGACGTTATCGGTGACATGAACCGCCGCCGCGGCCAGCTTTTAGGTATGGACACCCGTGCAGGCTCTCAGGTGATCAAGGCTACAGTGCCATTGTCAGAAATGTTTGGTTATGTAACCCAGTTACGTACCATCACATCGGGCCGTGCAACTTCTACCATGGAGTTTGACCACTATGCCGAAGCACCACGCAACGTACAAGACGAGGTTGTTGCCAAGTCTAAAGGCCGCGTTAAAGGCGCGATAGCATAAAATAGAAAAGAGATTACACCGATTGGTTTGTGATTTCACAGATGATCGGTGTAATTAAAGATAATTAACCGTTGCCATAATAAATAGCTCTTATGGTAGCATAACAAATCAGTGAGATCATCTTAAATCGGTGAGATCACAAATAACAAAAACAAGATGAGCCAAAGAATCAGAATTAAACTAAAGTCTTACGACTACAACCTGGTTGACAAATCAGCAGAAAAGATCGTTAAGACCGTAAAGCCAACCGGCGCTGTAGTAAGCGGACCGCTGCCTTTGCCAACTGAAAAGAAAATCTTTACAGTATTGCGTTCACCGCACGTTAACAAAAAAGCACGCGAGCAATTCCAGCTTTGCAGCTACAAACGTTTGTTAGACATTTATAGCTCTAACTCCAAAACGGTTGACGCGCTGATGAAACTTGAATTGCCAAGCGGCGTTGAAGTAGAGATCAAAGTGTGATAAAAGCCTCACTCCGGCCCTCTCCGAAGGAGAGGGAGGTGAAAATTATAAAAGCCACTCGTTTACGGGTGGCTTTTTTTGTAACCTCACCCCAACCCTATCCAAAAGAGAGGAGCAAAAGTCAAGACATCTTCGCGAGGCGTGTAACAACAACAATCTCCAGGAGTAGTAAACCCATTGTCATTCAATAAAAACCGATGGCTTTTTTATTTAATATCTGTGCCAGTTAGCGTCATGCCGAACTTGTTTCGGCATCTCAAATGGACAGTCTTCGAATTAATTAAATCATTATATTTGAGTATGAGCACGTTTGTAGTATACCCAACAGCAGAGCAGGAAAAAGCGGTCGAGGATTTTTTGGAGTCGCAAAACGTTTCTTTTGACAAAGAAGAAGAAAGTGTTGAATTGCCACAACATGTGCTGGATGGGATAAAAAGAGGGCAGGAAGATTTTAAAGCAGGTAGGTTTATTTCTTACGAGGAATTTAAAAAGAGACAAGTGTATTCCAAGCCTCTTTAAATAAATCAGTATTGTCATGCCGAACTTGTTTCGGCATCCCAAATTGCAAACATATCTTAAATCTCATCAGGTTAATTGTGCTGTGAGATGCCGAAACAAGTTCGGCATGACTTCGCGCAAATTAATAAAATACCAAAGGCCGCCCTTGCGGCAGCCTTTGGTAAAAGTCAAATCAAAACAAAAAATTTTAGTAGTGGTGGTAACCGCGGTCATAACCATTATAATGATGATAACGATCGTAATGGTTGCGGTAACCATAATCTGCACGTACTGCGCAGCTAGACAATGTGCCTGCAAATGAGGCTAACAATGCGATGAATAATATGCTCTTTTTCATGATCTCTATCTCTTAAGTTTATAATATATAGATAGAAATCGAAGAGGAAGGATTAATCGATATCAGACAATATCGTCAGCGGTGTGTCTGTTTTCCAGGAAGTCTTGCCATAGCCCCTCTAGCTCATCCACCAGGTGCGGTTTGATGTTGATTCCCGATGCTTGGGGTGTCCATAGCTGACCTGCAAGGTTACCTGTCTTTAAAATGTCGAACGTGAGGATACGCCCGGTATCCGGGTTAAGCAGCGTGTCGATATTAATGTTAACACGGTGGTAATGCCGCCCTTTCCGGAATGCAATGAAAGGTTCTGATGCCAATGTGCCCGACGCGAAGATACCTTTGGGCTCAACAGCTACCCGCACAAAATAAGCCCGGTCGCCGGGCTTCGCAGCTTTATAGGCGGCTATACTCCAGTCTTCGGTGATGCTGCCTTCTTTGTTTAACCTTTCGATATCATGCGGTAGCTCGATCCACGGCCACTTGATTGGGTTCCACCCAAAGAGGAAGGCACCCATTAATCAGAATTAATAATTTGGGTTACCTGTAAGTTCTTCCAGTTTGTTGCGGGCAGTTTGCAATTCGCGGGCCAGTTTCTTTTCTTTTTCTCCGGCTTTGGCTTTATAGTTTTTATGCTCTTCTTCCAGCTCTTCATAAGCCTGAACACGGTTTTTAGCCTCGCGCGCATAAGCACCAGAACGTGTAATCACTACAACAGCTATCACGCCAAAAACCACAACAAGTCCCCACATCAGCATGTTGTAGCTGCTTTTGGTCATGGGTATGCCAGCCAGGCTAATGCTATCTTGCTGTGAGGTTGATTTGTTTAACTCTTCCTGCTGACCTGCCAGTTGCTTATGCAACTCTTTAGCGGTATCCTGCAAGGCTGCAACATTACTTTCTAAAGGCTTTATGCGCTTTTGAACACTGTGCAGACTGTCGCTAACACTTTTGTAAAATGCCGAAGCCATTGGTCGCTGGTAGTTGTAAAGCTTGGTAAGCAGGTACTGATATTGCCCGTTTATGCTGCGGTCGGTTGGGGCCGGGGCAGGTGCCGCGTATGGATTTGCTGCCGGCGTGGTTGTAGCCGGGGCAGGAGATGCAGTTTTTGGAACGGTGATCGCCGGCTTTGCAGGGTATTTATTTGCCGGCGGAGTAGCAACAGGCTTAGCTATCGTTTTAGGCTTTGCTCCTGTTTTTCTGGTAGTATCTTGTGCAAATACGCAAATATTTACTGACAACAAGATCAATGTTGTGAGCTTCAGTGCCTTTTTAAAATTCAAATTTACCATATCAATAGAGGTCGGTAATTTTTAACTTGATGGTTTGCACTAAGGTATCAAATTTTAAAACGGCTCACAAATAAGTTGAAAACTGCCTGCTACGCTGCTTAATCATTTATATTAGCGGTTATGAATATCGGGATTATCGGCCTGGGCGATATGGGTAAGGTTTATACAAGGGCTTTTGCCAAAGCAGGCTACACGGTTTGCGGGTGCGACTTACCGCACAATCGCCAGCGATTGGAAGAAGAGCTTGCCCATTTAAGCATCAGCATTTACGATGACGGAGCAGACGTTGCCGCAAAAAGTAATCTGCTTATCTACTCAGTCGAAGCCGAGAAGTTGGAGCAGGTTGTTGCACAAAGCTGTAAAGCAATCCGAGCAAATACCATTGTCGCCGGGCAAACATCAGTAAAACAGCCGGAGATTAATATTTTTGAACGCTATCTGGAGACTGACACGCCTATCATTACTTTCCATGCCATGCACGGCCCGGGTTTCGAACCGAGAGGCCAGAAGCTGATATTAATACGCCATCGCAGTAGCAACAGCGATTATAAACGCATGTATGACCTTTTTAAGAGTTTGGGTACAGACATTGTAGAACTTACCGACTATCATCAGCACGATAAGATAGTTGCCGATACGCAAGCTGTGACACACGTCGGTTTTGAAAGCATGGGCACTGCCTGGAAGGCAGCGGGCTTTTTTCCTTGGGACAATGCGTCATATACAGGCGGCATTGATAACGTAAAGATTTTAACTACTCTTCGCATATTTGGTTACAAAGCCCACGTTTATGCAGGTCTGGCAATTCTTAACCCTTACGCAAGGGAGCAAGTGAAACGTTATGCTTTGTCAGAGTCAGAACTATTTAAGCTGATGATCATGGAAGAGGCAGATGCTTTTAAAAAGCGCGTGTATGCCGCCCGCGATTTTGTGTTTCATGAAAGCCGCAAGCTTATTATGTTTAACGACAAAGTGATGAAGGATTTCTCTTTATCAGATCCGGCGATGCACCCAAAACCTAATTCGCACTTAAGCTTGTTAAGTATGGTTGACGCCTGGTACCATTTAGGCGTAAATCCTTACGACAATTTAATCGCGCAAACCCCGCCCTTTCGTTTACGGCTTGGCATAGCCGAGTATTTATTTAAGAATGAAGCGTTGCTGGAGGAATCTATAGAAACGGCGTTATATGACAAGTCCATTCGCGGCGACGATCTGGAGTTTCACTCAGCCGTTCGCGAATGGTCGTCCATCATCGGCTACGGCGACATGGAGGGTTATAAGAAGCATTTTAACGATGTGCAAACTTTCTTTGCCGGCAGGTTAGAGGAAGGCAAAAAGCAAAGCGCAGAGTTGATCAAAAGATTGATGATGGATTAGGGTTGAAATTTAATTCACTATTTTTGTTTATATGACTACACTTACAATCGAAATACCTGAAAATGTGGAAACGACATTATCTGACCTCATTGAGAAATTAGGTGGAAAAGTCATCTCAAAAGATCTGGAAAATAAGGCAGCAAAAAAAAATGAAGTCCTAAACGCTCTTGAAGAATCAGTTAAGTTTATTAAATCGCATCAAGCTGGTAACGGGGATGCGAAGTCATTAGAGCAGTTAATGAATGAGCTTTAAAATAATCCCGACTCCACCATTTGAAAGAGAATTAAAACGTCTTGCAAAAAAGTATATTTCTTTAAAGACCGACTTTCAGAATTTAATAAATGAAATCCAAGAAGACCCTAATATTGGCCAGCCAATTGGCAACAATTGCTATAAAGTGAGGTTAGCAATAAATTCTAAAGGCAAAGGAAAGTCTGGTGGGGCAAGGGTCATTACATACGTAGTTATAGTGAAAGAGGAAATTTATTTACTATCGATTTACGACAAGTCAGAAGTTGAATCGATTTCTAATAAGGAGATCTTACAACGCTTAAAAGGGTTATAAGATCTCTTTACGTCTAAACTTATTTCTTCCAGCTGTTATTGCTTTCATCAGCATCCATGAAAATGCCGTTGTCTAATTTTACCGAACTTATCGCTTGCGTGCCAGTAAGATTTACTGAGAATCCTGTTTGGTTATTTTGCCATACTGCCGGCGTCTGATGGAAGGTTTTACTGCTGCCATCGGCATAAGTAACCACCACATCAAAAGGTATCGCGAAGCCGCCAATGTTTTTAATGTCAACCACACCGCCCGTAGCAGAAGTTGTGACTTTATCGATAGCTATATCGATGTAATTGTTGGTAAAGAACCAGTTTTTGAAAAACCAGTTCAGGTTTTTACCGGAGCCCGCACTCATTGAGTTGAAATAGTCCCACGGAATTGGGTGCTTGCCATGCCAATTATCCATATAAGTATGCAGCGCTTTTTTAAACAGCTCGTCGCCCAGCATATCTTTCAACGCCAGATAGCTTAAAGACGGTTTGCCATACTCGTTATTACCTGCGCCTGCCATTAATTCACTGGTTGGGGTAATGATCGGCAGATCTTCAAAAGTCGACGGGTCATGGGTGTAGCGGTTTACCCTAAAGCCTTTGTATAGTCTTTCAGCAGCATCTTTACCAACCTCGGCCCCGCCGATCAGCAACTCAAAAGTTGTTGCCCAGCCCTCGTCCATATAGCCATAACGGGTTTCATTGATGCCCATGTAGAATGGAAAGTAAGTGTGCGCTATTTCGTGGTCCTGTACAAACTGCGCAAACCTTACATCAGGGGTGTGGCTGTCATTCACCATCATAGGGTATTCCATGTCGGCAAAACCCTGAAACGCTGTCATCTTTGGGAAAGGGTAGGGCATGCCCGGCCAGTTTTCAGAAAACCAGCCTAAACTGTTACGGCCATATTGTACTGAATGATGAAAATCTTGCGAGGCATCTGCAAAGGCGGCCTGCATGCTGGCGCGTCTGCCGGTTTTCTTATCCACTACAACGCTTGCAGCATCCCACACATAATGGTCACTAATGCCAAGGGCAACGTCGGTTATATTATCTGCCGTCCACACCCAGGTATTCATGTCCTTTTGCGCAGTTACTTTTTTAGATGCCAGGTCTTGCGCAGTGGCGATGTGAATGGTCGAGTCGCTTTTAAATGAAGCCTGCAAACGTTTTAGATATTCCGGCTGTAGAACCTGTGACGCATTTTGTAAAGTACCGGTGCTCCACACTATGTAATTTTTCGGAATAGTTACACTTAGCTTGTAGTCATTAAAGTCGTTATAGAACTCAAGCGCGTCATTAAAAGGCAAGCGGTCCCAGCCATTGTAATCATCATAAACAGAAACTCGTGGGTAGAAGTAGGCCAGGTAATATGTGGTAGAATCTATCATTCCTTCGCGCTCGCTTTGGAGGGAAACCTGGTAATGCCATGCTATGTTCAACCGCACAGAATCGTGCGGCATCAGCGATTTAGGCAAGCGCACGGCGTCATTTGTTGCTCCGCGTGCTGCATTATCCCAATTTATCATAGCGTCATTAACTTTAAAGGTATCAATCTGTACACCATCTGTCAGATACCGGTTGCTTACCGGTGCCAATCTCACCGCTCCCGGGCGATGGATATTGACGATCAGTTTCATGTTTAAGCTTCTTAGGGTATCCGGGCTATTGTTGATATACACTATTTCTTCTGTTCCGGTAATGGTGCGGTTTGGCGGCGCAGCGGTTATATGAATATTATAACGGGCACGGTTTTGCCAGTAGTTTTTACCGGGCTTTCCGTTTACATCGCGTGTGCCTTTATTAAAGGCTTTAGTGATATCACGCGGGATGTAAAGCGTTTGCGCAGAGACGGTTTGAACAACAATTATCGCGAGGATAACAGGCAGCAATTTTTTAAACATGATATTTATAGATGAGATTGCAAGATTAACATATTAGTAATACTTAGGTTGATTTTATTTAAAAAAAGCGGGTTTGCACCGCGCACTTTTGCTATCCGAAAAATTAAAAATTTCTCAGCACAAACACCACAAAATCAAGGTCTAAAATTCTTTAAAAATTATTTACCTAACTATTTGAGACTTAATTATTAATTTCTATCTTTGCCGTCCCTTTCGGGGGATAAAATGCTTTGAACGAAGCCCTACTGCTTCGATGAGCGTAACAAAAGAAAAATAAAATGTCAGGAATTATTGGTAAAAAGGTAGGGATGACCAGTATATTCGATGAAGCAGGCAAGAACATTCCTTGTACTGTTATCGAAGCTGGTCCTTGTGTGGTAACACAAGTTAAATCTGCAGAATCAGACGGATACGCAGCTGTTCAGCTGGCGTATGATGAGAAGAAAGAAAAAAACACTTCTGCACCTCTTAAAGGTCATTTCCAAAAAGCCGGTACTACCCCAAAACGTAAACTTGTTGAGTTCAAAACTTTTGAAGACGACAAGAATTTGGGCGATACCGTTACCGTAGACATCTTCAACTCAGGCGATTTCGTTGACGTTGTAGGTACATCTAAAGGTAAAGGCTTTCAAGGCGTTGTAAAACGTCATGGCTTTGGTGGTGTAGGTATGCAAACACACGGTCAGCACAACCGCTTAAGGGCACCAGGTTCACTGGGTGCATCTTCATGGCCATCACGCGTATTTAAAGGTATGCGCATGGCTGGTCAAACCGGTAATGTACGTGTTAAAGTGCAAAACCTCGAAGTGGTTAAAGTTTATCCAGAACAGAATTTGTTAGTTGTTAAGGGTTCTATCCCCGGTGCTAAAGGATCGTTCGTAATCGTTGATAAGTAAGATGGAAGTTAATGTATTAAATGTTTCAGGTAAAGAAACAGGAGCCAAGGTGCAACTGCCTGAATCTGTATTTGCTATTGAGCCCAACGATCACGCAATATATCTTGACGTAAAGCAATTCCTGGCAAACCAACGTCAGGGTACGCACAAAGCAAAACAACGTAATGAAATTGCAGGTTCAACCCGCAAGCTTCACAAACAAAAAGGTACAGGCGGCGCCCGTGCCGGTAGCATCAAATCGCCATTGTTTAATGGTGGTGGCCGTGTTTTCGGTCCGCAGCCACGCGACTATAGCTTTAAGCTGAACAAAAAGCTTAAATCATTGGCACGTAAATCTGCCCTTACATATAAAGCACAAGACAGCAGCATAGTAGTTTTGGAAGACTTTGCGTTTGACGCGGTTAAAACTAAAAACTATGTGAAGCTGATGGCCGACCTGAACATGACCAATGAGAAAACTTTATTGGTACTGCCTGCGGCTAATAACAATGTTTATTTATCAAGCAGAAATCTTAAAAAGAGCAAGGTGATCACTGCAGACCAGTTAAACACTTATGATGTGTTAAACGCAGGTAAGCTGATCTTAACCTCTGGTTCTGTTAAAACTTTGGAGGAAGCGTTTGCTAAGTAATATGGAAATTTTAAAGAAACCCTTACTTACAGAAAAAGTTGCTCAGTTAACTGATAAACTTAACCGCTATGTGTTCAAAGTAGGCCACAGGGCAAACAAGATCCAGATCAAATCTGCGATAGAGAACATGTATGGTGTTAATGTTACGGCGGTAAACACCATGAAATACGTTGGCAAATTAAAGACCCGCAACACTAAAGCAGGTGCCGTTAGCGGCCGCGCTGCTACTTACAAGAAAGCGGTTATTTCTTTGAAAGACGGAGAAACAATAGATTTTTATAGCACAATATAAAAAGAGATGGCAGTTAAAAGATTTAAACCGGTTACGCCCGGTACCCGCTTCAGAGTAGGTGCCGATTATTCTGACGTAACAACCAACGTTCCGGAAAAATCGCTGGTTGTATCACACAAGAAATCAGGCGGTCGTAACAACACCGGTAAAATGACCATGCGTTACATCGGTGGCGGACACAAAAAGTCGTACCGATTGATCGACTTTAAACGCAACAAATTTGACATTCCGGCAAACGTTGCAACTATTGAGTACGATCCTAACAGGTCTGCACGCATCGCATTACTAGTATATGCAGATGGCGAAAAACGTTACATGATAGCCCCTGCGGGTTTAGAAGTTGGCCAAGTAGTATTATCGGGCGAAGCGGTAGCTCCAGAAGTTGGTAACACTTTACCATTGAAGAGCATCCCTTTGGGTTCTATTATCCACAACATCGAGCTTAACCCGGGCCAGGGTGGTACCATTGCACGTTCTGCAGGTACTTATGCCCAGCTATCGGCCCGTGATGGTAAATATGCCATCATCAAATTGCCTTCTGGCGAAACCCGTATGATCTTAGCTACTTGTTTAGCTACTATTGGTACAGTTTCAAATGCAGAGAAAGCAAATGAGGTGTTGGGTAAAGCCGGCCGCAAACGCTGGATAGGTCGCCGCCCACGTGTACGTGGTGTTGCAATGAACCCGGTAGATCACCCTATGGGTGGTGGCGAGGGCCGTTCATCAGGTGGTCATCCACGCTCACGCAAAGGTTTATTAGCAAAAGGCTACAAAACCCGCTACAAGAAAAAGACATCGGATCGTTATATCATTGAAAGAAGGAAGAAATAGTAATGGCTCGTTCAATTAAAAAAGGACCTTATATTGATCATAACCTGGAAAGAAAAGTTCTTACCCTGAATGATTCAAATAAAAAATCTGTTGTAAAAACATGGTCAAGACGTTCTATGATTTCTCCGGATTTCGTTGGGCATACATTCGCTGTTCACAACGGTAATAAATTTATACCTGTGTACGTAACAGAAAACATGGTAGGGCACAAGCTGGGAGAGTTTGCACCAACCCGTACATTCCGTGGTCACGCAGAAAAGAAAAAATAAGCAATGGAAGCAACACAAAAAGTAAAAAAATCTGTGCGCATTGCACAGCTTAAAACTGAGCAAAAAGCCCAACAAGGCGGCCAGGCAGTTGCCAAGTTGAATGACTGCCCTACCTCTCCGCGCAAAATGCGTTTGGTAGTTGACCTTATACGCGGTATGAACGTTGAGCAAGCTTTATACACTTTAAAGTTTACCAACAAAGAAGCTGCTATACGTGTAGAGAAGTTATTGCTGTCGGCCATTAAAAACTGGGAAGCAAAGAACGAAGGCAAACGCGTTGAAGAAAGCGGCCTGTTTGTAAAAGAAGTTTCTGTAGGTGGCGGCCGCCAGTTAAAAAGGTTGCGCCCGGCCCCGCAAGGCCGCGGTTACCGCATACGCAAACGCTCTAACCACGTAACACTTATCGTAGACAGTAAATCAGAAATCAACTAATCATAAAATGGGACAAAAAGCACATCCAATAGGTAACAGGTTAGGCATCATCAGAGGATGGGATTCTAACTGGTACGGCGGTGACAACTACTCCGATAAATTAGTTGAAGACGAAAAAATACGTAAATACCTTTCGGTACGTATCGCTAAAGGCGGTGTATCCAAAGTAGTTATAGAGCGTACGTTAAAACGTATCACTGTTACAATCCACACTGCCCGCCCGGGTATCGTTATCGGTAAAGGCGGCCAGGAGGTTGATAAGATCAAAGAAGAGTTAAAGAAACTGACAAAGAAAGACGTTCAGATCAACATCTTCGAGATCAAACGCCCTGAGCTTGACGCGCAGCTGGTTGCAGAAGGCATTGCCAAGCAATTAGAAGCACGTATCTCTTTCCGTCGTGCAATGAAAACTTCTATCGCTTCTACCATGCGTATGGGTGCAGAAGGTATCAAAGTAATGACCAGCGGCCGTTTAGGTGGTGCAGAGATGGCACGTACCGAACAGTACAAAGAGGGCAGGATTCCGTTGCATACCTTCCGTGCAGATATTGACTACGCTTTAGGCGAAGCTTTAACTACCTACGGTAAAATTGGTATCAAGGTATGGATCTGTAAAGGCGAAGTTTACGGTAAACGCGATCTTTCTCCAAACATTGGCCAAACTAACAGCCCAAGCGGCAAAGGTGGCAGGCCGGAAGGTGCGGCATCATTTGGTGCACGCGGCGAAAGAGGTGATAACCGTGGCGGCGACCGCAGAGGTGGAAATAACGACCGTCGCGGCGGTGGTAACAATCGTCCGGGTGGCCCAGGCCGTCAGGGCGGTGGTAACCGTCCGGGTGGAAACAGATAATCAAGTCGAGAAGACATCGTTTTAACGAATAAAGTATAAGATAATGCTACAGCCAAAAAGAACGAAGTTCAGAAAGATGCAAAAAGGCAGGATGAAAGGCAACGCCACCCGTGGTGCTGAGCTTTCATTCGGATCTTTCGGTATAAAATCACTCGAAGCGGCCTGGATCACCAGCCGCCAGATCGAGGCTGCACGTATTGCGGTTACACGTTTTATGAAACGTGAAGGCCAGGTTTGGATAAGGATTTTCCCTGACAAGCCGGTTACTAAAAAACCTGCAGAGGTACGTATGGGTAAAGGTAAAGGTGCACCCGAGTATTGGGTTGCTGTTGTACGCCCCGGTCGTATGATATTTGAGGCCGAAGGTGTGCCTTTGGAAGTTGCAAAAGAGGCATTACGCCTTGCAGCGCAAAAATTGCCGGTGCAAACCCGCTTTGTAGTAAGAAGGGATTACGCAGAGGCATAAATAAAAGGGTTGAAGTTTTAGTTGTAGGTTATAGAGAAAACATGCTTGCAACATATAGCTTTCAGCAGTAGAACTATAACAACACAAAGAAGAAATGAAAAACTCAGAAATTTTAGAGCTATCGACTGAGCAGTTGACTGCAAGAATTAACGAGGAGAAAAATAACCTCACTAAGCTGAAATTCGCTCACGCGGTTTCTGCTATTGAGAATCCAACCCGCATTACTAAAGTGCGCAAGGATATTGCCCGTTTAAACACAGAATTAACAAAGCGTAACGCTACGGTAGCTTCTGAAAAAGAATAACAATCAGTCGACAGAAGAAAATGGAAAGAAATTTAAGAAAAACACGTACCGGGCTGGTAGTAAGCAACAAGATGGAGAAATCTATCGTGGTGGCTGTAGAGCGTAAGGTAAAGCACCCTATCTACGGCAAGTTCTTGAAAAAGACTACCAAATTTATGGCTCATGATGAAGCTAATACCTGTGGTATAGGTGATACCGTAGTGATTATGGAGACACGCCCGTTGAGCAAAAACAAAAACTGGAGATTAGTTCAAATTTTAGAAAGGGCTAAATAAGATGGTACAACAGGAATCAAGAATGAACGTGGCCGATAACAGTGGCGCTAAAGAAGTTTTAGTGATCCGCGTGTTAGGTGGTACAGGTAAAAGATATGCCTCTATTGGCGATAAGGTGGTGGTTACCGTTAAAAGTGCTATCCCATCTGGTAACGTTAAAAAAGGTACAGTATCAAAAGCAGTAGTTGTTAGAACTAAAAAAGAGATCCGTCGTAAGGATGGTTCTTACATCCGTTTTGATGACAATGCAGCTGTTTTGTTGAACAACCAGGACGAGCCTCGTGGTACACGTATATTTGGCCCGGTTGCAAGGGAACTGCGTGAAAAGCAATTCATGAAGATCGTTTCATTAGCACCGGAGGTATTGTAACATGGAAAATAAAAAGAATAAACAACCAAAACTTAAGGTTCGCACCGGCGACCTGGTTAAGGTTATTGCCGGCGACTCTAAAGGTTCGCAAGGTAAGATAACAGCGGTTAACCGCGAAACAGGCCGTGTAACTGTTGAAGGTGTTAACATGGTATCTAAACACACCAAGCCAAATGCAGCTAACCCTAACGGTGGTATTGTAAAGCAGGAAGCTGCTTTGCACGTATCAAACGTTGCGTTGATTGATGCTAAAACAGGCGAGACTACCCGCGTTGGCCGCAAAGCTAACAAGGATGGTAAATTGGTTAGGTTCTCAAAAAAATCAGGGGAGGAAATTAAGTAATGACCTACACACCACGATTAAAATCGAAATATCAGGACGAGATACGCACTGCACTGAAAGAGAAATTTCAGTACAAAAGCGTAATGCAAGTTCCTAAACTGCAAAAGATAGCTATCAACCAGGGTGTTGGTGGTGCTACTACCGATAAGAAACTTATTGACGTTGCGATAGGCGAAATGAGCACTATTACCGGTCAGCAGGCGGTTGCGTCACGTTCTAAGAAAGATATATCTAACTTTAAATTGCGTAAAAACATGCCGGTAGGCGTGCGTGTAACTTTGCGTGACAACAACATGTACGAGTTTTTAGACCGTTTAATTGCTGTTGCATTGCCACGTATCCGCGACTTTAAAGGTATTAACGATAAAGGTTTTGATGGCCGCGGTAATTACACTTTAGGTGTTACCGAGCAGATCATTTTCCCTGAGATCAATATCGACAAGATCAATAAGATCATGGGTATGGATATTACCTTTGTAACCTCGGCACAAAATGATGTTGAAGCATTAGAGTTGCTTAAACAATTTGGTTTACCGTTTAAAAATCAAACTCCAGTTAACAATGGCTAAAGAAGGTGTAAAAGCACGTGAACGTAAACGTGAGAAATTAGTAGAGAAGTTTGCTGAAAAAAGAGCAGCTCTTAAAGCCGCAGGTGACTATGTTGCCTTAGACAAACTGCCTAAAGCAGCATCGCCGGTAAAATTGCACAACCGTTGCAAGCTTACAGGCCGCCCAAGAGGTTATATGCGCCAATTTGGTATTTCGCGTGTAACATTCCGCGAAATGGCACTTGCCGGTAAGATCCCGGGAGTGAAAAAAGCAAGTTGGTAATTGCTATATCGGATTTCGGAATTTTTATTTCGGAATTTGATCTTTAGAAAAAATAAATTCGAAGTCGAAAATTCGATATTCGAAATCAAGTTAACGACGGAAGGTCGCCTGGGATAGGCCCGGGAAGGAAACCACCGCCAAATTTTATAAAAATGAATACAGATCCAATCGCAGATTATCTTACACGAGTAAGGAATGCTATTAAAGCCAACCATAGGGTTGTTGAAATTCCTGCATCAAATCTGAAGAAGGAAATCACTAAAGTGCTTTTCGACAAAGGTTACATTGCAAATTTTAAATTTGAGGATAATGGTCCCCAAGGCACTATCAAAGTTGCTTTGAAATACCACCCGGTAACCAAAATTTCTGCTATCCGCACATTGTCGCGTATCAGTAAACCAGGTTTGAGAAAATATGCCGGCGCAGAGAACCTGCCACGCGTATTAAATGGTTTAGGCATCGCTATCCTGTCTACTTCTAAAGGTGTTATGTCTGATAAAGAGGCACGCGCTCAGAACGTAGGTGGCGAGGTTTTATGCTACATCTATTAATCTTTTAGGAGGAACAGAAAATGTCAAGAGTAGGAAAAGCACCTATAACAATACCTTCAGGCGTTACTATTTCAGTATCAGGTGATAATCTGGTAACTGTTAAAGGCCCTAAAGGCGAGCTGCACCAGGCTATTGATGCAGACATTAAGTTAGAGCAGAACGAGGGTATCTTAACAGTAACCCGCCCGTCTGATCAGAAACGTCACAAAGCATTGCACGGTTTATACCGCGCTTTGTTAAATAACATGGTTAACGGTGTTACCAATGGTTACAAACTTGAACAAGAGCTTGTAGGTGTGGGTTACCGTGCAACTAACACAGGCAATACATTAGACCTTGTTTTAGGATACTCTCACCACTATGTGTTTGAGTTGCCTAAAGAAATTAAAGTTACAACCACTGCTGAGAAGGGTAAGAACCCAACTATCATCCTTGAATCAATTGACAAACAATTGATCGGTCAGGTAGCTGCAAAAATACGCTCGCTGCGTGCACCAGAGCCTTACAAAGGTAAAGGTATCAAGTTTGTTGGCGAAGAGTTAAGAAGAAAAGCAGGTAAATCAGCATCTAAAAAATAATCGTCATGGCAGCTAAGTTATCAAGAAGAGACAGAATAAAACAAGGGATCAGAAAACGTCTTTCTGGTTCTACAGAACGTCCGCGCTTATCAGTATACCGTAGCAACAAAGGCATTTATGCCCAGGTTATTGACGATGTAAACGGAAAAACATTAGTATCAGCATCATCTTTGTCAAAAGATTTTTCAGCATCAGGCACCAAAGGCGAGCAAAGCGCCGCAGTTGGTAAACTGGTAGCACAAAAAGCCATTGCAGCAGGCATTACATCTGTTGTGTTTGACAGAAATGGTTACCTGTACCACGGCCGTGTTAAACAACTGGCAGAAGGTGCACGTGAAGGTGGTTTAAAATTTTAATTGAAGCAAAGAGATGTCAACAATAAATGTTAAAAGAGTAAAAACCAGCGAGATCGAATTAAAAGATCGCCTGGTTAGCATACAACGTGTTGCCAAAGTAACCAAAGGCGGCCGTACTTTCAGCTTCTCTGCCATTGTGGTAGTAGGCGATGAGAATGGTGTAGTTGGTTACGGCCTTGGTAAAGCTAAAGAAGTAACAGAAGCTATTGCCAAAGGTGTAGATGATGCAAAAAAGAACCTCGTAAAAGTGCCTATAATTAACGGTACAGTACCTCACGAACAATACGGTAAATTCTCAGGCGGTTTCGTATTCATTAAACCTGCTTCTACCGGTACCGGTGTTATTGCAGGTGGTGCAATGCGTGCAGTATTAGAGTCTGCAGGTGTACACAACGTATTGGCAAAATCAAAAGGTTCATCAAACCCGCACAACGTGGTAAAAGCAACTGTATCTGCCCTTGCGCAACTGCGCGACGCACATACTGTAGCCAACCACCGTGGTATCAATTTAGGTAAAGTTTTTAACGGATAATCGGTCATGGCGAAAATAAAAATAACTCAGATCAAGAGCGTCATTGATAGAAATGAGCGCCAGAAAAGGACCATCGCCGCTTTAGGTTTGCGCAAAATAAACCAAAGCGTTGAGGTTGAAGCTAATGATGCCATCATTGGTATGATTAGAGCAGTTAATCATTTGGTAGCAGTAGAAAAAATTTAGTCATGAATTTAAGTAATCTTAAACCTGCAAAAGGTTCTGTAAAAGATAGCAAACGTATTGGCCGTGGTACCGGTTCTGGTAAAGGCGGTACTTCAACACGTGGCCATAAAGGTGCAGGTTCACGCTCTGGTACTTCAACCAAAGTTGGTTTTGAAGGTGGCCAGATGCCGTTACAACGCCGCGTACCTAAAGTGGGCTTTAAAAACCCTAACCGCGTAGAGTATGTATCTGTAAACCTTGATGCTTTACAGCAACTGGCAGATAAATTCTCATTAAGCGTTGTTAATTTT
Organism: Mucilaginibacter ginkgonis; assembly: GCF_009754905.2. NCBI lineage: Bacteria > Pseudomonadati > Bacteroidota > Sphingobacteriia > Sphingobacteriales > Sphingobacteriaceae > Mucilaginibacter > Mucilaginibacter ginkgonis. The sequence continues at coordinate 2,133,667 of NZ_CP066775.1, read as the reverse complement.
GACACTTTCAGAGAGCATGGTTTGGCTTCTAAAAACGACCTGGTAAAGATCCTTGGCCGTGGCGAAGTAAAAGCTAAGCTTGATGTTACAGCACATGCTTTTTCTGCAACTGCGCAGAAGGCAATTGAAGCAGCCGGTGGTTCCATCGTTAAGCTATAATTTTAAATGAAAAGATTTTTCACCACATTATCTAATATCTGGAAAATCGAAGATCTAAGAGTGCGTATCACAAACACACTCTTATTTCTTTTAATATACCGGGTAGGTTCTTTTATAGTGTTGCCCGGTGTAGACCCGTCTTCACTTAATACCCAGCGTGCCAAAGAAGGCCTTTTAGGTTTGCTTAACATGTTTGCAGGCGGTTCGTTTTCACGGGCGTCTATTTTTGCGTTAGGTGTTATGCCTTACATCTCTGCATCTATCGTAGTGCAGCTTTTGGGTATAGCGGTACCTTACTTTACCAAGTTGCAGAAAGAGGGCGAGAGTGGCCGTAACAAGTTAAACCAGTGGACCCGCTACCTGACAATCGCTATTACAGCGGCTCAGGCTTTGGGTTATGTACGTACGCAGATCACTCCTAACGCTATCAGTCCTGTTTTAGGCTCAACCTTATTTAACATTACATCTGTATTTGTATTAACCGCAGGTACGCTGTTTGTAATGTGGTTAGGCGAAAAGATCACTGATAAAGGTATCGGTAACGGTATATCATTGATCATCATGGTGGGTATCATTGCCCAGCTACCAACTGCATTAGTGTCTGAGTTTGAAGGCCGCGTAACCGGTGGTAACAGCGGTGGTTTATTGCTGTTCATTGTAGAGATAGTTGCCCTTATAGCTGTAGTGATGTTTACCATTCTTGTGGTACAAGGCACACGTAAGATCGCTGTTCAATATGCAAAACGTATCGTAGGTAACAAACAATATGGTGGTGTACGTCAATATATCCCTTTAAAGGTAAATGCTGCCGGTGTAATGCCTATCATCTTCGCGCAGGCGCTGATGTTTATCCCAACCACTATTGGTTCGTTCTTCCCTAAAATGGCTTCGAACGCAACAATGATCTTGTTGTCAAACTATACATCATGGTTACACAACCTGGTGTTTGGTTTGTTGATCATCGTATTTACATACTTCTACACTGCTATTACGGTTAACCCTAAGCAAATGTCAGATGATATGAAAAAGAACGGTGGCTTTGTTCCGGGTGTTAAACCTGGTGAAGCAACCATCAGTTTCATTGACGATGTGATCTCTAAGATAACTTTACCTGGTTCGATATTTCTGGCTATCATTGCTATCATCCCTGCGTTTGCTAACGTAGCTGGTGTTAACCCTGCATTTGCAAGGTTCTTTGGTGGTACATCATTGATCATTTTGGTAGGTGTTGTTTTAGATACCTTGCAGCAGATAGAAAGCCACTTGTTGATGCGCCATTACGACGGATTGATGAAGACCGGCAGGATCAAAGGTCGCACCGCGATCCCGACTGCTGCAGGCACTACGCCACCGACTATTTAATTGCATGGCGAAGATCCATTTTAAATCGGCCGATGAAATTGAGCTGATCAGGAAGAGCGCACAACTTGTTTCTAAAACCCTGGCCGAGGTGGCAAAGGTGATAGGGCCGGGCGTAAAAACTGCATCGCTTAACAAAATGGCAGAAGAGTTTATACGAGATAATGGCGGGGTTCCCGCCTTTCTCAATTATCACGGTTTCCCTTATTCGCTGTGTATATCACCTAATGATCAGGTGGTGCATGGTTTCCCTAACGAAAAGGAACTGCAGGACGGCGATATCATATCTATTGACTGTGGTGTTATCCTTAATAAATTCTACGGCGACTCGGCTTACACTTTCGCCATTGGCGAGGTAAGCGAAGAAACCCAAAAGCTTCTGCGAGTAACACAAGAGTGTTTGCGATTAGGCATTGAAAAGGCGGTTACCGGTATGCGTGTAGGTGATATAGGTTTTGCCGTGCAGGACCATGCCGAGCGTTGTGGTTTTGGGGTGGTCAAAGAATTGGTAGGCCACGGCGTTGGACTGCAATTGCATGAAAAGCCCGAAGTGCCTAACTATGGTAAACGCGGATCGGGCGTGAAACTGGAAGAAGGAATGGTGATCGCTATTGAACCGATGATCAACGCCGGTAGGGCAGGGGTTAAGTTTTGGAACGATGGCTGGACGGTATCTACTACAGATGGCAAACCTTCCGCACATTTTGAGCATACTGTAGCAGTAAAAAAAGGCCGTGCCGACGTCCTGTCTACCTTTTCATACATCGAAGATGCTTTGGCCGCTAAGGCCTTATAATTAATGCAAATAATTTAGATTATTTACATGAAAATTTTTAACTTTGCGCTCCGCTTTAGTGGGCAGATAAACAAGTAACTATCAGTAAAATATGGCGAAACAATCATCGATTGAGCAAGACGGTACAATAAAAGAAGCATTGTCTAACGCAATGTTTAGAGTTGAACTGGAAAACGGCCATGAGATAATTGCACACATATCGGGAAAAATGCGTATGCACTACATTAAAATTTTACCGGGCGACCGTGTAAAATTAGAGATGAGCCCATATGATTTAACAAAGGGGAGAATAACCTACAGATATAAATAATAAACAGAGATGAAAGTTAGAGCATCCATTAAAAAACGTAGCGCTGATTGCAAAATCATTCGTCGTAACGGCAAGCTTTACGTTATTAACAAAAAGAACCCTAAGTTCAAACAACGTCAGGGATAATTAAAAATGATATGTGATCGTACAACGGTGGACCAGCCGTTCGGTTGCATTTAAACACATTACAAATATGGCAAGGATATCGGGTATTGATTTACCAAGAAACAAAAGAGGCGAAATTGGCCTAACCTACATTTACGGCATTGGCCGTTCTACTGCTCAATCTATCTTAGACCAGGCTGGTATTGATCGTAACACTAAAGTACAAGACTGGACAGATGACCAGTTAACTGCTATACGTACCATCATTAATGACGATATTAAAGTTGAGGGTGCTCTACGCTCAGAAGTTCAGCTTAATATCAAACGTTTAATGGATATCGGTTGCTACCGTGGTACACGTCACCGTAAAGGTTTACCATTACGTGGTCAGCGCACTAAAAACAACTCACGTACCCGTAAAGGTAAACGTAAGACAGTTGCTAACAAGAAAAAAGCTACTAAGTAATAAATAACAGATGTTAGATGTGAGACATGAGATCTCTCACAGCGTTTACATCTAACGGATTTAAAAATAGGATCAAAAGTTTTTGAAATGAGAAGTATCTCACATCTCAAATCCCTGATCTAAAACCTTAAAAAGAAAATGGCTAAAGCTAAAAAAGTAACCAAAAAGCGCATTGTAGTTGTAGAACCTGTTGGCCAGGCACACATCAATGCAACATTTAACAACATCATTATCACTTTGACTAATTCTACCGGTCAGGCTATCTCTTGGTCTTCTGCTGGTAAAATGGGTTTCAAAGGTTCTAAAAAGAACACGCCTTATGCTGCCGGCCAGGCTGCATCAGATTGTGGTAAAGTTGCTTATGACCTGGGCTTGCGTAAGGTAGAAGTATTTGTTAAAGGCCCCGGTGCCGGTCGCGAATCTGCTATCCGTACTTTGCAAACTACAGGTATTGAGGTTACTATTATAAAAGACATCACACCGCTTCCACACAATGGTTGCCGTCCGTCTAAACGCAGAAGAGTTTAATTAATCAAATTTTAAAGCTAAGATTCGGCAGCTGCGGGCTGCTCGATACTTTAAAAACACAACAATGGCTAGATACACAGGACCAAAATCCAAAATTGCACGCCGTTTCCGCGAGCCCATCTTCGGCCCGGACAAAGTGCTCGAAAGAAAGAACTACCCACCGGGTATGCACGGCGTTTCTAAACGTCGTGGCAAACAGTCAGAATATGCTGTTCAGTTAATGGAGAAGCAAAAAGTTAAATACACTTACGGTGTATTGGAGCGCTACTTCGAAAACTTGTTCCATAAAGCATCTTCTAAAGAAGGTATTACCGGTACAAACTTGCTTCAATTATTAGAAGCCCGTTTAGACAACGCGGTTTACCGTTTGGGCATCGCTCCAACACGTTCTGCAGCACGCCAGCTGGTAGGCCACAAACACATTACCGTTAACGGCGAAGTAGTGAACATTGCGTCTTACACTTTACGCCCGGGTGATGTTATCGCGGTACGCGAAAAATCAAAATCTCTTGAAGCTATCAGTAACTCTGTTGCAGGCCGTAAGATCAATAAATACAGCTGGTTTGAGTGGGATTCTGCCAACCTTAGCGGTAAGCTTTTAAACTACCCTAACCGTGATGAGATTCCTGAGAACATTAAGGAAAACTTAATCATCGAGTTGTACTCTAAATAATAGAATAGATTTGAGATGTGAGATATTAGATTTGAGAGAGGTAGCCAAGGTTATCTCATGTCTCAAATCTCAAGTCTCACATCTATCATTAACAATAAATTAAAAGGATATAAATGGCAATTTTAGCATTCCAAAAACCAGACAAGGTTATTATGCAAAAGTCAACCGACTTTGACGGTACGTTTGAATTTCGTCCGTTAGAGCCGGGTTTCGGTATTACCATTGGTAATGCTTTACGTCGTATTCTGCTTTCATCATTAGAGGGTTATGCCATTACATCTGTACGTTTATCAGGTGTATCGCACGAGTTCTCGACCATTAAAGGTGTTGTTGAGGATGTTACCGAAATTATCCTTAACCTTAAACAGGTACGTTTCAAAAAAACCGGTACCTCTGGCGACTCTGAGAAGATCTTTGTGATCATCAACGGTCAGGATAGCTTTAAAGCCGGTGATATCACCAAGTTTTCTAACAACTTCACTGTTCTTAACCCGGAGTTGGTTATCGCGAACATGGACTCATCTGTAACTTTAGAAGTAGAGCTAACAGTGAATAAGGGCCGTGGTTATGTAGCCAGCGAAGAAAACAAGAACCCTGATGCTTTGGTAGGTGTTATCGCGATAGATTCTATCTACACGCCGATCAAAAACGTAAAATACACTATCGAGAATTATCGTGTTGAGCAAAAGACTGACTACGAGAAATTGGTTCTTGATATCGTAACAGACGGTTCTGTACATCCTGAACATGCTTTGAAAGAAGCTGCTAAGATTTTGATACAGCACTTTATGTTATTCTCTGACGAGAACATGATGCTTGAAGCACAAGCTAAAGAAGAAACTAAAGAAGTTGACGAGGAAATCTTACATATGCGTAAGATCCTTAAAACTGAGCTAGTTGATCTTGACCTTTCTGTACGTGCTTTGAATTGCTTGAAAGCTGCAGACATCCGCAGCCTGGCAGATCTTGTTTCTTATGATGTTGCTGACATGTTAAAATTCAGGAACTTTGGTAAGAAATCTCTTACAGAGATACAAGACCTGGTTAAATCAAAAGGCTTATCTTTTGGTATGAACCTGGCAAAGTTTAAACTTGACGAAGAATAACCTTCGCAAACTATAATAATAAGCGAGGGCATAATTCCGCGGGCTTGACTTAAAAGCCGCCCAACGGTATGCACGTGCACAAATTAACAAACAATGAGACACGGAAAAAAACACAATCACTTAGGCCGTACCGACAGTCACCGCAAGGCAATGTTGGCTAACATGGCTTCATCGCTTATCGAGCACAAGCGTATCACTACTACTTTAGCTAAAGCAAAGGCTTTACGCGTTTACGTTGAGCCGATCTTGACTAAGGCTAAAAGCGATAACACACACTCACGCCGTACTGTATTCTCTTACTTGCAGAACAAAGACGCGGTTACAGAATTGTTCCGCGATGTAGCGGTTAAAATTGCTGACCGTCCGGGTGGCTATACACGTATCATCAAAATGGAAAACCGTTTAGGTGACAACGCTGAAATGGCATTGATCGAGTTAGTAGATTACAACACTGTATACGGTGCTACAACTGCTGCTCCTGCTAAGAAAGCAACCCGTCGTCGTGGTGGTTCTGGTAAGGGCGCTGCTGTTGCAGGTGCTACTACTGCTGAAGTTACTCCTGCTGATGATGCAGCTGTTGTTGACGAAAACCCTGTTGCTGAAACAGCGGTTGAAGAAACACCTTCTACTGAAACACCAAAAGCTGAAGGTAATACTACCGAAGCTGTTGCTACCGAAGAAACTCCTGCTGAACCATCTGCAGAAGAAGCTGCAAGCAACGAAGACCAGGCAGAAAAAGGAGAATAATTTTTGCTTAAAAAATAGAAAAGCCCCGATCAATTTGATCGGGGCTTTTCTATTTTTGGCGCTATTCCATAGGCAGTTCCGCGTGTGCGATGAACTCATTCTCGCGGTGCACCTGATAACCAAGTTGGATAAGCTTATCGACCGACTCATCGGGGTGTAACATTAGTTCGACGACCATCTTTGGATAGATCAGCGCTGTCTCAGGCGTCATCGCGTTGATTATTTCATACTCTGCACCCTCGCAATCAACCTTTAAGAAATCCGCGCGAGTGATACCTGTAAGATCTTGAATTTCATTTATGCTGACCAAGTCGACGTTCGCTACCTGCGCATGGTGAGGGACCACCTCCTCGTAAATACTATGCGCGCCGGGGTTTATACCATGGATGTATAACTTCTCTGATCTGGTGTTAGCGGCAACACCTTTTTTATAACAGGTTACACCATTAAACTGGCTGGTATTTTGCAGCAGGTGTTCAAAATTCTCTTCAAAGGGCTCAAAGCAATAGATAGTGGCATCGGGGTATAGCTGTTTCATCCTGATGGCGAACATGCCGCTGTTGGCACCGATATCAACAATAACGGGTTTGGCTCCTAACTTTGTTGTGTCATAACAGCCATCTATGAATATCTCGTGAAAGATAAACAGGTCCATAAACTTATTTATCTGAACAAAGTTGCCGTCCTTAAGCCGCAATTTCAACGGCTTCTTATGCAAATTTGGGATAAACTTTAGTGCAAGGGCTTTCCAGAAATTGCTGCTGCGTTTTAGCTCACGCTTAAATAAAGCGTGATTTTTAGATTTAAGGACATACCAACTCCATTGTACACGAAAAGGGACCATTTGCTTAGATAATTTATCCAAATATAACCATCTGGTCTACTCTATTTAGATGTAAACTAACAACTTAGCCATTTAAACTATTTCTGCAATATCTGCTGGTATAACTCGTAGTAGTCATCTACCATCTTTTCTTGCGAAAATTGAGATGATGCCCATTCGCGGCAGAGGGAGCGACTAATCGATGGTAATTGCTTTACGGCTTCCACTGCTTGATCAACTGTTTCTACTAAAAAACCGGTTTCTGTATTTTTAATGAGCTCAGACATCGAGCCTCTATTAAAGGCGATCACAGGTGTACCGCACAGCATAGATTCGGCGATGCTCATTCCAAATGGTTCATCGAAACTAATAGGATGCAGCAGGGCCGCTGCGTTACCTAATAATTCGTTACGCTGGGCAGGGCCGGCCTGGCCAACATAGATGATCTGCTCATTATCTACATAAGGTTCTACCTCGCGTTTGTAATAACCTTCATCCTGTATGATGCCGGCTATAATCAGTTTTCTGTTAGCTGTCCTGGCAATTTGTATTGCCTCGGATGTTCCTTTATGTGGGTGGATGCGGCTAAAGCAAAGCAAATAGTCGTCAGGTTTTTCTACAAAATCAAACTCTGCTGTGTTTAGGCCATTGTAAACTGTAGCAAGATATTTCAGTTCCGGGCTACGGTCAGAATTGCTTATAGATACGTAGTAGCCACGATCATTATATTTCTTATATACCGGGACAATCCGCTCGGAAGAGAAGCCGTGAATTGTTGTAATAACAGGCGTTTTGATCAACCCCGAATAGGTGAGGGGCAAAAAATCGAAATTGTTATGGATGAGATCGAACTCGCCGGCACGTTCCATCAGGTTGCTGATGTGCAAGCATTCCAAAACTTTGGCATCCTGCGAACGATCTTCTTCATAGCCTGTCGCGCATATCGAGGATAACTTTCCGGCAGTAACGGAGTCGCCCGTGGCGAAAAGTGTCACATCGACTCCTTTTGCCACCATCCCCTCGGAGATATTGGACGCAACCTGTTCCCACGGGCCATAGTGACGCGGCGGTGTACGCCAGGCAACCGGCGATAGTATAGCAACCTTCATTTAGCAGATCTGTATACTTTGACCGTATTTTTTGTATTCATACTCCAGCTCAAATGCTTTAAGCACGGTGAGATGGGAGATAAGATAGGCCAACGTACTTTCTGCCCCTTGGTTGCGGTTAATGCCGGATGGCTGAAGGCCGTCGCAACCACCCTTAGTTTCGTAATCGTAAAGTGGCGCGCGCAACGAGTTTTCGCCAAGGAACCATTTGTAACTTAAGAACATTTTTTCGATATACTCAGGCTCGCGGAAAATCTCGTATGCCTGGAAATGCATCAGCACCATGGCCATAGTCTCAATTGCTTGCTGATCGTAAATAGGCATCTTTCCGCCCTTGTGGAACCATCCGTCGTTGCCAACGGGGTTTAGATAACCGTTAGACAGCGTATGTTTATCAAGGAACGCCATAGTATTCATGGCAACGCGTTTTACATTTTCATTGCCTGTAATTTCGTATGAGTGCAGCAACGCCAACGGAAGTATGCCGTTATCGTAGGTCATCTTTTCTTCGAACCATTGCCAATCCTCTGTTTGGTGCTTCTCATAGCCATCGATCAAAGGCTGTGTCATACGTGCCATTTGTGCCATCATGCCTTCGTCAGTTGGATAAACCTTCAGGTATAAGCAAATACCGATGATCGTATTGGCCATGCCCCGTAAGTGCACCAGCGTTTCGAAATGCGGATAGGAGCGGTGGAACAGTTCCATCGCGAATTCACGATATGAGTTGTTAGATGCGCAACTGATGAGATGACCTAATGCCCATATCGTACGGCCGAACGAATCTTCTGTACCTACTTCATCCAAGTAGCGGCGATCGAAGCTGAGGAAATTACGGAAGTTACCGTCCTCGCGCTGCATGTAGTGGATATAGCTTAGGTATATTGGCAGCAGGTCTAAGGCTTCCTGGCTTTTATTACGCTGGTAAGCCATAAGCGCCATGATCAACGCTCGACTGTTATCATCAAGGCAGTAACCTTCTTTTAAATTCGGAATGCCATATTTAGCGTGTTGAACTATACCGGTGTCGTCTGTTAAACGTCTTACATGTGCCAGGCTGAATTTTGGTAATATCTCCGGATCGACAATACTATTCTTAAGTATCTTGTCGCTAAAATCATGATTAATTAAAGCATCTTGTGCTGTGGCTATATACTCACCGCCAATTTTTGGCCAGCGAAGATTAAGGCCATATTGATAAGCGTTTTGTTTTAGTTTTTGAAGCTTATCTTCATTATCAAGCAGATCGTTTACGTTCGCTGCCAAACCATCGGGGTCTTTAAAGTCGAACAAGCGGCCGCGGTTTTCTGCTAATAGTTCTGTAGCATGCCAATAAGGTGTAGATACAACCGCGGCACCGGCGCCAACTGCATAAGATAACGTACCGCTGGTGATCTGCGCCTCGTTATGGTACGGTGTTACGTACAAGGTAGCTGCGGTTAGATAATTGATAAGTTCTTCTTCGGTTACAAATTTATTGATGAATGCAAGATTGTCTGACACGCCCAATTTAGCTGCCAGGCTTTTTAAACTGTCGCGGTATTCCTCGCCCGAATGTTTCACCACACCCGGGTGTGTGTTACCCAATATCACATACATCGCATCCGGATGTTTTTCTACAATTTTTGGTAAAGCTTTTACCACTACCTCTAAACCTTTATTACGGCTGATTAGACCAAAAGTTAACAGCACCTTTTTGTTTTTAAAAGCAGCCAGGCTTTTAACCGGATTGGGTTCAGGTTCTTCCAGATCAGGTACACCATGCTCTATCAACTGTATTTTTTCGCGAGGGATGTCATAAACGGTAGTCAAAAATTCTACAGCTCTTTTGCTCATAACCACCACTTTGGCCGATTGCTCTGCAATTTCGCGGATGATTACGCGCTGCACATAGTTTGGCTCTTTTAAGATGGTGTGCAAGATAGAGATCAATGGCTTTTCTAACCTGTTAAGCAGAGGCAAAATATAGATGCCGCTTTCACCGCCGTAAATACCAAACTCATGCTCCAGTATTACTGCATTTACGTCACTGGTATTGATATAATTTGCCGCGCGGATATAATCTTTTTGATGGTTCTGTCGGATTACATATTTAACCTCTTCGGGGTATTCGTACTGGTTAGTATCGTCAGAATCATTTAACGCTACAACAAAGCCGTTTTGCAAACGTGTAGTCCTTTCAGGGAAGTTTGCACTGATGGCCTGCATCAGGTTGTTGTTAAAGGTAGCGATACCGCACTCGCGCGGCAGGTAGGTTGAGATATAAGCTATTTTCATGTGGTAGTGTAAAGTTTGGGAAGCAGCGTTTAGGCACTTACTTCCGGGCATTTTAAAGGGCGGGCAAATTGTTGCGCTGTGCTGATTTTAAAACGCTTTTCGCATGTAGAAACTGGTTAAGGTGCTAAAATGTTTTGCAAAGCACCCTAAAACTGAAGAATTACTAAAATGATAACAGACTTGTGACACAGATTAGCCGGTGTGCTAAACGCACACAGCTATAGCATCATCGATAACTCCGCAAGCCTGAATGATCTCGTCTGTTGTGATAATAAGTGGAGGAGCGATACGCATAGCGTCATCGCAATGCAGGAACCAATCGGTTACTACGCCATTCGCTATGCAATGGTTTATTATCTTTTTATTGAGTGCGAAATCTTTAAATCCCACAGCGAGCATCAGCCCTTTGCCGCGTATTTCTGTAATGGCAGGGTGTTGGAGCGACGACTTTAACAGCCGGCCTTTTTCATCAACGCCTTTTACCAGATCTTGCTCCAGCAAAACCTTTAAAGCAGCTAAACCGGCAGCGCAGCTAACGGGGTGGCCGCCAAACGTAGTAATATGGCCAAGCATGGGGTTATCTTTTAAAGCACCCATAATCTTTGCCGACGAGATAAAGGCGCCAAGGGGCATACCGCCGCCCAAGGCCTTGCCTAACAGTAAAATATCAGGCACAATATCAAAATGCTCAAAGGCGAACATTTTCCCGGTTCGGCCAAAGGCGGTTTGGATCTCATCAAGTATGAGCAGGGCACCTGTTTCATTGCACCGCTCACGCAATGCCAGCATGTAGTCAGGATCCGGTGTACGAATACCGGCCTCGCCTTGTATAGTTTCTAAAATAACACACGCGGTGTCGACTGTGATCGCGTTTAATTGATCGGTTCGGTTTAGTTCTATGAAGTCAACATCAGGCAGTAAAGGGCCGTAACCACGTTTAAACTCGTCGCTGCCCATAATGCTCAGCGCGCCGTGGGTGCTGCCATGATAAGAATTTTTAAACGCTATTATGCCGCTACGGCCTGTATGCCGCTTAGCTAATTTGAGTGCACCTTCTGCAGCTTCTGCCCCAGAGTTGACGAAATAGACGGAATTAAGTGTCGACGGCAGCAGGCTGACCAACTTTTCTGCAAACAAAACCTGCGGCGACTGCACATATTCGCCGTAGACCATCAGGTGCATGTATTTACTTACCTGTTCAGTTACCGCGGCAACCACCTCGTCATTACAGTGGCCAATGTTGCTCACGCCGATGCCGGATATCAGATCTATATACGGCTTGCCGTTGGCATCATACATATACACACCTTTGGCTCGCTCAAACTCGAGAAGAAGAGGGAAGTCTGTGGTTTGCGCGTTATTGGCTAAGAAAAGCTGTCGAAGTGTAAGCATGGTTCCAGCATGCAAATTAACGCAACTGCAGCTTAATATCCGGTAAAATTAATTGTCGGGTTGCCCGCGTTCCTGTAACTGTTTGAAAAGCTCGCCCCTGAATTCGCGCTCGCTCTGGTAAAGGCTAACAACCTTATCTGCCGGAAGTACTTTTAAAAACAGGTCTTTATAATGCGACCGGACGGCAACTAATTGCTGATCGTAGTACATGTCCTGGTTTACCCTGTCTATACTACTTTGCTGCATATTGGCGTTATTTTGCCTGCGCAAAGCCTGAATGCTTGCAAGTTCGTTCTGATACTGGTTATATAAAGGCCAAAAGCGATCGGCTTCTTCAGGCGTTAAATTAAGACGCTTGTTAATGTAGTTGTTTCTTATCGCGTTCAGCTTTTTGATACCCGGGCGGCTTTCTGCTATCTGAGGCCTGTTAAAGCGCCTGTCGACACTATATGGCGAGTTATAACGAAATGGCATACCCATGCCACGCTGCGCCCTGGCGTTGTAGCCGGTGCTGATCAGCAATGTAAAACACAGGTATTTTAAAACACTTTTCATTTCTTAAAGAACCCGTTAATTGCTGCTTAAATAATCTTTCATATCGTCTGTACTCACATTGCTTAAGTCAGACTGGCTGTTCTCGTCGATTTTACCGTTAGCATCATTAGCATCTACACGCATTTCAAGGTAACCTTTAATATCCGCGTTAGGCACTTCGGACAATGCCTTATGCAGGTACGTTTTATCGTGCAATGCTCTTGGCGAATTTTGCTGACTGATTATGATACCCGCGCCCACTATCAATGCAAAACATGCCGCACTTGCATATTTGAAAGCAGCAGTAGAAACCAGTTTACGTATTACGCCACGACGCTGTATAGCCTCTAAACCGGCAGTTTGGTTTAAGATCTCGCGGTTAAGCGTTTCAAAATATCCTTCGGGAACAGTAAACGGTGCCCGGGCAGCTTCTTCAACAGCAATACGGCTGGTGATCTGCTCATGCATGTCTGTAAAATAATTATCCGGAACGGTAAACGAATGATCTTTGCCTAATACTTCTTCTATCTTAACCCTGCTTAAAATATTGCTTTGTAAATCTTCGAAGTAGTTACCCGGTACGCTAAACGCTTGTGTATCTGATTGTATAGTGCTTAAAATATTTACTGACGATAATATCTGCTCTTCACTGGCGTTAAAAAAACCATCGGGCACAACAAAGGGGTTGCCTTTCGCAACACCATCAAGTGCGGGATAGTCTTTAAGCCATTCCTTATTCTCTGTATCGTTATTCATATCTAAGTGTAGATACTTTTAATAGCCAAAGGTTTAAATTGAATTGCAAAATTAGTCGTTAGAAGTTAAAAAAGTTTCGATTTTTTTAACCGCCAGGTGGAAAGATGCCTTCAATGCACCGACACTTGTCCCAAGCACGTCAGATATTTCTTCGTACTTCATGTCATCATAGTATTTCATGTTAAATACCAGCCTTTGTTTATCTGGCAGGGTTAACAATGCTTCCTGTAATTTGCGTTGCGCTTTATCCCCGTCAAAGTATGCAGACTCGGCCAAAGTATCTGCCAGGTCGTAAGAAACCTCATCCAATGGAACGTTATTTTTCTGCTTCTTCTTATTCAGAAAGGTAATGCACTCGTTGGTGGCAATGCGGTACATCCAGGTGTATAATTGCGCGTCGGCCCTAAAGCCCGGCAGGTTCTTCCAAACCTTTATAAAAACATCCTGGGTAATATCATCAGCATCGTCATGGTCAATTACCATACGGCGTACGTGCCAATAGATCTTTTGCTGGTATTTTTTTAGCAACAGGGTAAAAGCCTCATTGCGGGTGCGTTCTTCCCGGAACTTGCTTAATATTTCTTCATCTTCTACCTGTGCAGACATTCAGTATTATTATTTAACGAAGGATAACCCTTAAAACAGAAATTTTGTTTTTAACCTACCAGGTCTAACACCTGCTGCGAAGCCGCTTTGGTATCAACCTTGGTGATAATGTGTTTGATAATGCCGTCGCCGTCAATAATAAATGTCGAGCGGTTGACACCCATGTAAGTTTTGCCATACATGCTCTTTTCGCCCCAAACGCCATAAGCTTCAACAATCTCGTGGCCGGTATCAGCTATCAAGGTAAAAGGCAGGCTGTATTTGGTCTCAAATTTTTTGTGCGATTTTTCATCATCCACGCTAACACCTATCACCTCATAGCCCTGGCTTAACAACGATTGATAATTATCCCTAAAGTCGCAGGCCTCTGCCGTGCAACCAGGGGTATCATCTTTTGGGTAAAAATATAGGATCACTGTTTTGCCTTCAAAATCACTCAATGAAACGGCATTGCCGTTTTGGTCCTTAGCTGTAAACCCAGGGGCTTTGTCGCCTTGTTGTAGTGTTGCCATTATCTGTAGAATGTAGCGTTGTACTGCGCCGTGTTGTCTTTATTGTCTGTCACGGTAAGCTCTAAGCTGTGCTTGCCCGATGACAGCGTACCATCAAATGTATGATTTAACAACTTGGTTTTGAAATCCCATTCAAATAGTACCCACTCGCCGTCTATTTTAGCCAGGTAAGATTTAATTCCGGAAAGGTTATCGCCAATTCGAAAGGTCATTTTCGACTTGCCGGCCATGCTGCCACCATTCACTAAATTAACCGGACGAATGGTTGGGGGGATGGTATCAACTCTGATATAGAATTCCCCGAAATCACGCGGAGCGGATTTGATATAGCCATCTTCATATACTCCACCCACTGATCCCCTGTATGTATTGTAGATGACCGCTTTGTTTACAAGGTTGCCTAAAGTGCTGTCGGGTTTTATCCAAACGTTAATGCTGTCGTGAATGGGTGTTAAGTGGTTATGAATTTTATATACGGCCGAATATGCACCGGGGCGCTTTGGCAGCTCGGTAAAAGTCATGTCCAGGTTATCGTAAAGGTTGTAGGGATTGATGGTGAGTTTTAGTTTATCGCGGGTGAATACCGTGGTTTGGTTGTAATTGACGCGCGTGGTACCTGCACCTGGTGGCATCTCAGCTTTAACAAGCCCTCTTTTAATTTTTAGATTGACCATGGACGTATTGCCGGCAACATCCTTTACCACGTACTGCAGGTCGTGCACTTCATCGTCCGTCAGTTTGATGAGGCCACGATTCACGGATTGCGGATAGACTGTAATGCGGCTGCCCGGAAGTATGAAACATTTTTGTATCCATCGGCCCGAGGATAAAAATAGGGGATAGTCTATGTAGGCGTTTATGGCATGTGTTTGATCGAATGCGAAGCGCTCGGCCATGAAAGTATAGATTGACTTGCCGTCTAGCAATAATTGAATGGAAAATGCACCGTTACGGTTAGCAGAGGCACTGTTCATGTCGTTTACGGCAATGCCCATAGCGGCCTCTTCGCCAATTTCCAAAACAGATGGATGAACCGGATGATAATTGCCGCCCGCGCCAGTCACCTGGAAAATTGCTTTCTCTGTTTTTTCACTAAAAGGAGCACCATTAAGATGGTAGACCGCAACAGACATGATGGTGGGCGGTACCCTGTCTGGAATGGTTAAGCCAAACAATTGCGGATTAATGGTCTGCTCTGTTTCGCTATCACGCAATTCAAAATGCAGATGCGGCCCGGCAGAGCCACCGGTATTACCAGACCATGCTACAATTTGCCCTTTGTAAACCGGAAACTGCAAGGGGTTGGGGCTAAAATCTACCACGTCTTTTTGCTGGCGCTTTTGTTCTGCACGTAACGCCTGCAATATTTCCGGGCTGAAGCGTTGCAAATGCCCGTACACAGATGTAAAACCGTTTGGATGGGTGATATATAAAGCGTTTCCAAAGCCGCCAAACTGCACCCGTATGCGAGACACATACCCGTCATAAGCAGCATGAACAGGGTAGCCCTCGCGTTGATTGGTACGGAAATCAAGACCTGAATGAAAATGGTTTGACCTTAACTCGGCAAAACCGCCGGCAGTGCTCGGCGGCAGATCAAGCGGATATCGAAAAATATTTTGCGGGTATTGCCTGGCCGGTGCAGGCCCCGGTTGAGCAAATGCTGAAAAACTTAAGATCGAAAATGCCAGTGCTGCTAAGAATAACCTCTTAAACGCCATCACTTGATATGGAAGTCTAATAATTTTTCATTTTCCAGATAGCCCTCCAGATGGTCGCCTATTTTAACCTGAGATACACCTTCGGGGGTTCCGGTAAATATGAGGTCGCCTTTTTTTAAGGTTACATATTTTGAAACAAAGGCGATAATCTTTTCGAACGAAAACAGCAGGTCTTGCGTGTTGCCTTTTTGCCTGGGCTCTCCATTAATATCTAAATGGAAATTCATATTGTAAAGATCTGCAAATTGCGATTTAGGTAAAAAGTTGCTTACCGGCGCAGAATTATCAAAAGCCTTGGCCAGTTCCCATGGCAGGCCTTTTTCTTTGTGCTTGCTTTGAATGTCTCGGGCTGTAAAATCAATTCCCAACCCAATTTCATCGTAATAGGCAGATGCAAACTGCTCTTCTATGTGTTTGCCTTCTTTGCACACTTTCAAAACGATCTCGATCTCGTGGTGCACATCCTGCGAAAACTCAGGCAAATAAAATGGCTTATTGTCTTTAAGCAAGGCTGTGTCCGGTTTCATAAATATAACCGGGACAGTCGGAACGGGATTGTTTAATTCTTTGGCGTGTTCGGCATAATTACGGCCAATGGCGATGATCTTCATAGTGGTTTTGTAATACTGCCAAAACTAACACTATATGCACCAAGAAGTTTAGTGCAACATCATTTTTGCAAAACGTAACGCTTAGAGGACAGATATGCGCCTGATGACAGACTCGGCGCCTGCATTGACGCGTACAAAGTAGAAGCCGCTGGTTAACTGCTTGTTAAGGTTGTAGGTAAATTTTTGTTCGCCTGGATCGAGGCGTTGCTGCAACAACGTAAGTACGCTGTTGCCTAATACATCCATTACAGAAATAGTCACCATCGTATTTTTGGTGATGGTATATTTAAGATTGATCTGATCTGTAACCGGATTGGGGAATATCTGTACGTTGTTAAGCACTTTTTCATCCGCGGCAGATTTTGCAGCAGCGGCTTTTACAGATGGCGTAAATGCTTTAAAGGTTGGGAAAGAAACGTGAAACCCGTTTTTTAGGTATGAGCCTTTTCCTGAGGATTTGCTTCGGAGGCGAATGCTGGTGGTATCGGGGCGTGTTTGGCTCGCTTGGGCAGGGGCAATAATTGCACTAACCGTTAACGCGGTTAAGATACACCCACAATACCAAAACGTAAAAATTTTCCCCATAGATTGGTTTATGCTACAAACCTATGAATAAACAACCTTATTGTTGTAAATACAATATGAATTTGCAATTAGTTTTAACAAAATTTAACAAATACCTTTAAGACGTGTATACGCAGGCAATCGTTTAATAGTTTAAAAAATAATCGTTTATTAATCAAACATTAATATTTTTGCAGCGTTTTTTTCTGAATAGTGGGCCATCACAAAGACTTGAACCGGCTAACAGCTGCCGGTGTATTAATCAGCCTCGGTATCATCTACGGTGATATAGGTACTTCCCCTTTATACGTTTTTAAAGCGATCATCGGCACAGGTCCGGGCATCGAGACCCGAACAATTTCAGAAACACTCGTTTTAGGTGGCGTGTCGCTTATATTCTGGACGCTTACTTTTCAAACCACATTAAAATATGTTATCATCACCCTAAGGGCCGATAACAAAGGCGAGGGTGGCATATTCTCTCTATTTTCGTTAGTGCGCAGGCGAGCCAAGTGGCTCATCGTTCCCGCTGTAATAGGTGGTTGTGCTTTATTGGCCGATGGTATCATCACCCCACCTATTACCATATCATCCGCTATTGAGGGTCTCAAAAGCTATTATCCCGAGCTGCATACTGTCCGCATAGTAATTATCATCATAGCCGCGCTGTTCTTTATACAGCAGTTTGGTACATCACTGGTGGGTAAAGCCTTTGGGCCAATAATGTTCCTATGGTTTGGTATGATGGGTGTTTTGGGGATCATCAATATTGCTGATGCACCTTATGTATTTAAAGCGCTGAATCCATACTACGCAGTTCACTTGCTTACATCGAGTTCAAGCCATGTAGCGTTTATTATCCTCGGCGCAGTGTTCCTGTGTACTACCGGGGCTGAAGCATTGTACTCGGACCTTGGCCATTGCGGGCGCGATAATATCCGGGTAAGCTGGGGCTTTGTTAAAACCTGTTTGATACTGAACTATTTGGGCCAGGCTGCATGGTTATTAAAGTTTCAGGGCCAAAGGGTGGATATGAACCTGCATAACCCGTTCTTCGCCATCATGCCAACGTGGTTTCTTATTTATGGTATCAGCATAGCTACGATCGCGGCTATCATTGCCAGCCAGGCATTAATTTCAGGTTCTTTTACACTGATAGCAGAAGCCGTAAGGCTGAATTTGTGGCCCAAAGTAAAGATCAATTATCCGTCTGAGCAAAAAGGCCAGTTATATGTACCAAGCGTTAACTGGCTGCTTTGCGCCGGTTGTATTGGCGTGGTGTTGTTATTCCAGGAGTCGTCAAAGATGGAAGCTGCATATGGCTTAAGTATTACCATCGCTATGCTGATGACCACCATCCTTGTTTCAAGGTTCTTAAAACGCAAGAAAGTCCCTTCATATATCATAAACGCGTTCCTGGTGGTGTATATCCTTATCGAGGGAACTTTCCTTTCGGGTAACATGGTGAAATTTGTCAGCGGCGGCTGGTTCACCCTATCTGTCGGTTTACTATTGTTTGGTGTAATGTGGAGCTGGCATGTTGCCCGTAAGATCCGTAACCGGTACATCAAGTTCATCGAGATTGAAGATTACTTCACCATATTAAAAGAGCTAAGCGACGATACAAGTGTAGCTAAGTATGCTTCACAGTTAGTTTATTTAACCAGTGCCAACTTCAATTCAGAAATTGAGTCGAAGATCATTTATTCGATTCTGCAGAAACAGCCCAAGCGAGCAGATATCTATTGGCTGGTGCACGTAGATGTAATGGACGAGCCTTATACCCGCGAGTACGAAGTGGACTTTTTAGTACCTAATAAGGTTATCCGCATCGATTTTAAGCTCGGTTTTAGGGTAGAGCAGCAGATCAATCAACTGTTTAGAAAAGTGGTTGAAGAACTGGTAAAAAAAGGCGAGGTTGACATTACTAGTAAATACGAGTCTTTAAACAAACACAAAATTGTTGGCGACTTCCGTTTTGTGGTGATTGAAAAGGTAATCTCAAGATCGGGCTTCTTATCGTTCTACGAGAAAGTGGTTATGGCTATCTACGGTCAATTAAGAAAGATCAGTTTATCAGAAGAACGCAATTTTGGCCTCGATCTGAGTTTCGTGACGGTTGAAAAAGTGCCTTTAGTACTTTCAGATCAGCAACCTGTAGAGATCCATAGGGTAAATAACTAATCCAATTCTTTTAATAAATCCTCAATGTTTAGCCTCCGCGTAAACATGGTTAAGTTGCCATGCTCATCCGTTGGCCATTGATCTTTGGGGCGGTCCCAATATAATTCAACGCCATTACCATCCGGGTCATTGAGGTACAAAGCTTCAGATACGCCGTGGTCAGATGCGCCGGTGAAAGGGTACCCGGCGTCGGCCAGCCTCTTAAATATGGCAGCCAGATCTTTGCGCCCGGGATATAAAATAGCCGTGTGATATAAGCCGGG
This sequence comes from Mucilaginibacter ginkgonis, assembly GCF_009754905.2. Classification (NCBI taxonomy): domain Bacteria; kingdom Pseudomonadati; phylum Bacteroidota; class Sphingobacteriia; order Sphingobacteriales; family Sphingobacteriaceae; genus Mucilaginibacter; species Mucilaginibacter ginkgonis. The sequence goes on along the minus strand of NZ_CP066775.1, from coordinate 2,114,066 downwards.
ATATTGCTCAGGCGCGGGCGGAGAATTTTTGCTGTGCCATGTATTCAAGCCAATGTGGTGGTGATAACCACCGGCAGAAATAAAAGCTGCAGAATCGCCATACATGAGCTGAAGTTCAAAACCAAGTAATCCGCAATAGAAATCTATTGAACGCTGCAAATCGGCAACCTTTAGGTGCACATGTCCAATACGCGTTTGAGCAGGAATTTTATACTTAGCCATCGCTTAAATGTTTAAACATATAAAAATAGATTTTTTATTTTTGTACACCATTGCCTGCGTGTTAAATCTGTACAAAGGCATCGATAATTACAAAAAGTATAACTTTGCAGCATGATCGTAAAGTCGGCAGAATTTATATGCAGTAATACGCAGGTTTCAAAACTGCCGCCGCCAACTAAGCCCGAATATGCTTTCATAGGCCGCTCTAATGTGGGTAAGTCATCGTTGATCAACATGCTGACGGCTAAAAAGGGCTTGGCTAAAACATCGCAAACACCGGGTAAAACGCAACTCATCAATCACTTTTTAATAAATGACGATTGGTTCCTGGTTGATTTGCCCGGTTACGGTTATGCACGCATATCTAAAAGCAAAAAGGAAGACTGGAATAAGTTTATCCGTTTTTATCTCGACAAACGGGAGAGTTTGCAATGTGTTTTGGTATTGATAGACAGCCGCTTAGAACCACAGAAAATCGACTTAGAATTTTGCAATTGGTTAGGCGAAAAAGGCCTGCCGTTCGTTATTGTATTTACCAAGGCCGATAAGCAATCAAGTGTAAAAACAGATCAGAACGTTGCCCAGTTTAAAAAGGCACTTACCAAAACCTTCGATGAAATGCCGCAGTACTTTATCACGTCGTCTGAAAATAAACTCGGCCGCGACGAGGTGTTGGGTTTCATAGACGAGGTTAACAGCAGGTTTGAAGGAATTGATGCGAATAATCAAAACTTTCCGTTTAACGAAGACTAACTTACAAACACACCCCTAATTTCTTTCTCAAGATGGGAGATATGGCTGTCGAAATTCGTCCCCTCTTAGAGGGGGAGTGTCGGGCCGTGCGTTGTCAGGAGTGTGTATATTAGGCCGTGTGATATTATTTATTTAAGAAGAATTATACCATACAATTCTAAATTAAACCTTTAGCTAAGCGTCTGCAGAACAACATTACAGCATGAGGGTAAAGACTATGAAAGCATTTAAAGAAAAAGCTTAGGATACCAAACTTACAAACACACCCCTAACCCCTCTCAAGAGGGGAAGTAAGCAATTGAGATTTATCCCCTCTTGAGAGGGGGTGTACGAGGCAGTGCGTTGGCAGGGGTGTGTTATTTAAAGCGATAGTTGAAATTGAGAAAAATCATTCCATACGATCATCGTCTCAAAGTGCTCGCCAGAAAACTTAGGAATGATAGCACGCCGGGAGAGATCTTACTGTGGAAACATTTAAGCGGAAAGCAATTATGGATTTGATTTTCACAGGCAAAAGCCATTATTAGATTACATTGTCGATTTTTATTGTAATGAATTAGATTTGGTAATCGAATTGGATGGTCGCTATCATGGTTCTGAAGAAAAATATAATGAGGATAATTTGCGTGATGCGCTTCTGCGAGAACATAATCTAATCATCATGAGATTTGACGAGTCAGAGGTTCGAGATGATATAGACAATGTTATAAGAACTATTGAAACTTACATTTTAGGACATCAATCTTATAAACATACCCCTAACCCCTCTCATGAAGGGAACTTAACTTATACATGAAAAAATACTTCTCTTTAGTGACATTTTCGCATACCATATTTGCCATGCCGTTTGCCTTTATTGGCTTCTTTCTGGCGGTAACAACAACCAATGCTATATTTTCATGGCAGAAGTTGCTGCTGATGGTACTGTGTATGGTGTTTGCTCGTAATTCGGCAATGGCATTTAACCGTTTTCTGGATAGGGACATTGATGCTAAAAACCCGCGTACCAAAGTGCGTGATATACCGTCGGGAAGAATAAGTCCGCGGGCGGCTTTGACATTTACCATCGTTAATTGCCTGTTCTTTTTAATAACTACCTGGTATATTAATCCGCTGTGTCTTTACCTGGCCCCTGTGGCGCTTCTGGTAGTATTAGGTTACAGTGCCACCAAACGGTTTACCTTTCTTTGTCATTTGGTTTTAGGATTAGGTTTGTCTTTGGCACCTATAGGGGCCTACCTGGTGGTGACCGGGAAATTTGACCTGCCACCACTATTCTTCTCGCTTGCTGTGCTTTGCTGGGTAAGCGGCTTTGATGTGATCTACGCTTTACAGGATGAAGACTTTGACCGTGGGGAAAACCTGCATTCCATCCCCGCAAAAATGGGTAAAGTGAATGCGCTGCGGTTATCGTCGTTCTTGCATGTGCTATCTGCCATATTCATTATTTTGCCTGTACTGGTAATTCAGGTGGGGCCGGCGTATTATGTTGGGATCGTGGTGTTTTGTAGTATGCTCGTCTATCAGCATAGCCTTGTTAAGCCGAATGATCTTAGTAGGGTAAACTTCGCCTTCATGACCACTAACGGTATTGCAAGCGTTGTTTTCGCGGTACTTTTTTTAGCAGACAGGCTTTGGGTGCGGTAGTGCGCAAATGAGTAAATATGCGAATATGCAGATAGGATGATGAGCAGTTAAGCTTATATTAAAGATCATTACTTAATCTGCATATTTGCACATTAATAATCTGCACATCTAACCATGATCCTTAAAAAAGAAAAACACTATATCCCCGCCGGCCTCGAAATGAAATGGGAAGCTCTGGAACCTATTTTAATAGAATTACGCGACAGGCAGATCAATTCGGTATCAGAACTCGAACAGTGGCTCCGCGACAGAAGTGAATTTGAAGCTGCCCTTGAGGAAAACTTCGCGTGGCGCTATATTAAAATGACCTGTGATACCACCAGCGAACAATTACTGCAGGATTTTCAATATTTCGCTACCGAGATAGAACCAAAGACTGCACCCTACAGCAACGACTTAAATAAGAAACTGGTAGACAGTGAATTTTTTAATGAGCTTGATCACGATAAATATTTCATTTACCTGCGCGGCGTTAAAAAGTCGCTCGAATTGTTCAGGGAGGAGAACATTCCTATCCAGACAGAGATCCAGGTAGAGCAGCAAAAGTACCAATCAATCACAGGCGCCATGTCTGTTCACATTGGCGATAAGGAATTTACACTCGAACAGGCCGGCGCTATCCTTAAGGATCCTAACCGCGAAAAACGTGAAGAGGCCTGGCACAAGATTACCGCGCGCCGCTTACAGGACAAATTTGAACTGGATAAGCTATTCGACCTGCTGCGTACCCTCCGCCATAAAGTTGCGCTTAATGCCGGGTTTGAAAACTTTAGAGATTACATGTTCCAGGCGTTGGGCAGGTTTGATTATACCCCGCAAGATTGCTATGCTTTTCACGAAGCGATACAATTGGAAGTAGTACCGGTTGTAAGAGAACAGGCCGAGAAACGCAAGGCTGCACTGGGTCTGGAATCTTTAAAGCCCTGGGACATGGATGTAGATACATCCGGCCAGATGCCTTTGAAACCGTTTAGTAGTGGTGCCGAGCTGATCGATAAATCCATTCGTTGCTTCAATAACATTGGCACTTATTTGGGCGAGCGTTTAGAGATCATGAAAGAAAACGGTTTGTTTGACGTGGAAAGCCGTAAAGGTAAAGCACCGGGCGGCTACAATTACCCATTGGCAGAAACCGGGGCGCCTTTCATATTCATGAACTCTGCCAATACCTTCCGCGACCTGACGACGATGGTACACGAAGGCGGCCATGCCGTACATACTTTTTTAACTGCCGACCTGGAATTGAACGACTTTAAACATTGCCCGTCTGAAGTTGCCGAACTGGCATCCATGTCTATGGAATTGATATCTATGGACAAGTGGGATGTTTATTTTGATAACCCCGAAGAGTTGAAGCGTGCTAAACGCGACCAGTTGATCGATGTAATTAAGACGCTGCCATGGGTGGCGGTTGTAGACCAGTTTCAGCATTGGATTTATACAAACCCAGATCATAACGACCAGCAGCGCCGGGAAGCGTGGGTACAGATCTACGAAAGTTTCGGGGCGGGTTTTGCAGACTGGAGCGATCATGCAGATGCCGAAGCTAACTTATGGCAAAAGCAACTACACATTTTCGAGGTGCCGTTTTATTATATAGAATATGGTATGGCACAATTAGGGGCTATCGCCGTTTGGAAAAATTATAAAGAAAACCCTGAGAAAGGACTTTCTCAGTACCTTGATGCACTAAAACTGGGTTACACCAAAACCATTAAGGAGATTTACGAGACCGCAGGGATCAGGTTCGATTTTAGTGCTGATTATGTAAAAGAATTGGTTGGCTTCGTAAAATCGGAACTTGATAAATTGAGCGACTAAGGACGTGATCGATTAGCAGTTATTTGGCCTTGGGTGACATGATAATGCCATTGTAACAGGTGTTACAAACATGAAACAGTTTTTCACGAATTTTGACAAGTATGAAACACTGACATGGTCATGCCTTTTTGATAATCAGTCACTTACAGTGCTGACATTATACCGTCAGATACTAATAAGTCAGTTTTTAGTGGGGAAAGTGTAACGTGTTACACCCGTAACCTTGAATCACAGAATTTATAGTAAAACCGCTTTCTCCAATTGTAAATTTTCGGGCCAACATAACAACTGCACTCCTTTTAAGATTAAAACCTATTGGTAATTCTGAGGTTATAACAGCTATGAAAAAATTACTGATAGTTTTTTATTTAACCATAGCAGCCGTTGCAACCCAGGCGCAGGACCTTAAGCCTGTAAAAATAGATAGCCTTGTTACCGTTTCACTCCCAACAGAATTTCAAAAAAAAGATACATTAGGCCAAACTATCTATTCGGGCACGGCATCTTTAGGGTATGTGCTGGTTATTAAAGCGCCAAATCCGCCGGGGAAGGTATTAAAGAAAGAGAAGGACCTCAACAAGGTCTTTAAGGAATACATCAGCAAATTACAAAAGAGTGTAGGCAACCAGCAAGCCGTAATCCTTAATGATAAAGATACTATTGTAAACAATGTTGAGGTAAGAGATTTCATCCTGAGCACCACCAGCGATGCCGAAGGTGTGCAGCTGCGAAGGTTCAGGATATTGTATACCAAACCAACAACCTATACCTTCCAGTTTGTATATACCGAGGCGCGTAAAGACATCGCCAAAAAAGAAGCTGACGCGTTCTTCGCTTCTATTAAAACTGCACCAACTTTTGATGGCTCGGATCAGTACTCCATGTACGGTAGGTTCACCGGCATGAGCACTACGCTTAAAACTATCATCATTGTGGCCGGAGTGCTGGTAATCGCATTGGTATTGTGGCTCATTTTCCGCCCGAAGAAAAAGAAAGATTAGCCGCGCAGCGAACCGCGGGTCCATTTTTTGGTGTGCAAAAACTCTTTGCCATCTATAAATGTGATCCACATAACCGTACACATCACACCGATCATAGACCCGGCGGTTACATCCTCGAAAAAATGCTGGCTTAGGTACATGCGCGAATAGCCTATAAAAATGGCAACTAACAGGTAGACAAAACCCAGCCATCTATTCGGTGTGATGTAAGTTAGCACCGTAGCTAAGGTAAAAGCCTGTACAGTATGGCCGGATGGAAAACTGTTCCAACTGAGCATGTGTATGCCTTTTACCAGGTAAAGTTTGCCTATCTGTGCCTTAAAATACATGGTTGGCCTGGGTGCGTGATAAGCAAACTTAATTGCCTGACTGACGATCACCGTCAGTATAAAACTGCTCACTAATAAGAAAGCATTGCGGTAACTGTAAAAAAGCAAAATGCAGGCGATGACCGGAACGGCTAAACCGCTGCCAAAGTCGGTAGCATAGCTAAAAAAGTAATCCCCAAAAATATTGTGGTGTTTATTTACCAGAAAGTAGATGTCCTCCCGCGATTCTGTAAGCTTAATGATCAGACAAATGGTAAGGATGATCAAATAAGGAATAAAGAAAAATCTAAGCTTGTGCAGAACAACGTGGAGGGGCATTTTCATGGCGCAATTTAAGCATTTACGGTATCGGCTCAGAAAAAATGGCTATGTTTACTGCCTGCTTAATCAAATTAAATGTCTGATAACGTATTTCGAAAAAAATCTATCGAGAAAATCTTGCAAGATGCAGAGCAAGGCTTTAGTGATGCAGAGCACACGGGCCCAAATGCACTCAGGCGTTCTTTAAAGGTTAAAGATCTTACGTTTTTAGGTATTGCAGCGGTTATTGGCACAGGCGTTTTTACAGCTATTGGTTCTGCAAGCTACCACGGTGGTCCTGCCGTTACCTTATTGTTCCTTTTTACCGCAATTGCCTGCGGTTTTGCAGCTTTTTGCTATGCCGAGTTTGCCTCGGCAGTACCGGTTGCCGGCAGCGCGTATACCTACTCATACATCGCCTTTGGTGAAATATTTGCCTGGATAATAGGGTGGGATTTACTGATGGAATACGCCATTGGTAACATCGCAGTTGCCATATCCTGGAGCCAGTATTTTGTAAGGGTTTTGGCGGGTTTCGGCGTTCACTTGCCGGGCTGGCTTACAATGGATTATGTGTCGGCGCATACAGGTTACCTGCATGCGCAGGAAGCTATCAGCAAAGGTGGGTCCCCAGCCAAGCTTGATGCAGGAATGAAGTATGCTTACGATGCCTGGACTACCGCGCCCGGTGGTGACAGTATCAAGTTAATTATGAATTTCCCGGCGCTGCTTATTGTAGCCATCATCAGCTATATTGTCTACATAGGGATCCGTGAATCTAAGCGGGCTAATAACATAATGGTGATTACCAAATTAGGGATCATCGTTGTGGTGATCATAGCAGGTGCTTTTTATGTAGATCCGGGTAATTGGAGCAACTTTATGCCTAACGGTTTTTCCGGAGTTATGAAAGGTGTTTCTGCAGTATTCTTTGCGTATATCGGTTTCGATGCTATATCCACCACTGCAGAAGAATGCGAAAACCCTCAGCGCGACTTGCCGAAAGCTATGTTCAATACGCTGTTTATTTGTACTGGCCTGTACATCGTGTTAGTACTGGTGCTCACCGGCATGAGCCATTATACCAAGCTAAACGTGGCGGACCCATTGGCCTTCGTGTTTGAAGACCAGCATTCTAAGGCTGCTACCTGGGTAGCCGGAGTTATATCCGTTAGTGCAATAGTTGTAATTGCTTCAGTATTGCTGGTTTATCAGTTAGGACAGCCACGCATATGGATGAGTATGAGCCGGGATGGTTTATTGCCTAAAATATTCTCGCGTATACATCCAAAATATCATACGCCATCTTTTTCCACAGTAGTAACCGGCCTGGTAGTGGCAATACCGGCATTGTTTTTAAACCTTGATGTGGTATTAGCGCTGACAAGCATTGGCACTTTGTTCGCCTTTGTTTTGGTATGCGGCGGTGTGTTAATGCTCAATAGTGATAAAAAGAACGATCAATACGCCAAGTTTAAAGTGCCCTATGTTAATGGTAAGTATATTGTGCCGCTAGCATTCATCATCATTTTAGGCTGCATATTAAAATTTGCACCGGGTTACTTTACCCAGTTAATGACATCTGAAGGTGTGCCGATGATCATATTCTTGGTCGTCGCCATTGTTGTTACCATCCTCACTTTCGTAAAAAGCTATTCTCTTATTCCTGTATTAGGCTTATTAAGTTGTTTCTACTTAATGGCGCAAGAAAGCGCAACTAATTGGGCCAGGTTTGTGATTTGGCTGGTAATAGGACTTGTGATCTATTTCTTTTACGGATTTAAGAACAGCAAGTTGTCGGGAAGGATTTAGTTATTATACTTGGCGCGACGACTCATTTTTTGCAAAAGGGCGTTGCGCATAAGATTCTTCACTTCATTCAGAATGACAAAACGTAGATAAACTAAACCATTATCTTTGCCGCAATGGCTAATACGGTTACCCCCTACAATACTCCTCAATCAACAAAAAAAGAACAGGTGGCAGATATGTTCAATAACATATCGGGCACGTATGATTTTCTTAATCACTTTCTTTCTTTAGGAATTGATATCATCTGGCGAAAAAAGGCCATTAACGAACTAAGGGCATCAAAGCCTGCACATATCCTGGACGTTGCCACCGGTACCGGCGATTTCGCATTCGAAGCAATAAAGATATTGAAGCCACAAGAAGTTACAGGCGTCGACATATCGCAAGGAATGTTAAACATTGCTCAGCAAAAGATCGGGAAACGTGGTTTGTCCGACATATTTAATGTCAAGAAAGGTGATTCTGAAAAATTACCATTCGAGGATAATACTTTCGATGCTGTTACCGTGGCTTATGGGGTGCGTAACTTCGAGAACCTGGAAACCGGTATCGCCGACATGCTGCGCGTACTAAAACCGGGTGGTAAGGCCGTTATCCTGGAATTTTCGAAGCCGAAAGGTTTTCCCATCAAACAGCTTTACAATTTCTACTTCCATTATATCACGCCGGGTATTGGGAAGTTATTTTCAAAAGATTCGAGGGCCTATTCATATCTGCCCGAGTCTGTTGCTGCTTTTCCCGATGGTAAAAATTTTACCGCTTTAATGGACAAGGTAGGTTACCGCGATACCAAACACAGATCATTAACGTTTGGTATCTGTTCTATCTACACCGGAGTTAAATGATTAAAAGCGCTTACTTAACATTCGTCTTCCTGGTTTTAAGTAGGTTTTTCGTTTACGCGCAAGACCGTGTTCCCTCCTGGGGAGGTGGTAACGATACGCGCGACTTAAGCTTCGGGTTTGTATTCCAAAACATTAATTCTGATTTTAAGATCATTAAGAACCCAAATTGGCGCGCACCTTTTTACGATGCAGACCTTGGCAGAAACGCAACCGATTCGCTTAGGTCAATGAGTTCCAACAGTTCTCCGGGTTTCGCCGTAGGCTTTATCACCCGTTATAACCTCACAGAACATTTAGAGCTGCGCACCACACCGACGTTGGTTTTCTCCGACAAGTCAGTTCAATATAACTATGCAACAGAAGCGCAAAATGCAAACAGGCCTGTTTCAACAACATCTGTCGATATTCCTTTGGACATAAAGATCAAGTCGGACCGTTTAGGCGACTTCAGGTTTTACCTTATTGGTGGCGTGAAATACAGTATGGCCATTAGCAAGAAGCCGGTTGTAAAAGATTTTGCGCCGGTAGATCGCCCTTTGCAGATCATGCGTAACTTTGGCTCATATGAAGCCGGCATCGGTTGTGATATCTACTTTGAATATTTTAAGTTTTCGCCCGAGATAAAGATCAGTAACTCTTTTGCGGATGTACTTTATCACGAAAACACGCCCTATTCAAATCCTATCAGTAAATTATTTCTGCACGCCATCTCGTTCAGCATATATTTCGAATAGCAGAATAAAAAAACATAATTTCGCAGCGATAGTTAGAAACCTATGGCAAACATCGCTCTTATAACCGGTGCCACATCAGGCATTGGTGAAGCCTGCGCAAAGCTGCTTGCAGCGCAGCAATACAATCTAATACTCACAGGCCGCCGCGAAGACCGTTTAGAAAAGCTGGCCGCCGATCTGAATAACGGTTATAATGTTGAAGTGGCGATTGCCGCTTTTGACGTCCGCAACCGCGAGGATGTGGTGAAGAACCTGGACAGCCTTCCTCCGCATTGGAAAAATGTTGATGTGCTGATAAACAATGCCGGCCTTAGTCAGGGTTTAGATCCGATAAATGCGGGGAGTTATGAGGATTGGGATACCATGATAGATACCAATGTAAAGGGACTGCTTTACGTTTCAAAAGTTGTAACTAATTGGATGATACACAATCGCGGCGGGCAGGTAATCAATATAGGGTCTATCGCCGGTAAAGAAGTTTATCCAAATGGTAATGTTTATTGCGCCAGCAAACACGCTGTAGACGCTTTGACCAAAGGCATGCGTATAGACTTGCTTAATCATGGCATACGTGTAACCTCAGTGAATCCCGGCGCAGTAGAGACAGAATTTTCTGAGGTTCGTTTTAAAGGCGATAAGGCCCGTGCAAAGAAAGTTTACGAAGGTTTTGAACCGTTAATAGCCAAAGACATTGCAGACACCATTTGGTTTGTAATATCGCGCCCGGCGCATGTTAATATAAACGACATAACCGTAATGCCAACGGCGCAGGCATCAGCAACTTTGTTTAATAGGAATTAGACCTCACCCCGGCCTTCTCCCAAGGAGAGGGAGTAAAAACTTAATATCTAATAACTCAATAACCGATAACTTAATAACCAATCACACATGTCACTTACAACACAAATAGACCAGGATATAAAACAAGCAATGTTGGCTAAAGACCAGGCAAAGCTTAGAGGTTTACGTGCCATAAAATCGGCTTTGCTGCTGGCACGCACAGAAAAGGGCGCGGCCGAAGAAGTATCAGAAGAAGCAGAGATCAAAGTGTTGCAAAAACTGGTTAAGCAACGCAAAGAATCGGCAGAAATTTACAAAACGCAAAACCGCGATGACTTATACCAAATAGAAGTTGAGGAACAGGAAATTATTGAGGGTTACCTGCCAAAGCAAATGGGTCGCGACGAGGTAAAAGCGTTTCTTCAGGGCGTGATCTTAAGGGTAGGTGCAGCGTCTGTAAAAGACATGGGTAAAGTGATGGCGATAGCTAATAAAGAATTAGCAGGGCAAGCTGACGGCAGAACGATTTCGGAGCTTGTAAAGGAGCTGCTGGCGTAAATAAATTACCAACATTATTGCAACTCAAAATCTTAAAAGTATCTTTATGGCGGTTGGGTAATGTTTTTTATACTAAAACGGTATCCGGTACAAATATTTCTAAATAGTTATGAGTTACGTGCTTAGGGAAGAAAATGGTTTCACATACGTAGACGAAGGTAAAGGCGAAACCCTTTTGTTACTGCACGGCCTGATGGGCGCATTGAGTAATTGGGAAAAGGTAATAGACGAGTTTAAAGACCGTTACCGTATACTAATTCCTATCCTTCCGATATATGACCTGCCGCTTATTACCACCGGTGTTAAGTCGCTTTCTAAGTTTGTACACAAATTTGTAAAGTATAAAGGCCTGGAAAACATCACTCTGCTGGGCAATTCGCTTGGTGGGCATGTTTCGCTGATATATAGTCTGGCTCATCAGGATAGATTGAAAGCGCTTGTACTTACCGGTAGTTCGGGCTTGTATGAAAACGCATTTGGCGGCTCTTTTCCGCGTCGCGAGAATTATGAATTTGTTCGCGAAAAAGTAGCTTATACTTTCTATGACCCGGCGGTAGCAACCAAAGAACTGGTTGATGACGTATATGCTACTATAAATGACCGCAACAAGGTGATCAGAATATTGACGATGGCAAAATCTGCTATTAGGCATAATATGGCTAAAGACCTTCACAAGATAAAAATTCCGGTAGGGTTGATCTGGGGCAGAGATGATAAGATCACTCCGCCTGAGGTGGCTGTAGAATTTCATAATTTGCTGCCAAATTCAACCCTTGAATGGATAGACAAATGCGGACACGCGGCCATGATGGAACGCCCCGAAGAGTTTAATGTACTTTTGGGCAAATTTTTAGAGACGATCAAATAAACAGAAAGGCTTATGATAGCTGCCGAACTGATAAACGATGCCATACCACCACTAAGGACAACTGACCCTATACAAAAGGCGCTCGACCGTATGGCTGAGTTTAAGGTTAGGCATCTTCCGCTGGTTAATGAAGATCAATACCTTGGTTTGGTTGCCGAAGAAGAATTAACAGAGCCCGATCATACTATCTTATTAAGCGAAATTCACTTAGATCTGCTTAACCCATACATTATGGAAGAGCAGCATTTGTATGAGGTGGTACGCTTAATGTATGAACGCCAGATAAGCGCGTTGCCTGTACTTACTACTGCCAAAACATATGTTGGAGTGATACCGAAAAATGCGTTGGTAGATTCTTTTGCAGAGTTTGCTGCGGTTACGGAACCGGGCGGTATTATTGTGCTTGAGGTTACTAACATAAATAATTCTTTAGCTTACATGGCGCAGATTGTCGAAAGCGACAATGCGAAAATACTTAGTGCCAATTTACAGTCGTTCCCGGATTCTACCCGCATGGAAATGACATTGAAGATTAACAAACCTGATCTATCTGCCATTTCTGCATCCTTTGTACGATATGGTTACGATGTGAAGGCTGTATTTGGCCAGACGGACGGCGACGATGATACGATGGACCGGTACGACTCGCTGATGAACTACTTAAACATATAAATATGAAAATTGCGGTATACGGCAGGCAGTTTAATGATATGGCGTTGCCCTATGCGCAAAAAGTATTTGAGGTTTTAGCCGAAACCGATGTGGAGGTATATGTTCCTCAGGATTTTCACGATTTTCTTTCCCAAAAGCTTCCAAACTTTAAATATGCCATTCTTGATAAGGACAAACGTTTGAAAGGATATATCGATATGTTCTTCACCTTGGGTGGAGACGGCACACTACTCGATACTGTATCCGTGATAAAAGATTCGGGCATACCTGTTTTAGGGATAAATTTCGGCAGGCTAGGATTTTTAGCCGTGGTAAACAAAGGCGAGATAGAAGGGGCTATAAAAAGCGTGCTAAAAGGCGAGTATAGTATAGACAGCCGCACACTGATGTGTATCAGTTCTGAGAACGATGTGTTTAAAGACCACAATGTAGCTTTGAACGACATTACCTTCCACAAGCGGGACGACTCCGCGATGATCACCATGCACGCTTACCTTAACGGAGAATTTTTAAACACGTATTGGGGGGATGGAATTATCATATCTACATCTACCGGTTCAACTGCCTATTCGCTAAGCTGTGGTGGCCCTATCATATTTCCACAGTCAGATACCATAGTTATTACCCCGGTGTCTCCGCATAATTTAAACGTACGCCCGATTGTATTGCCAGATAGCTGCACACTATCCTTCGAGGTAGAAACCCGCAGTGCCAACTATTTAATATCGTGCGACTCACACACTGCGGTTATCGATAAGAACATGAAATTCGAGATCACAAAAGCCACTTACGACTTCAATTTGGTGCGCTTAAATAATGAAACGTATTTAAACACGTTAAGAACTAAATTGCTTTGGGGACTTGATGCCCGCAATTACTAAACGTTGTTGATGCGCAGGTTAATCTTTACGCTTTTTCTTACCGGTTTAATCTCCTTTGCAGCTAAGGCACAGCTTTGGGAAGTTGGCGTTAACGGTGGCGGTGCAGGTTATATTGGCGACCTTAATCAGCATAACCCGTTTAAAATGTCGGGCCCGGCCTATGGTGGCTTTATTAAACATAACTTCACTTCGCATTATTCATTAAAAGTGCAGTATATGCACGGCATCATCGCCGGCGCCGATAGCACATCCAAATATCAGGAAGATTATAACCGTAATTTAAGTTTTCGTACGCCGATTGATGAGGGCGCATTGATAGGAGAGTTTAACCTGCTGAGTTACCGGCCGGGCTTAGACCGCAATGCGTTTACTCCTTACTTCTTCATCGGGGTGGGATTTGTCAGCTACAACCCGACGGCGAAGTATCAGGGCGACGTATATGAATTGCGAAGTGTGATGACAGAAGGCCAGGCTGCGCCATACAAAAACGTTGCTGTTACTGTGCCTTACGGCGTGGGCTTTAAATATAACTTTCTGCGAAACATGAGCGTAATCGCCGATATGGGATACCGTACAGCTTTTACAGACTATCTGGATGACGTAAGCGGCAATTACGCCGATAAAACCAAGTTTACCAATCCGGTATCGCTAGCGCTGTCAGACCGTACCGGTGAGCGCAGCGGCCTTTACACCGGCTCTGTTGGCACCCAGCGTGGCGACGGCCGTGCTAAGGATGGCTATATGTTTTTTACCCTGTCGCTTACTTTCACTTTCCTTAACGACAAGTGCTATTTTGAGCGTTAGCGCTCAGCACTTAAAACGGATTTTCCAAACAGTTTACTCGCAATGCGGTGTTCAGTCGAATTCATTCACCGTGTCTTCAGTCAAATTGGTGCAGTTACTTTTGTCGCTGATAATCTGCTGTTTGACGAATTAATTGTTCGTTAAAGTTAATTACAAAGAAAGTTTGGCAAGATGTTTGATTTTGGGTTAATGAATTAGCATTATGACCACTATCATCACAAAAGAAGCGCTAAAAATGGCGATCGAAAAGTTTTTCGACGGCTTCTTTGATTTCATTGAATTTTATATGCTTCCCCGCGGAATCGGTTTTACCGGTCATCGTTTTGACGAAGAGCACACCGCATATGTTGAACTTAAACAAGAACTGGTAGAAGAAGCGCGCCTAAACGAAATTTTAGGAAATTTTAAATCGCAGTTCTTAAAGGATAAAGTTACACCCATAAAGTTATGAGCGTAATTTTTCATGTAAACCAAAAGCATAAACAGCTTTCAGACAATCCCGAGGGCAAATATCTTCTTATTGTGATACTTTGTACTGCGAGTGCTATCTGGCTGGGCATTGCGATAAACAGAATTAGTAACCGTTTGGCGGCTAATCCTAAAGCTGTGGTCATGTCTGTTGAATCAGGTTCGGATCACGGAGCTACAGAAGTTGTGCGCGCGGCTCAAAATGATCCGGCTATATTAAAGCCGACATTGAGAAAAGACGGCACTTTAATGCTGGGTGTCTCCAACGCGGTTGATAATAAGCAGCTTATTGCAGTTTCTTACAAGAAACTAGCAAGGTTAAAACGTTCAACCACTATTAAGACGGTAATTGTTGAAAGCGCCGACGGGGACAGATCTTCGCCAGAGTTCCCGTAAGTCCTAGTAAAATGTTTCTAAAAATTATGGAAACTGCCATGCGTATGCATCTTTAAAGCATACAATCGCGCTACATACCTTCGATAGGAAGGAATTCAGATTTCATACGGTGATACCGGGGAAGGGACATTTATTTCTTTGCCAACTTATAATAAAAAAAATCAAAGGAAGTTTTACCTTTGTACCCTGAAAATTTGAGGTTTGCATAACGATGCTAGGTTTATAAGTTGATGAATCACGCAGCAAATTTCGGGTCTGGCAAGGGCTTATCAGCCTTCCCCGGTTAAGATGGATTATTTAGAACAAATAGATAAAACGCGCGTGCCGCAACATGTAGCCATTATAATGGATGGCAATGGTCGGTGGGCAAAGAGTAAAGGCAAATTGCGCGTTTTTGGCCATCACAACGGCATTAGTTCTGTAAGCGAAGCGGTTGAAGCTGCTGATGATGCCGGGGTTAAATTCCTTACTCTCTACACTTTCTCTTCAGAAAATTGGAACCGCCCAAAATATGAAGTAAACGCCATTATGGAACTCATTGTGTCGGCACTCACCAAAGAACTGCCCAACATGATGACCAACAATGTGCGTATGCTGATGATAGGCGATGCAGGTATGCTGCCTAAACGGTCAATCAAGGAACTTAATAATGCCATCAGCAAAACAGCTAGTAATACCGGCTTAACGTTAGTATTGGCAATAAGCTATAGTTCGCGCGATGAAATATTAATGGCAACCAAACGCATTGCTGCAAAGGCCGAAAGTGGTGAGTTAAAAGCTGACGATATTACTGACGCTGTCTTTTCAGAGAATTTATACACCTCAGAAATCCCCGATCCGGAACTTCTGATTCGCACCAGCGGCGAATACCGTATCAGTAATTTCTTGCTATGGCAGATAGCTTATGCCGAATTGTATTTCACCCCTAAACTATGGCCCGACTTTAAGCGCGAAGATTTTTTTGAGGCGCTTTTAGACTATCAAAAGCGCGAGCGCCGTTTCGGTAAAACCAGCGAGCAGGTCAATTAATTTTACATTTAACAATTTTTAACAACTGATTAAACTAATTTTAGCCCAGTCAAATATTCGGATGAATAAACTCTTTTTTGCACTTCTTTTTGTTCTTTTCGGCACTGCGGCTTTTGCACAAGTAGCTCCACAGCGGCAGCCGGCGCTAAGCAGATCACTCCCGGCTGATAGTTTAAGTTACCTTAACCCAAAAGATTATATTATTGGCGGTATCAACATCGTAGGCGCGCAAAACCTCGACAAGGATGTATTGATACAAATATCAAAACTCAACAAAGGCGATAAGATCAACCTCCCAGGCGAAGCTTCTGCAAACGTTATACGTAACCTTTGGTCGCAAGGATTGTTTGACGACGTGCAATTAAATATTGCCAGAATGAACGGCGATACGGTATACTTTGATATTGTAATCACCGAGCGCCCTCACTTATCGCGTCTGCATTTATTGGGCTTAAAAAAGGGCGACGTAGAAGATGTTCAGAAAAAACTGAATGACAAGACTGGTAAGATCGTTAACGAGAACCTACTAAGTACTACTACTGCCATAATCAAGAAACATTTTAACGATAAAGGTTATCTTAATACTACTGTTGATATCGCCCAGCGCAAAGATCCGGGAGATGCGAATAGTGTGATATTAGATGTAACGGTTGATAAGCATCAAAAAGTTAAGATCAATGAAGTGATATTTGAAGGAAATAAAAACTTTAAAGCTTCCACCCTTAAAGGTTTTCTTGGTAAAACCAAAGAACGTAAATTCTATCACATATTTGGCTCTAAGAAATTTAAGCAAGATCAGTTTGAAGAAGATAAACAAACGCTTATTGAAAAAATGCAGGCCCGTGGATACCGCGATGCTGCCGTGATAAGCGATTCGGTTTGGCGCCATGATGATAATACTGTCAACGTGAAACTTAAAGTTTACGAAGGCCCTAAATATTACTTCGGTAACATTACCTGGTCTGGTAATGCAAAGTATTCAAGCCAAATACTGAACCGTATCTTACGAATACAAAAGGGCGATGTTTTCAGCGAAGAAGAACTAAGCAAGAGATTAACAGGTGGCGGCCCGCAGGGCGATGACGTTTCATCATTGTACCTTAACGACGGTTACCTCACATTCAGTTCAGACCCTGTGCAAACCCGTATATCTCATGATACAGTAGATTTGGACATCCGTATCTATGAAGGCCCGCAGTACACCGTTAACCGTGTTATTGTAAAAGGTAATGACGTAACAAACGACAAGGTGGTTATGCGTGAGATACGTACAAAACCGGGCCAGAAATTCTCTAAAGAGTTGATCATCCGCAGTACACGTGAGATAGGCCAACTGGGTAACTTTGACGATCAGAAAACTGAGCCAAAACCAACAAATATTAACCCTTCTGATGGTACTGTAGATATCATTTATAACGTGGTAGAGAAACCGTCAGATCAGATCGAGCTTTCGGGTGGTTTTGGTGGCGGTCAGTTGGTAGGTACTGTTGGTTTAACATTCAACAACTTCTCGCTGCGAAACATCTTTAATCTTAAGGCTTACAAACCTTTGCCAAAAGGCGATGGCCAAAAGTTGAGTTTACGTGGACAAGCTAACGGTAAAAACTATCAGAACTATTCGTTCACATTCTCTGATCCATGGTTCGGTGGTAAAAAACCTATTTACTTTGCATTAACGGCTTATACACAATTAAGCTCGACAGGGCAGTATTATGCTAAGGATAACCCATTGTATAACTACCTGCGCATTAACGGTTTGGGTATTACTTTGGGTAAGCGTTTAAACTGGCCTGATAACTATTTCCAGTTAAATTACTCGCTTAACTTTGACCACTATCAACTGGATAACTTTACAGGATACATTTTCAGCAATGGTTCTTCTTACAACATTAAGTTAACCCAAGAGTTGAGCCGTAACTCGCTGGATGCGCCTATTTTCCCAACATCAGGGTCAAACATTAAGTTCACGGTGCAGGCTACACCGCCATATTCGGCGTTTAACAATACCAACTACCGCATTGCAACACCAGAAGAGCGCTACCACTTTGTTGAGTATCACAAATGGAAATTTGATGCGCAATGGTTCGAGCGTTTGGCTGGTAAATTTGTTATCATGTCGCAGGTAAGGTTTGGTTTCTTGGGATACTATAACCACCTGGTAGGCCAATCACCATTTGAGCGTTTCAAAGTGGGTGGCGACGGTATGCAATCATACCAGTTCTTGCAGGGTAGCGATATCATCGGCTTAAGGGGTTATCAAAACTTCTCTATTGTGCCGGTGGGTTCAAATTACAATGAGACTAATAACCCGGGCAGCCCCATCTATACCAAATACACCCTTGAGTTAAGGCACCCTGTTATTGCCAGCCAGTCTGCAACAATATTTTTGTTAACTTTTGCAGAAGGCGGCAACACCTGGAACAATTTTGGGTCATATAATCCGTTTAACATTCGTCGCTCCGTTGGTGTGGGCGCGCGTATATTTTTACCTATCTTTGGTTTGCTTGGACTTGATTATGGTTATGGTTTCGACGCAATTCCGGGCATCCCGGGCGCTAATAAAGGCCAATTCCACTTCTCGATTGCGCAAAGCCTAAGCGGAGGATTCAATTAATGAAAAAATTACTGTTAACCCTATTTATTACATTTAGTGCTATTGCCGGCGCCTTTGCGCAACGTTTCGCTTACGTAGATTCTGAGTATATTTTAAAACACATACCAGAATATGCTGCGTCGCAAAAGCAATTGGCTGCCATGCAAGAGCAGTGGCAAAAAGAAGTTGATGGTCGTTTCGGCGAGATAGACCGTCTATACAAAGCTTATCAGGCAGATCAGGTTTTAATGACCGCTGACATGAAGAAACGCCGCGAGAATGAGATCGTGGAAAAGGAAAAAGCAGCTAAGGATTTCCAGCGTTCTAAGTTCGGTCCAGAGGGCGAGTTGGCTGCTAAAAGTACACAGTTGATAAAACCAATTCAAGAGCGGGTTGCGAAAGCCATTCAGGCCATTGCAGAGAACGATAATATCGATATGATTTTCGACAAAAACAGCGAAGTGACCATGCTTTATGCCAGCCCCCGTTATGATAAAAGCGCCGACGTTATTACCCGTTTAGGCCTTAAGCCGGGCGTATTTGCCAAATAAAAAATTTAAGTATTTTCGCACAAATTAAAAAAGAACAAAAAACAGAAAAATGAAAAAACTATTGAAGGTTGTTTTAGTAGCAGGTTTTGTATTGCTTGCCGGAAACTTTGCAAAGGCGCAATCAAAAGTAGGTTACTTAAGCTTCAACGCTATTGTTGACCAAATGCCTGAAACAAAAACCTTGCAAAAACAGGTTCAGGACTATCAGCAACAATTTATAACAGTATTGCAAGGCATGCAAACCGAATTGCAGACTAAGGGTGCTGCTTTTGAATCTGAGCAAGCAAAAATGACTGATGCTGTCCGTACCCAAAGAACATCAGAATTGCAAGAACTACAAAAACGTATACAAGATTACCAAAACCAGGCTTCTCAAAAAGTGCAGGACAAATCTGCCGAGTTGGGTAAACCTTTGTTTGATAAAGTAAGAGGCGCAATTGCCGGTGTTGCTAAAGAAAAAGGTTATACCCTGGTAATCGATACCAGCGCTGGTGAGCCTCTGTATTCACAACCAACTGACGATCTTAGCGCAGCGGTTAAATTGAAATTAGGTTTAAAATAATATTGTTTTAAAATGATATGGAAAGCGTCCGTTAACTAACGGACGCTTTTTTTATTTTTGATTATGTTGACAAACGGGCCGATTGGAGTTTTTGATTCGGGAATAGGCGGATTAACCGTTTTCGGCTCCATCGCGAAACTATTGCCGCAATACGACTATGTTTATCTGGGCGATAACAAGCGATCGCCATACGGCGACCGCACTTTCAACACCATACACGAGTATACTTGGGAATGTGTGCAGTGGCTATTTAAACAAGGCTGCCCCTTAGTGATTTTAGCTTGCAACACGGCTTCTGCAAAAGCATTACGCACTATTCAGCAAAAAGACTTAAAAGATGATTATGCCGATAGGCGCGTTTTGGGCGTTATTCGCCCCACGGCAGAAGTAATAGGTGATTACTCATCATCAAAAAAGATCGGGGTTTTAGGGACAGCCGGCACCGTGCAATCGGGATCGTACAAATTAGAGATCAATAAATTTTTTCCAGATTTAAAAGTTTATCAACAGGCTTGCCCGCTGTGGGTACCATTGATCGAAAATGGCGAGTACAATAAGCCGGGCTCGGATTATTTTGTGAGATTATATCTGGATGAATTGATGGCCCAATCACCCGATATCGACACCCTGCTATTGGCTTGTACACATTATCCGCTGCTTCAAGACAGGATACAAGCAGCTTTGCCACAACACATTAAAGTAGTTGGTCAGGGAGAAATTGTTGCGCACAGTTTGGCAGATTATCTACAACGCCACCCCGAAATGGAAACGAAGATCACCAGGGGTGGTACCCGTAATTTTTTCACCACCACAGATGATACGGAGCAATTCGATAAAACAGCCTCTATCTTTTTCCCCGATGCTGTGAAGGCGGGATTTGTAAATGTGGAAGGATAGTTTTCAGGTACTGGGTTGCGAGTGGATGAAGTCTCCAATTACTACTGGCTAAAGACCTTCTAATAACTCAATAACCTAATAACTCAATAACCAAAATTGAGTAGATTTGCCGGTCAACAATTACGCAATTGGGTAGCTATGCAATATTCTTCGGCGTTGCCATAGGTTTGTTCGCTTTTGCGGCAACGTTCGCGTTATTTGCTGTATATGCCGAAAGAAAATTGTCGGCCTTTATTCAGGATAGGATAGGCCCCAATGTTACCGGGAAATATGGCACGCTGCAAACTATCGCAGATATTCTGAAACTTATACAAAAAGAAATGATAGATCCTGCAGCCGTCGACAAATGTCTGTATGCGTTGGCACCTGCCATTATCTTTATTGCTGTATATCTGGGTTTCGCAGCTTTACCGTGGGCACCAGGCCTGGTTCCGTCTAAAATCAATATCGGGCTTTATTACATTTTCGGCATTATATCAATCGAAACGCTTGGCATACTTATGGCCGGTTGGGGATCAAACAATAAATACTCGATACTTGGCGCTATGCGGTCTGCCGCGCAAATTATCTCATACGAGATTCCGGCAGGGTTCGCGCTTATTGCAGCAGTTGTAATTTGCGGGTCTTTGGATTTACAGGCAATCTCAACGCAACAGGGGATCATAACTCAAGAACACATCAAATTCTTAGGCATTTGGGACGTAACCGGCATGGGGGGGATTTTGGCCTGGAATGTTTTTCGCGCACCGCATTTGCTTGTAGCATTCGTGATATACTTCATTGCATCCCTGGCCGAAAGTAACCGTGCGCCGTTTGATATCCCCGAAGCCGAATCTGAGTTGGTATCCGGTTTTCACACCGAGTATACGGGCATGCGTTTCGGCCTGATATTCCTGGCAGAGTACTCTATGATGTTTTTGGTATCAATGGTAGGTGTGATCCTTTTTTGGGGATCGTGGAATACGCCGTTGCCAAATCTTGGAACAATGCAACTAGCGGCCTGGACAACGGGCGCTGTTTGGGGTATCTTCTGGATATTTACTAAAACGTTGCTACTGGTGGCATTGCAAATATGGATACGCTGGACTTTACCCAGATTGCGTGTAGACCAACTAATGAATTTAAGCTGGAAGATATTAACGCCGCTGGCATTTTTGTGTATGATAGCATCTGCACTGTGGCGGGTATATGTAATGAACTAAGATTGATAGGCAAACCATTAAACGGATTACTAACGGCTTGGAAAGGTTTATCCCTTACCATACAGCATGCGTTTGGATTTAAAAAGCGCGAGACAGCTTTTGTAAGCGAGCCTAACTATTTCGACAAGCAAAATGGTACTGCCACTATAGAATATCCTGCTCAAAAGTTGCCCGTGCCCGAAGTTGGGCGTTACCAGTTGGACGTGGAAATGGACGATTGCATTGTATGCGATCTATGCGCCAAAATTTGCCCGGTCGATTGTATTACCATTGATTCCATCAAAGCTACTGAAGCCATAGGCCAAACATCTGACGGTACCACCAAGCGCCTTTATGCCGCGAAGTTTGATATTGACATGGCTAAGTGCATGTATTGCGGCCTTTGCACAGTAGTGTGCCCAACTGAGTGTATTGTGATGACCGACAATTACGACAAAACAGTATTCGACTTGGGTAAATTAACTTATCACTTCTCTGATATGACAGCGGAAGAGGCAGATGAAAAGCGTGCATTACTGGAAAAGCAAAATGCCGAGAAACAGGCCGCCAAATTAGCCGCCATGAAAAAGAACGACCCGCAATGACCTTAGAAAATATCATATTCTACTTTCTAAGCGCCGTTGTTGTCGGATCAGCATTGATGATCGCTTCGGGCAAAAACCTCGTGCGCTCTGTATTTCTGTTTTTTGTAACACTGTTTGCGCTCGCCGGAATTTATGTGTTGGCTTTGGCCGATTTTGTCGCCATTACGCAAATAGTTATTTATGTAGGCGGCATCTTGGTGCTCATCATTTTCGCCTTTATGCTCTCCGGCAAAGAGGCATTAAGCACCCTTCAGAAAGCAGATAATACTTGGTTTAGGATTGGGAATTTGCCGGCGTTACTTATCTCTGCCTTGTTTTTACTAGTATTAGTAAATCTGTTTTTAAAGACAGACATTGGCAACTCTGCGTGGCTCAAAGAATCTGTTTCAGATAACGACTTTATTACCGACTCGGGGGAAATGACGGCCAACATAGGCACTAATTTAATGACGCGCTACCTGCTGCCGTTTGAAGTGATCTCGGTATTACTGTTAATGGCGCTTGTTGGCGCGGCGCATCTGTCGAGAAAAGAGGAGGGCGTACAATGATCTCTTTAACTAATTTCCTGGTGTTAGGCGCAGCCTTGTTTTGCACTGGCCTTTACATAGTTATGGCAAAGCGCAACGCCATCCAGGTTTTAATAGGCATTGAAATGATGCTGAATGCTGCCATTTTAAACCTGGTTGCTTTTGGCCGATTTGACAAGAGCGCCAACGGCGGGCAGATATTTGCATTATTTGCCATTGTTTTAGCAGCGGCAACTACTGCGGTTGCATTAGCCATTATTCTAAACGTGTATCGCCGTTACAAAACCATTGAGCCGGATAAAATTGATCAGTTAAAGGATTGAACTTGACTACACCCATTACATACGAAGAAACGAAGATGGCTTACCATGCCTTAGCCGCAGTGGTGCTGCCGCTTTTGGCATTTGTGGTCAATTGCTTTATCAGTAAAAACAAGGCAGCGGGTTGGGTATCCACCATTGCGGTGTTGCTTGGTAGCTGCCTGAGTATTATAGTTTTCAACCACACTTTTAACGGCGCGGATATTCATGTAGGCGGGGTTTGGTTTACCGTTGGCAACACCAACGTTAACTACGGTATATTACTAAATAACCTGTCAACTATTATGTTGCTACTGGTAAATTTGGTAGCGCTGCCGGTGCATATTTTCTCCATGGCGTACATGAAGCATGATCAGCATTATGGCAAGTATTTCCGTTACCTGAGCTTGTTCTGTTTTAGCATGCTGGCTTTAGTAATAGCAGATAACTTTGTTCTGTTATACGGTTTTTGGGAATTGGTAGGCTTCTCTTCTTATCTGCTTATAGGTTTCTGGCACAAGAAAGAAGTCGCCGTTCTGGCTAATAAGAAGGCGTTTATCGTGAACCGCATAGGTGATATCGGCTTACTAAGTGCAATTCTTTTGCTTTTTAACCAGTATCATACTTTCGATTTACAACAACTGTTTGGTCAAGGCGGATTGGTTCAGCAAGCAGGCAATCAAACAAATGTTTGGCAATGGGTGGCTTTCGCCGGAATATTTTTTGCGGTTTGTGCCAAGTCGGCGCAGTTTCCATTACACACCTGGCTGCCCGACGCAATGGAAGGCCCTACCTCGGTGTCGGCGCTTATCCATGCAGCAACGATGGTGGCCGCGGGCATCTTTTTACTCGGTAGGGTTTATCCCTTCTTTAACACTACTGAGCTTGACATTCTTGCAGTAAGTGGTTGTTTTACGGCTTTTATGGCAGCGACTATTGCACTTACACAGAACGACCTGAAACGTATTCTTGCATTTTCAACGATCTCGCAACTGGGCTTTATGGTGATGGCAATGGGTATTAATGCCTACGCTTCGTCGCTGTTTCATTTGATCACCCACGCGTTCTTTAAATGCTTGCTATTCCTTTCTGCAGGAGTAGTGATCCACGAGATGCAGCATATCAAAGATGATAACAAGCTTGATATAGATCCGCAAAATATACTGTACATGGGCGGTCTGCGTAAAATATTGCCGGTAACTTTTATTGCTACACTAATTGGCGGGTTGGCGTTGGTAGGTTTACCACTAACGTCTGGCTATTTGTCCAAGGATGGCATTTTAATACAAGCTTTTGAATGGTCTGACACTAAAGGGGGCGCAGCTATTATAGTCCCCTTATTCATGCTTGTTACTAGCTGGTTAACAGCTTTTTACATGGCGCGACTGATCTTCAAAGTATTCTTTGGCAATTGCAGGCTGGATGCTGTTTCGGGCATAAAATTCCACAACAGTGACCGTGACTGGCGGTATTGGCTGCCACTTATTGTACTAAGCATTTGTTGTTTGTTTCCGGTGTTCTCACTCAACCCTGTGCTTTACGAACAGTCATGGATTTACAAGTTATTTTCGCCCTCTAACTTTTTAGAGCGGATGAATATTTACCACACCATCATCCCGGTGGGGCTCAACATCATCAGCGTGGTAGTTATCTATTACGCTTATGCAATCTATATTCGGGATAAAAAATTCAAGCCTTTTCCGCAGCACAACAAGATGTTCGCGTTAAGTCACAATCAGTGGTATTTTAATTCTGTTTATAATTCTCTTTTTGTGAAGCCCGTTATCGTCCTCGGGAACGCATTATTCTGGACAGACCGTACTGTTTTAGACGGCTTTATAGGGCTTTTAAAAAAAATCACTCTTACGTTAGCCAATATCGCAGCTGCTTTTGACAAATACATCATAGATGGATTACTCCATTTGTTAACGCAAATAGTTAGCTATATTGGTAATTTTATCCGCAGCTTTCAAACCGGCAAAGTGCAGTTTTACCTGGCTAGTATGCTTGCTATTGTTGTTGCTTGGTTTATATTTAAAACCCTTATCTGATGCACCTGCTTACTTTACTCATATTTATTCCACTTGTTGCGGGTCTGCTCATCGCGTTACTGCCGTCGTCTCTTAGAAGCAGTTTTAAATATATCACGCTTATGACTGCCATAGCTCAATTGGTAATCAGCATTGTGTTATACCTGCAATTTAAGACTGGTGCCGGCACAGGAGGTATAAACGCAGAGTCTCAGTTTCAGTTTGTTCATAAGCTGCCGTGGATCAATTTAGATCTTGGTACCGTTGGCCGTATGCAGATCGATTATTTTGTTGGGATTGATGGTATTTCCATAACACTATTGGTGATGACGGCCTTAGTACTGGTGGTTGCTGCAATATCCTCCTGGGAAATAAAAGCAAACCTCAAAGGCTTTTTCGTGCTGTTCTTGATATTAGATATGGCGGTATTCGGCGTATTTAGCGCGCTCGATTTTTTCCTGTTTTATATCTTTTATGAACTGATGCTGCTGCCGTTATATTTCCTTATCGGCATGTGGGGCGGTGCCAGGCGCGAGTACGCGGCCATTAAGTTTTTCTTGTATACCCTGTTTGGATCAGTGTTTATGCTGCTGGTGATGGTGGGTTTGTATCTTTCAGTAAAAGACCAGGCTACCGGGAACCATACCTTCAATATCATTCAAATGATGAACCCCGCAAATTTTGATTCAGGGTCATTATTTTCAGCGGCGGCACATCAAACCATATTAGGTTTTCCGGCGCGCACTGTTGGTTTTGTAGTATTGTTCATCGCCTTTGCTATTAAAGTGCCGATAGTACCACTACACACTTGGCTGCCCGACGCACACGTAGAGGCGCCAACACCGGTGTCTATCATATTGGCCGGCATTCTATTAAAGATTGGCGGATATGGTATTATCCGTGTTTGCGCAGGCATCTTCCCGGACGTTGCAATAAGCGGCAGTTACTGGCTGGGGCTTATCGGCGTCGTTTCTATCATCTATGGTGCCCTGAATGCGCTTGCCCAGCGCGACCTTAAACGTATGATCGCTTACTCATCAGTTTCGCACATGGGTTTTGTGTTACCAGGCATTGCATCATTAACCGCCGAGGGTGTAAGCGGAGCAGTTATGCAGATGGTGAGTCATGGTTTTTTATCGGCGATGTTGTTCTTCCTGGTCGGTGTTATTTACAACCGAGTACACGACAGGGATATTTATAACTTCCGCGGACTGGCGACTCAAATGCCTGCTTACACAGTTTTCGTAATGATCGCTTTCTTTGCGTCACTCGGCCTGCCGGGATTTTCGGCGTTTGTAGCAGAAGCATTTTCTTTGGCAGGTGCTATTAAGTCGCCCGGGTTGCCACACTGGATGGCTATCTGCGGTTCTGTCGGGATTCTATTAAGTGCTGCCTACTTTCTTTGGACATTGCAGCGCATGTTCTTCGGCACAGAAAGATTCAAAGGCGGAACCGATTGGCAGTTGGCATTAACAGACGTTAATTGGCGCGAACGCGCAGCCTTACTACCCCTTGCTGCAATGGCGTTAATACTTGGTTTTATGCCATCGCTTGTTTTTAACAAGATCAATGATAGCGTGCTGGCATTTATAGACTATACCAGTCACGTAATTAAATAATTGATGCAAGCCGCAGAAAATATATCTCAACAGCTTTCCGGCGTTTTGCAAAGCTTGCCTTATGTCAGTCCAGAAGTTTGGCTAACTGTGCTGTTGATTCTGGTGATTGTTACTGATCTGCTGTTCGGCAAAACGTCCGCGTGGATATGCCGGACTTTAGCTGCAGTCGGGATGGCATTTGTACTATTTAACTGTCTGCAGCAATTGCATTTGGTGACTCATGAAGGCAAGTTTCTATTCGGTGGCATGTTGCTGCTGCATAAAACAGCTGTAGTTTTTAAGTCATTCATTGATGTATTTGCCATTGTACTGATCCTGTATGTTAAACAAGACAAAAAATTTAATAGCCATAAAAAGGGCTTGTCAGATCTGTATACAATTGTAATCGCATCTGTATTAGGGTTGCATCTGATGGTGATGGCAGTAAACTTGTTGACGGTTTATACTGCTATTGAGATGGTCTCGCTGGCATCGTACTTGCTGGTTGCTTATCATACTGAAAGCGGGTTAGGCAGCGGTGCCGGATTGAAATATGTATTGTTTGGTGCCGCGTCTTCAGCGGTGATGTTATATGGAATTTCGCTGATCTACGCGCTAACGGGTTCTTTAAATTATTTCGGAAGCAATTTGTTAACGGGACTTGCGGCTAACCCAACTGTTGCGGTCGTGGCCATTGTGTTAATGTTAGTTGGGATCGGGTTCAAATTATCATTTATACCAATGCATTTCTGGGTGCCCGATGTTTACCAGGGCGCGCCGACCCCTGTAACCGCCTACTTGTCGACGTTGCCAAAAATTGCCGGCTTTGCCATGCTGATCAATTTTTTAACTCCGTTTGTGTTTTCTGCAGGTTGGCACGCCTTCGATTTTAGGTTAACCTTGTCTGTTATTGGTATAATCACGATGATCGCAGGTAACTTTGCGGCAGTATGGCAAACAAATATTAAGCGCTTATTAGCGTATTCTTCTATCGGACATACAGGTTTCGCTTTGATGGCCCTGGTTACCTTTACCAACCAGGGTATTAGTGCATTAGTTTTCTACCTGGTTGCATATGCTATTGCCAACATTGCAGCCTTAATGTTAGTGAGTTGGTTTGGCAACGTAGCAGGGACTGAGGATATCGACGGCTACAAAGGTTTGGGATTAAGACATCCTGCTGCAGGCGTATGCTTCATCATTATACTGATATCGTTAACAGGTATACCTGTCTCTGCCGGATTTAACGCTAAGTTGTTAGTGTTCTCTTCTGTTTATGCGGTTTATGAGGAGACTAAAAGTCTACCGTTATTATTATTACTGATCACAGGTGCGGTAACAACGGTAATATCATTATTCTACTACATCAAAGTGCCGTTAAACTTATTCCTCAGAAAGGGTAATGGTGAAAAAGCATTCCATGATACTCGCTCATCTACCGGTCTTCTTTCTATAATTTTATTTTTGACAGCGCTTACACTTGCGCTGGGCCTTTTCCCAAATTTGTTAGCGGGGTTATTGTAAAAACCTCTTCTCTGTCCTTAAAAGAGAAGAAGTGACGTGCGTTAGCGATTGCAGCGGATAGCCCGCAATAGAGCGTAGCGGAATGAGAACTAATAGCGGAAAGCGCGACCCGCAGGGAAACGCCCAAACTACTTAAAGATTCAAATGCACAATAAAATCAATAAATGTTACGCGTCTTTTATAAAATCTATTTGTCTTTTCGCCACCTGCCAACACCTAAACTAAATTCCTGCAATACTGCTCACCTGTAAAGGCATATTTCGCTTAAATTTTACCATTAAAATGACTGAACCACAATCTACTCGTCATTTTAAAATCTTACTTTTGCGTTCTCTTTCCCACACATGAGCGACCAGATAAAACACGAGTGCGGCGTAGCTTTTATTCGCCTTTTAAAGCCTTTATCATTTTATCAAAAAAAATACGGAACAGCATTATACGGCTTAAACAAACTGTATCTGTTAATGGAAAAGCAGCATAACCGCGGACAAGACGGGGCTGGCGTTGCCACCATTAAGCTGGACGTTGAGCCGGGCAAACGTTATATAAGCCGGCACCGGTCAATGGCATCAAACGCGGTTGCTGATATTTTCGAGTACATATCTAAGAAATTTGCGGAGGTAGAAAAAGAGCGACCTGAGAAAATGCAGGACGCCGATTGGTTAAAGGAGCACATGAGTTTTACCGGCGAAGTGTTGTTGGGGCACCTTCGATACGGCACCCATGGTAAAAATAGTATAGAGAGTTGCCACCCTTTTTTGCGGCAAAACAACTGGATGACCCGTAACCTGGTTATTGCCGGAAACTTTAACATGACGAATGTGGATGAATTGCTGCAGCAATTGTATGACCTCGGTCAGCATCCGAAAGAGAAGGCTGATACCGTTACCGTTTTAGAAAAGATCGGGCATTTCCTGGATACAGAAGTTCAGGGACTATTTGACCAGTTTAAGCGTGAGGGCAATGACGACAATATAGCCATCAGTAAAATGATCGGCGAGAATATGGATGTTGCCAAGATCCTGAAAAAATCTGCCAAGAACTGGGACGGTGGTTATACTATTGCCGGTATTTTAGGCCACGGCGACGCGTTTGTAATGCGCGACCCGGCGGGCATCCGCCCGGCGTATTATTATCACAATGATGAGATCGTAGTCGCTACATCAGAGCGCCCCGCTATTCAAACTGCCTTTAATGTACCGTTTGAAGATGTTAAGGAAATAAAACCCGGTCACGCATTGATCGTGAAAAAGAATGGCACTATAGAAGAAGAACAAGTTAGTGAGCTGGTTGAGAAAAAATCTTGTTCGTTTGAACGCATCTACTTCTCCCGTGGCAGCGACGCCGCTATTTACCGCGAACGCAAACAGTTAGGCAGATTATTGGTACCGACCATCCTCGAGGCAGTTGACCATGATATAAGGAACACGGTTTTTTCATATATCCCAAATACAGCCGAGATCGCCTTTTATGGATTGGTTGAAGGCGTAAATAAATATGTGAAAAGTTTGCAGCATGAAATGCTGGCTAACAAAACGGAAACGTTAACAGAGGAGCGCATTAACGAAGTGCTGAACTTAGCACCGCGTGTTGAGAAGATCGCTATTAAAGATGTAAAGTTACGCACATTCATTACCCAGGATGCCGACCGTGGCGAAATGGTGGCGCACGTTTACGATACAACTTATGGCCTTATTAAAGAAGGCACAGATACGTTGGTTGTACTCGATGATTCTATTGTTCGTGGAACTACCCTTAAACAAAGCATCCTTAAAATACTTGACCGTTTAGGACCAAAGAAAATTATAGTTGTATCATCTGCGCCGCAGATACGTTACCCGGATTGCTATGGCATCGACATGTCGCGCATGGGAGAATTTGTTGCTTTCGAAGCTGCTATAAATCTGTTAAAAGAATCTGGTCAGGAAGATTTGATTGTTGATGTATATCAAAAATGTAAGAATAGCCACGATTTGCCTAAAGAGCAGGTAAAGAATTATGTTAAAGCCATTTACGCGCCCTTTACAGATCAGCAGATCTCAGATCGCATAGCAAAGATCATTACGCCTAAAAACATTACCGCAGAGGTTCAAGTGATCTATCAAACTTTAGATAACCTTCATAAAGCCTGCCCCGACCATCTGGGCGACTGGTATTTTAGCGGCGATTACCCAACCCCGGGCGGCAATAAGGTAGTGAACCGGGCCTTTGTAAACTGGATGGAAGGCAAGAACCAGCGAGCTTATATGTGATTTGCGGCTAACGGTGAAAAGGCAAACTAATAACGGTGATTCAGGACTGCCGTTTCCAGTTGAAGCGTTTCCCGTTTCGCCTTTAATCGTGTGTTGGCAGCGGCGGGAAAACAAAGTGTGTTACCAGCCTGTCAAGGATGACAAATGAAGCAATGATCAAGGCTACGCCGGCTACGTAATTAAGCCTGTGCACAAATTTTACAGAGATTTTTTCGCGGAGTTTATTGGCGTAAAAAGCCTTTGTAAGATCTGCACCAAACTGCACCACCAAAATCGTTAAAAACATTACAGCAATCTTTAGCTGCCTGTGCGGCACGCCTAAATGGTAAATAGTACTGGCGGTACCAATAACCGTTATCCAATGAAACAAAAGGGTAGGGTTGAAAATGCACATGGCAAAGCCCTTAAAAAAGTAACCTGCCCGATTAACGCTGGCCGGCGTATGTGGGTTGTAATCTACTTCCGGCTTTTTAAACATGTAATAAATGCCAATGATGAACAGGATGATACTACCTGTTACGCCCAGCCAAACCTTTACATTGGGGGGTACATCAAAAAATTGGGAGCCGAAGATTATTGCGCCAACGAACACAATGTCGCTGCTTACAACGCCTAAAGCTAAGGCAGCACCTGCATGGAAGCCTTTCTCTATACTGGTTTTAATAAGCGCGAAGAAAACCGGACCGGTTAGAAAGATCAATACAAACCCAAACCCCAGGCCCGAAAATATGGCTTCTATCATTTATGCTTTATAGCGCCCAAACCGCGTAGCGATACAGGCATTACAATTTTAGGCATTTAACAACCAAAGCAGCTAATTGTCTGCATTTATTTTTTGAAACCATAACCGTAACAAAAAAAATATTTATGTTAGTGGTTCTAAACGCCAATTATTTAAACTGATGGAACAAAAAAACACAAAGAGCTATGCCTCGGCATTGTACTCCCTGGTACTTGTATTCTTTTTCTGGGGTTTCTTAGCCGCTTCTAATGGGATATTCATTCCCTTCTGCAAAGCCCATTTTCACTTAACACAATTTGAATCTCAACTTATAGACTTTACTTTTTACGGCGGCTATTTCATAGGCTCGCTTATCCTGTATTTTATCTCGCAATTACTAAAACGCGACTTGTTGAACGAGATGGGTTACAAAAACGGTATCGTTGTTGGTTTGGTAATTTCGGCAGTTGGCGCTTTAGCTATGGTTCCGGCAATTAATTCAGGTTCGTTTCCTCTAATACTTGGGATGTTCTTCGTGATAGCACTTGGTTTTTCTCTGCAGCAAACCGCGGCCAACCCTTTCGCTGTTGCTTTGGGTACACCAGAGACAGGTTCAAACAGATTAAGCCTGGCAGGTGGTGTAAACAACTTTGGAAGTATCCTTGGCCCGATCATCGTGAGTATCGTATTGTTTGGTGCTGCGGATAAACTGATAGATCCGGGAGCGGTACAAATATCATCTGTAAATACGCTATATTATGGATTAACAGTATTGTTTCTTGCAGTTGCGGCTTTCTTTTACTTCGCAAACCTTCCGAACGTTACCATCCACGAAGAGTTGGAAACCAGCAAAAAAGCAAACCTTCCATTGTTTATTATTTTCCTGGCGTTCTTACTCATTTTAGCAGTAGACAAAATTGCTAATGCAACAGGCGTTGACAAAGCTTATATCGTCTATGCTTCTTTGTTCATCATATTGCTTACCCTTATAGTTACTTCACAAGCTGCTTCGAAAAGCAAACAAGGATGGGGCGCAATGCAATACCCACAGTTGATCTTTGGCATGCTGGCTATCTTCACCTATGTGGGTACAGAGGTAACTATTCAAAGTAACATGGGCGCCTTGTTGGAATCTAAAGATTTTGGGTCACATCTGGCCAGCGACATTGCTCCGTTCATTTCTTTGTACTGGGGTGGCTTAATGATTGGCCGTTGGACGGGTGCTATTGGTGTTTTCAAACTTTCTAATACTGGTAAAACGGCATTTACTATCATTATTCCGTTGATCGCTTTTGGCGTAGTTCTATTAGCAAACTATCTAAGCGGCGCGCAGATATCACAGTTTTACAGTTATATCATATGTGTAGCTGTTGTCATTGCAGGGTTCTTGATCGGCAATCAAAAACCTGTACGTACCCTGGCGCTATTTGGTATTTTAGGTGTTATATTTATGCTAATAGGCTTATTAACTACCGGACAAATTGCAACATTCGCTTTCCTAAGTGGCGGACTTTGCTGTTCTATCATGTGGCCGTCTATATTCTCGCTGTCAGTTACAGGCTTGGGTAAATATACAAGCCAGGGTTCTGCATTCTTGATTATGATGATCCTCGGTGGATCGATAATCCCACCGGTGCAGGGTATTTTGGCCGACCGAAGCAACAATGTTGTTTCGGGCATGAGCGGAATTCACTTCTCTTACATTATTCCGCTTATCGGTTTTGCCTACCTTGCGTTCTTCGCTTGGAAAGCAGGCTCAGAATTGCGCAAGCAAGGTATCGATGTAGACCATATGGAGACAGAAGGAGGGCACTAAAAAGACCATTGACGATAGTCCATAGACCATGGCTTCGATTATGCTATGGTCTATGGTCCATCAAACATCGCCTATAGATGAAACCCAGTTTCGATTATATTTTTATGAACCTGGCAACAGACTTGTCTAAACGCAGTCATTGCGTAAAGGCTCATGTCGGGGCGGTGCTTACAAAAGATACCCGTATTATTTCTGTGGGATATAATGGTCCGCCGGCAGGCACACATAATTGTGACGACGAGTGGCCGGATACAGGCTGTCCGCGCGATTCAAAAGGTAGTTGTTCGTTAGCACTCCATGCCGAAGAAAACGCGATACTTTACGCAGTAAAAAATGGTGCAAAATTAGATGGTGCAACAATGTATACAACATTATCTCCATGCTTGCCGTGCGCGCGACTGATTTTCTCTGCAGGGATAACTCAGGTACTTTACAAAAATTCTTATGCCGAGTACAAAGGCTTATTGAGCGATGAAGGCGTAGATTTTCTAAACCGCTTTGGCGTGGAAGCACGCAAGTTTGAAGAGGCTGAAAGTATTTTATAGAGGCAGGTACTACAAGGCGCCCTTAAAGCCTACCACGTGAGCTTAATTTTTACGAATCTATTTTAGAAAAGGTTTTAATTTTTCCAGGGCGAAATCTAGTTGCTGTTCGGGTGTTAGGTTTGTATTATCTAAAATAATAGCATCGGCAGCCCGGGTAAGCGGGCTTTCTGCACGGGTAGTATCAGCATAATCCCTGTGAGCTAGGTTTTCAAAAACATCTTCTAACGTAAGATCAGGATTTGCCGGGCTCAATTCCTTGAAACGGCGTTCGGCACGCACTTTGGGATCTGCAGTCATAAATACTTTCACCTGGGCATTGGGGAACACAGCAGTACCAATATCGCGGCCATCCATCACAATGTTTTTAGAAGCGCCCATGCGTTGCTGTTGCTTCACCATTTCGTGCCTTACGCTTTTAAGGGCTGCTACTGCACTCACGTTTTCTGACACGGGCATAAGGCGTATCTCGTCAGACACCTCTTCATCGTTCAATAAGATATGGCTGTTATAATCGCGCGAATGGAAATTCAAATGAACATCTTTTAATGCGGCTAATATTGCCTCCTCATCCTTAAGATCGACATTATTACGCAGAAAATATAAGGTAACCGCCCGGTACATTGCCCCGCTGTCGACATAAATAAAATGAAGTTTTTTGGCTAAAGCTTTGGCCAGCGTGCTTTTACCACATGACGAATATCCGTCAATGGCCACTACAACGTTACTGCTCATTATGGCACTAAAATACTAAATCATTGTGATTTGAATCATGATTACACAAACGTTAATAACCTATACATTTGAGGAAGCACAATCTGTAAATTGAATAAGATCACAAATGGATATCAGTAAACAACAGTTATCAGCAGAAACTACTTTTTGTGCTTCCCGGAGCAGCGGTAAGGGCGGACAGAATGTCAATAAGGTTTCATCAAGAGTAGAACTGATATTTGATGTTAATGCGTCTGACTTATTTAGCGATCAAGAGAAACAGTTATTGCTTAGTAAACTGGTGTCGAAACTAAATAAAGACGGTGCAGTTCACGTTGTATGCGATGAAGAAAGGAGCCAGTACCTTAATCGTGAAAAGGCCCTTGAAAAGCTTTATCAAATTATAATCAAAGCCTTCGAAAAACCTAAACCAAGAAAGCCAACTAAAATTAGTAAGGCGGCTAAGGCTAAACGTACTGAACAGAAACAGCTACAGTCAGTCAAAAAGAACAGCCGGAGAAAGAACTTCGATTTTTAATTAAAGTGATACAGTAAGGCTATAGATCCCCACTGGTGGGCATCAACCATAGTCTTAACATCTTTAGTATGAAAGATTACCGAAAAATCTATTGTAAGACGATCGTAAGTGTAATCGCCGCCTAGCTGATTGCTGAACATCAAGTGGTTAAGTGCCCCGGTTATTTGCGGGGTGTTACCAGTATCATCACTGTTGCCAAAGATGTTGCCTTGTACGGTGGCATCATAACCCACGTAATTGTATTGAGGTTTGTAATAAAAAAACAATTCGTGCTTTGCAGTTGATGCGTAAGCACTTCCGTTTTTTATGGATGAGCTTTGTGTTGCTGCCGAATTAAAAAGCTTGTTGAATGTTCCTAATCTTAACATAGGACCAACGCCTGCACCATCAAAACCGGTACCCGCATTGCCATATGCGCTTAAGCTTACATCAAAAGCACCTGAGCGATATAGCAGTTTATTATATTCTGCAGATAGATTGACAACAGCATTGTTTCTGATCTGATATTCCCAGCCGGTTGGCGGGTAAAAGCCAAACGTTCTGTGTATGAATTCTTGAATTTGCTTTGTATATGAGGCCGGGCCAATAACACCAGCCTGTAAACCAAGCTTTAGATTGCTTTCATTTTTGTATAAAAAATTCAACGTCGCGCCCGCATACAAATAGCCTGCAAAAGGGCGGTCTATATATAACGCGGATGGTACGCTGCCCGATTGTGGATTGTACATTTTTTGGCCTATCTCTAAACCAAGTACCTTATTGGCAAGTTTAGATTTTGCATTGACAGTAAGTGCATGCCTGTAGTTGACAAAAATGCCGTTAGTGTAATAACGGTCAGACCCTTGCGCAAGGTATCCGTCATTGTCAGATTGGAAACCCATCTCGTGCGAATGCGTTTGTGCTTGCGTTAAAGTATAAGAAGTAAGCAGCAGAAGCAGGGCAGTTAAAAATTTGGTCATTTATGAGTGGGGTATTTTAATCGGGCTAAAATAAAAAAAGCCCTGCTATTTCAGGGCTTTCAATTTACGGTGTTTCAACTAATTCAGCACCGGCTTCGTGTCTTCTTTAATGGTAAGTTCTAACGCGTCACTTACTTTTTCTTGTAGTAAGGCCAGATCTATCACTTCACGCATTTCAGTAACGTAATGGAACTGCAAGTCCTTTATATAATGTTCTTTGATCTCGAGAATGTCTTTTTTATTCGACTTACACAAAATGATGTCCTTAATGTCGGCACGTTTGGCAGCAAGGATCTTTTCTTTGATGCCACCAACCGGAAGTACACGGCCGCGGAGCGTGATCTCGCCAGTCATGGCTAGGTTTGGTTTTACCTTACGCTGTGTAAACGCCGAAGTCAATGCGGTAAGCATAGTAACGCCTGCAGACGGACCGTCTTTCGGCGTTGCACCGGCCGGCACGTGTATGTGCACATCCCACTGCTCAAACAGCTTTTGGTTGATGTCGAAATATGCAGCGTGTGCCCGCAAATAGGCAAGCGCAATAGTTGCCGATTCTTTCATAACATCACCTAAACTTCCGGTAAGCGTTAACCGTCCTTTGCCGGGGCTTAAACTTGCTTCAATGAAAAGAATATCGCCACCCACTTGTGTCCAGGCCAGACCCGTAACAACCCCCGCTACGTTGTTATTCTCATAAATATCCTTATCGTAAATAGGGGCACCCAAAATTGTCTCCAGGTCTTTTTTACTGACAGCGGTATTGTATGCTTCTTCAAGCGCAATGCTTTTGGCAACCCCGCGTACCACCGATCCCACTTTTTTGTCTAAAGCACGCACGCCCGACTCGCGGGTATAATCTTCGATCAACTTCTCCATCACATCATTCTTAATTGAAATCTGTTTCGAAGTTACACCATGCGCTTCGCGCTGTTTTGGCAGCAAGTGCTGTTTAGCTATTTCTATCTTCTCTTCAATGGTATAGCCATTCACTTCTATGATCTCCATACGGTCAAGCAACGCAGGCTGTATAGTGCTAAGCGAATTGGCTGTGGCGATGAACATTACGTTAGATAGATCAAAGTCCATCTCAACATAATTATCGTAGAAAGTGCTGTTTTGCTCCGGATCTAAAACTTCTAAAAGTGCGGAAGACGGATCGCCTCGAAAATCGGCGCCAACTTTATCAATTTCATCCAAAATAAATACCGGATTGGCAGCACCCGCCTTTTTAACCGATTGTATAACCCTGCCCGGCATAGCGCCAATATATGTTTTACGGTGACCGCGGATTTCTGCTTCATCACGCAAACCACCTAGCGACATACGAACATAACGCCTACCCAATGCTTTTGCAATAGATTTTCCTAACGAAGTTTTACCAACGCCGGGGGGGCCTACCAGACAAAGGATAGGCGCTTTCATGTTGTGCTTTAGCTTAAGCACCGCCAGGTACTCTATGATACGCTGTTTAACTTTATCCAGGCCAAAATGGTCTTTGTCTAAAACCTTCTGTGCGCGCTTAAGATCAAAATTATCTTTTGTGTATTCGTTCCAAGGAAGGTCTAAGAGCAACTCAAGGTAGTTGATCTGCACAGAATAATCGGCTGCGGCCGGATTGATTCGCGCCAGCTTATCCAATTCTTTACTAAAATGATCGGCAACTTCTTTAGCCCATTTCTTCTTCTTAGACCGCTCGCGTAAATTGTCCAATTCCAGATCAGGCGTGTTGCCACCCAGTTCTTCCTGTATGGTTTTTAGCTGCTGGTTCAAAAAATAATCGCGCTGCTGCTTGTCCAGATCGACACGCACTTTTGATTGTATCTGGTTTTTCAACTCCAGCATCTGTATCTCAGTGGTCAAATGTTCCAATACCAATCGGGCGCGGTCACGAAGGTTTACCGTTTCCAGCATACGTTGTTTCACTTCCATATCGGCGTTCATGTTTGACGATATAAAATTTATGAGGAATGAAGTGCTTTCGATGTTTTTTATCGCGATGCCAGCCTCAGTCGGAATGTTAGGAGATAGCTGGATAATATTCATCGCCATGTCTTTAACCGACGACACCATCGCTTTAAACTCTTTATCCTCTCGTGGCCTAACCTCTTCGAACGGAATTATCGAAGCCTTTATGTAAGGCTCTGACTGTATTTCTTCCTGAAGCGTAAAACGCTTTTTGCCCTGCAGGATAACGGTGGTGTTTCCATCGGGCATTTGCAGCATTTTAACAATAAGCGCTGTGGTGCCCACACGGTTCAATTGAGAGAATGTCGGGTCTTCTATACCAACATCTTGTTGAGAAACCACACCGATTATTCGAGAACCACGGTTAGCTTCTTTAACCAATTTAATAGATTTATCACGCCCTACGGTAATGGGAATAACCACACCAGGGAACAATACTGTATTTCTTAGCGGAAGAATAGCTAACACTTCGGGCATCTCTTCATTGTTCATTTCCTCCTCGTCTTCTGTAGACATCAGCGGAAAGAACTCAGAATCCTCATTTATTACCGGTAAAGCGTTTTTAAAATCAAACGGATCATAACTCATCAAATACCCTTTCTATATTATAACGTCATATTGGCAGTTATTCATTTGAAAACTGCGATGCAAGCGATAAAAGTTGATACCTGTCGCTGCAACTGTATAGGGTTCAAGACCTATGCCAAGATGAAAGGCATCTTTAAGATCTGCTAAAGACAAAGGTAGATTTTGTTTTATGTGCTGAAAAACAGTTACTTTTGTTTAAACCGTGCAACCTGACGTAGCGGACTGTTAAATCGTCAGCATATACTTCTGCGGTGATGGATTATAAAGAAAAACAAAAAGAGCGATAATAATCTTTAGGTTTAGCAGTTTAATGTCTGTCAATCTTTGTTAGCAAGACCTGGTAAATGAGGTTTCCATTTTTACTTTTCTTAATTGCAATTACTTCAGCAAACGTTTCGTTAGCACAAAATGCCTATGTAAAATTGGGTCAGCAAGCGTTTCTTGAGGGTGATTTTAAAGTTGCGATTACACGATTAGAAAAAGCTTGCGTGCTGGATACAACCAATACAGATGCGCTTTGGATGTTAGGTTATTCTTATTATCACAGCGATAATTATAAAAAATCTATACAGGCTTACAGCAGGGTAATTAATATGAAACCTGCAGATGCGACGTCTTATTACTATCGTGCCCGGGCAAAGGGGTTTATAGGGAAAGATGCTGGGTATTCTTTCACTGAACGCGAGAAATATTTGCTTGGCGCTATCCTTGATTACACTAAAGCTATCGGTATAGAGCCCGAATCTAA
This sequence comes from Mucilaginibacter ginkgonis, assembly GCF_009754905.2. Classification (NCBI taxonomy): domain Bacteria; kingdom Pseudomonadati; phylum Bacteroidota; class Sphingobacteriia; order Sphingobacteriales; family Sphingobacteriaceae; genus Mucilaginibacter; species Mucilaginibacter ginkgonis. The sequence continues at coordinate 2,074,936 of NZ_CP066775.1, read as the reverse complement.
AACCTATCAGAACAGGGGTATAGCGTACCGCGAATATGGCTTATTTAAACTAGACCCGGCGAACCGGTGTTTTGACCGTACAATAGCCGTAAAAGCACTTAGAGCATCAATCGCAGATCTGGAACGGGTGCTAAACGATAACCCGTCGCGATCTGATATATCTTCTCAAATAGATATCTCTAAAGAAAAGTTGGCTCTTGCAATAGGACGCAGGTAGGACTAAGCTATATGTTTTCTAAACAGCGAGCCGAAGTCACTTAATTATCCTTCCCTTAACCAGATAGTTATTGCTACCCAATATCAGCACTTGTTGTTTCTTGCTGATGATATATAGCGAATCGGGAACATAAGTTAGATCTTCGTTGGCTTCGAAAAGCAGATTTTCTGTATGATTTACGATGTGAATAGACGCAACTTTATCACCATGTTTAACGATGATTAGTCTTTTGGTTTTGAGATCCGGCTCATTGGAGAGGTAAATAGTAGAATCGCCTAGTGTTTTAGTTTGATAACTGTTGCGCCAGGCCGGGCGGTTTATGTCAGAATTGGTAAACATACTTAGCTCGTTACCCCAGTTAGCAATTTTAAGCTGACGTGTTTCTACAGCACCGTTATGGCTTACAGATTTATCTACTAAAGGATTTGAAGCCACCAGTCGGGCAGAATCTGTGCGCATAAAGCCTTTAAGGTCGAAATACTTATATTGACCTTTAAACTCCTTAACATCGGGTTTGCAGCCATAAATGCAAAGCAAACCCAACGTTACAATCAATGCCTTTTTACACCAATACATTACCGGTCATTTCGGGCGGAATAGCTACGCCAAGTATAGTCAAAACAGTTGGTGCAATGTCGCCCAGTTTACCGTCTTTAACTTCTTTTACATCATTATCTATTACAATGCATGGCACCAGGTTGGTTGTATGCGCAGTGTTAGGCGAGCCGTCATCGTTAATCATGTAATCGGCGTTGCCGTGATCGGCAATGATGATAAACGAGTAGCCATGCTGCAATCCGATTTCTACCACTGCTTTCGTTGTCGCGTCTACCGTTTCGGCTGCGGTTACTACAGCACTAAATACGCCGGTATGACCAACCATATCTGTATTAGCAAAATTAAGGCAGACAAAATCAGGCCATTCAGCCTCAAGCTCTGGCAATATTGCATCGCGGATAGCTACGGCGCTCATTTCGGGCTGCAGGTCGTAAGTTGCCACTTTTGGTGATGGCACTAACAAACGTTTTTCATTAGCGAATTCTTTCTCACGCCCCCCGGAAAAGAAGAAAGTCACATGCGGATATTTCTCGGTCTCGGCGATGCGGATCTGGTTCTTACCAGCATCCTGCAGAACTTCGCCTAAGGTTTTAACCAGATCATCTTTTGTAAATACAACGTCGACATCTTTAAAAGTTTCGTCGTAAGTGGTCATGGTTACATAGCGCAACTTTAACGGCACCATGTTTTGCTCATGAAAAGCTTTTTGTGTTAACGCGACAGTGATCTCGCGACCACGATCTGTACGGAAGTTAAAGCAAATTACCACATCGCCGTCTTTGATTACGGCGATAGGCTTGCCGTTTGCATCAACTTTAACAATTGGTTTCACAAACTCATCTGTAACGCCTTCGGCGTACGATTCTTTGATAGCGCCAACTACATCTGCGGTGTTTTTACCTTCAGCATTAACCATAAGGTCGTAAGCCAACTTTACACGTTCCCAGCGATTATCGCGGTCCATCGCATAATATCGCCCAATAGCAGATGCGATCTGCACAGGCTTGTTGGCAATGTAGTTCTCTAAATCACTGATATATCCGACACCTGAATTTGGATCAGTGTCACGGCCATCTAAAAAAGCGTGTATATACACTTTCTGAAGTCCAAATTCACCTGCAGCATCACACAAACCGCGTAAGTGTTTTGTATGGGCGTGCACCCCACCATCGGATACCAAGCCTATAAAGTGTACATCCTTATTATTTTGCTTAGCGTAGGTAAAAGCGTCTGCAATTATCTTGTTTTTTGGTAGTTCAAGATCGTCGACCGCTTTATGGATACGGCCAAGTTCCTGGTACACTACTCGACCCGCGCCAAGGTTCATGTGGCCAACTTCAGAGTTGCCCATCTGACCATCCGGCAAACCTACCGCCATACCCGATGCTTCTAACTTAGAGTGCGGGTAAGTTGCAAGTAAGTGGTCAAAAAATGGCGTTTTGGCGTTAAATATCGCATTAGACTTGTCTTCGCGGCCGTATCCCCAGCCGTCGAGTATCAATAAGGCTACTTTTTTTCGTTGTTCCACAGGGCAAATATAATCTAATGATAGAATGAGTGAATGATAAAATGAGCGAATGCCAAATGAATAAAAATCAACAACTGACGACCATGGACCAAATTCAAACAATGTTTTTACTTTTGGCGTATAACCTACTACCGTGGATAAAACAATTATAGACGATTTTATTAAAAACGCCCTGACAGAAGATGTTGGTGATGGCGATCACACTTCACTTTCAACCATTCCGAAAGGCACTCGAGGTAAGGCTAAATTACTGATCAAAGACGAAGGCATTTTAGCAGGTGTTGAGTTGGCGCAAGAGATCTGCCGTATAGTCGACGAAAGTTTGCAACTCGAAATATTTTTAAACGATGGCGTGGAAATAAACCCTGGTGACATAGCCTTCACCATTGAGGGCAGTGTTCACAGCATATTAAAGGCAGAACGTTTGGTACTTAACTGTATGCAGCGCATGAGCGGTATCGCTACCAAAACCCACGAAATAACCCAATTGTTAGAAGGCACAGGAACGAAGCTGCTGGACACGCGTAAGACAACTCCCGGTATGCGTTACCTTGAAAAATGGGCTGTCAAAATAGGAGGAGGGGTGAACCATCGTTTCGGGCTATACGACATGATACTTATCAAAGATAACCACGTAGACTATTCTGGCGGCATTGCCAACGCCATAAACAATGCAAAGGATTATTTGGCAGAAACGGGCAAAAATTTGCAGATAGAGATAGAGGTGCGTAACCTTGATGAGTTGGAAGAGGTTTTCCAAACGGGTGGCGTTAATCGCATTTTGCTAGACAATTTTAAGCCCGATGTTTTGCAACAAGCCGTTGCCATGAATAAAGGCCGTTTTATTACAGAAGCCTCAGGTGGTATCACTATTGATAACATCCGCGATTACGCCAACTGCGGCGTAGATTATATCTCCGTAGGCGCCTTAACCCATTCTGTTAAAAGTTTGGACATGAGTTTAAAGGCCGTTAAAGCATAATGAGTGTAGTTACTAACGTTTCTATTTATTAATATTGTGCTGGAATGATATCTATCTACTCTATTTCAGCGCTTATTCTTGCCTACTTTCTCGGCTCTATACCAACAGCCGTATGGATAGGTAAAGCGTTTTACAAGATAGACATTCGTGAGTACGGCAGCGGTAACGCAGGAGCAACTAACACCTTTAGGGTATTAGGGAAAAAAGCTGGAATACCGGTAATGCTCATAGATATCCTCAAAGGGTATGTTGCTACCAACCTGGCCTATTTTATAGGCGTTTCTACTACAGGCAATGTACAATCGGTTGTATTTATCAACTATATGCTGGCATTGGGCATAACTGCAGTTATGGGCCACTTATTCCCGATTTTTGCAGGGTTTAGAGGCGGTAAAGGTATTGCCACTTTGTTTGGAATGGTTTTAGCTATTAACCTGCATGCCGCTTTACTTTGCGTAATAGTGTTCATTGTTATTTTGCTTATAACCCGCTATGTATCATTAAGTTCTATTGTGGCGGGTTTTGTGTATCCTATTGCTGTTGCATTCATTTTCCCGGTTTACATAAAATCGGTAGTGATATATGGCATGTGTATGTGCGTACTCATTTTGGTTACACATCAAAAAAACATAGAGCGATTACTTAAAGGCAAAGAATCAAAAGTCAACCTCTTTAAAAAAAAGGCGGCCTGATTTTTATGAAGATACCTACACTTCTTAGCTTGGCAATTTTAGCCGTTGCGCTAAGCTCTTGCTCAACCGTTCCGCTCACAGGCCGCAGTCAGTTAAATGTGGTCAGCGATGCAGAGATCAATCAATCGGCGGCTACCAGTTATCGCACGTTGCTTTCAGATCCTAAAACCAAGGTTATAGCCAACACAGCCGACGCACAGCGGGTGCAACGTGTAGGGTCAAGACTGGCACGCGCGGTCCAGAATTATCTTCAGCAGAACGGTTACGCCAATCAGTATAATTTTGACTGGCAGTTTAACCTTATACAAAGCGGCGAAATAAATGCTTGGTGCATGCCAGGTGGTAAGGTTGCAGTTTATAGCGGCATTTTGCCTTATAGCCGCGACGATGCCGGTTTGGCAACTGTATTGGGCCACGAAATCGGCCATGCAATTGCACACCACTCAGCCGAACGTATCTCCCAACAATATGTTGCGCAAGGTATAGGCGCGGCTATCGGTACTGCTGCCAACGTTTCTAATAACCGTACTGTAGGCATCGTTAACTCGCTATATGGCGTTGGGGGGCAATTGGTTTTGCTAAAATACTCCCGCAACCAGGAAAGCGAAGCCGATAGGTTAGGTCTAACCTTTATGGCGCTTGCCGGCTATGACCCGCACATAGCCGTAGGTTTCTGGCAAAGGATGGCTGCCGCAAATCCCGGCAACGGAACACCTGAGTTTTTGAGCACGCACCCGGCTGATGCTACGCGTATTGCGGCAATTCAAAACGAATTGCCGGAGGCGATGAAATACTATCATCCTTAATGCGGCAGAAACGCTTCTTGACAGCACGTTGGGACAATCTCATTATGATGAATTATGAGGTAGACCCTAAGGTTCTTCAAAAACATTTACCGCCTTTTACCGAGCTTGATCTGTGGGAAGGCAAAGCCCTTGTAAGTGTTGTAGGTTTCCTTTTTGCCGATACTAAGGTTTGGGGTATAAAATGGCCGTTTCACGTAAATTTCGAAGAGGTTAACCTTCGTTTTTATGTGAGACACTTTGATGGCAAAGAGTGGAAACGAGGCGCAGTTTTTATTAGTGAAATAGTGCCGAAAAGAATCATCCCTGTCATCGCTAACACCATTTACAATGAGCATTACATAGCAATGCCAATGCGGCATTCCATCAAAGTTGAAAGTGACAGATTAACAAAGTATGTTTACGGATGGAAGTTTAAAGGAGAATGGGCGGAGATAGCCGTGACCGTTGACTGTGATTATACAGAAATGCTGCCTAACGGGCCTGAGCAATTTATTTTTGAACATTACTGGGGCTATAATAAACTTAATGATTTGCAAACGCTGGAGTATGCTGTCGAGCATCCATCATGGCAGGTGGCAAAAGTGGTTGACTATAAACTAACGATGGATGTAAGCGCGACTTACGGGGAAGATTTCGTACCATATTTAAGCAAGCAGCCATTTTCTGTATTTTTTGCAAAAGGCTCTGAAGTGGTGGTGAGGGTTGCAGGTAAAATTACCGGGCCCGCAGTACGCGGCGTATAGCACCGATTTTTAACAAGCACTCCTGATACTCTGCCTCGGCATCCGCGCTGTGGGTTATCGCGCTCCCTGTATGGAATGACAAGTATTTTTTTGATGCATTATATAACAGCGTGCGGATAACTACATTGAAATCAAAGTCTCCATCGGGGCTAAAATAACCAATGGATCCTGAGTAAATACCCCGTTTGCTTACCTCGAAACTTTCCATTAATTGCATCGCGTTCACCTTTGGCGCACCGGTCATGCTGCCCATAGGGTAGGCCGCTTTGATGGCTTCTATAGCCGAAACATTTTCGTCTATATCGCAAGTTACCGTTGATATCATCTGATGCAAGTGTTCGAAAGTATATAAGCCAAAAAGTTCTTCCACTTGCACAGTTCCCCGTTTTGCGCAGGGCGTTAGGTCATTCCTCACCATGTCTACAACCATCACATTTTCCTGCTGTTCTTTAGTGTTGTTAGTCAGTTGTTGCTTCATTACAGCGTCATCAGTCGCGTCTAAGCCACGGGGAGCGGTGCCCTTTATGGGTTGAGAGATCAATTTATTATCACGCTTGGCTAAGAATCTCTCCGGCGAAGCACAGATCGCATAATGATCATAATATTTGAAAAAGCAAGCGAACGGATTTGGTGATAACTGATTGAGGTCATCAAAAACCTTTATCGGATCAATAACAACATTATCAGCGTAAAACTCCTGGCAGAAGTTAGTGACATAAATATCGCCGCGGGAAATGTGTTCCTTAACAAGGTTGACCTTTTGGAGATAATCTGGTTTGGTTAAACGCGATTTTATATCAACCGGCGTTGTCGGCTCCTCAGCTTGTAATTGATAATTGTTGATCGTATCAAATATCTCTTCGGTTTTGTCGCTCAATATTTCAATTTCACTACCGTGAATCCTGATCAAATGTTGAGGAACAAAAAAATAAGCTTCGGGAAAATCAAGGCCGTCTAAATTGTCTGATTGAAGATTCTCTAGCTCGTTCTTAAGATCATAAGTTAAAAACCCTGCGCGCCACTCCTGCGCATTTGTTTTATGAAATTGTTGCAATTGATCGAACGCGTTACCCACTTTAGCCGTTAATTCGCGTTTTACACCAGCCGCTATCAGCGCATCAAATTTTGAATACTTATCAGCAAATGAGTTAGAATCCAGGTAACAGCACACCTCAAAAGAAGATGCCCATTGCAAGGCTTTCTTTTTAAACAGGGTGATATCGTTTGATGTAAATATCAAAGGCTTTAAACTTTGTCATTGCGTGAATGAAGCGATCAGGCAGCGCGGTGTTATGCTGCGGGTCTCGAAGCATGAGCGAGGGCTATCACACCATACTTCGACAGGCTCTTATGACAGCTTTTCGTGTCGCTTCAGAAATCTTAATTCAAAACCAAAGTCTGCATCCTGTCCGGGCCTACAGACAAATATTTCACGGGAACACCAAGTTCGCTTTCCAGAAAATCGATATAAGCTTTTAGTTTAGCAGGTATCTCTTCCAATTCTTTTATTCCCGTCAGGTCTTCATTCCAGCCATCAATTTCTTTATAGACGGGTTCTGGTTTTATTGTAATAATATCATACGGCATGTAATCTATGGTCTCTCCACGATATTCATAGTGCGTGCAGGCATAAATGCTTTCAAAGCCGCTTAGCACATCTGCTTTGGTCATAACCAGTTGAGTTACGCCGTTTAACATGATGGCATATTTTAGTGCCGGCAAATCAATCCAGCCTGTACGGCGCGGGCGACCGGTAGTGGCGCCAAACTCATGGCCGATTTTGCGCAGTTCTTCGCCGGTCTCATTGTCTAACTCGGTAGGAAAAGGGCCGCCGCCGACCCGGGTACAATAAGCTTTAAAAATGCCTATCACATCGCCAATTTTTGATGGGGCAATGCCTAACCCGGTGCAAGCGCCGGCAGTTGTTGTGTTTGATGACGTGACAAACGGATAAGAACCAAAATCTATATCCAATAATGCACCTTGCGCACCCTCGGCCAATACTTTTTTACCTTCTTTAATATAATTATTTACCAGGTGCTCTGAATCTACCAAAGGGAATTGACTGATAAAATCCAGCGCCTCAAAGAACGCGGTTTCACGCTCACTAAAGTCAACCACTTCGCCGTAAAGCGACTGCAGCATTGAAGTATGTTTAGCAACTAATTTTTGGTATCGCTCCTTGAAATCCGGTAAGGTGATATCGCCGATGCGCAGCCCATTACGGCCTGTTTTGTCCATATAAGTTGGGCCTATGCCTTTTAGGGTAGAGCCAATCTTGCCTTCGCCCATCTTCTTTTCCGAAGCTGCATCCAACAATTGATGGGTCGGCAATATTAGGTGGGCTTTTTTTGCGATTAGCAAGTTTTTCTTGGCTAGTAAATCATGGCCGGCTTCTTTTAATTTATCAAGCTCCCTTTTTAAAGTAATCGGGTCGATCACCACACCATTGCCAATAAGGTTCATGGTATTTGGGAAAAATATGCCTGATGGTATGGTGTTCAGCACAAATTTTTTGCCATCGAACTCTAACGTGTGGCCCGCGTTTGGTCCACCCTGGAAACGGGCTATCAGATCATAGTCGGCCGCAAGTACATCAACTATTTTGCCTTTACCTTCGTCGCCCCACTGGAGGCCTAATAAAACATCAACTGCCATTTAATCAAACGTGTTGGTCATGCCATCTTGTCAACATAACCGTGAGTATTTTTATTGGGAATATTTAAGAACTGCAAATAAAAGCCGAAATAAATATAACAGAATTAATTACGAAACCCTTCTGTCGCAATAACCGGCTTTTAGGCGCTCACAGCCGGCATATAAATTTAACGAATGGTGCTTCACTTCAAACTGAAGGATCTCACCCATCATAGACTGTATCTGCTGTATGCGCGGGTCGCAAAACTCAACAACTTTACCGCAATCAAGACAAATGATATGGTCATGCTGTTTATAACCATAAGATTTTTCAAACTGCGCCATATTTTTACCAAACTGGTGTTTAGTAACCAGATCGCACGATACCAAAAGTTCCAGAGTATTATAAACGGTAGCCCGGCTAACGCGGTACTTTTTATTTTTCATGTGAATGTAGAGCGACTCTACATCGAAGTGATCGCTTCGCGAATAAATTTCTTCGAGGATGGCAAAGCGCTCGGGGGTTTTTCTCAGACTTTTATTTTCAAGGTAGGCCTCGAAAATCTTTTTTACCATCGTTATGGTTTCCTGCTGGGCCATATTAATTATTTAGCATTCCAAAGGTATAAAATTGGTTTTATAGTTACTGTGTTGGTAAGTTATAGAGTTACCAATATGTAAACCAATTAGCATCATTAGTTCCGACAAACTTTAAGAAGCTTTTTCAACCGGCGCTGAGTCGAAGCGGGTTACAGAGGTGATACCTTTAACAGTTTTTAAATGTCTTATCAGGTTATCCAGGTGTTCACGGTCGTTTACGTAAACCATAATAGAGCCTTCAAAAATGCCGTTATCGCTATCTACAGTGATAGAGCGCATATTTACTTTAAAATCTTGCGATATTACAGTTGTTAACTTGTTGATCAGTCCCACATCATCGATACCGGTAATACGCAGGCCGGTGAGGAACGCTAATTCATGCTGATTGGTCCAGCGGGCTTTTACAACACGATAACCATAATTAGACATCAGTTTAGTGGCATTAGGGCAATTGGTACGATGAATTTTGATGCCGTCGTTAATAGTAATAAATCCGAAAACATCATCGCCGGGGATAGGATTACAGCAATTGGCCAGTTTGTAATCTATCTTCTGCATATCCTCGCCAATGAGGAGTATGTCGCTGTCTTTGGTTTTTATACTACGAAGTATACCCTGAACCTGGTCATTATCGATCTTATCCTGTGGCTTGTTTTCAATACTTTTTTCGGAAAGCTGATAATCCTTCAGGTCTTTCATGTCGATAAGACCCTTAGCTACATTAAAGAATAGATCTTGTGTCGACGGCAGCTTAAAGAAGTAACTCAGTTTATGGATGTTATCTGAGTTATAAGTGATTTTTAAACTTTTAAGCTTGCGTTCTAAAATTTCTTTTCCGTCCTCGGCTATTTTACGTTTCTCTTCTTTTAATGCCGATTTGATCTTGGCTTTTGCTTTTGCAGTAACCACAAAATTCAGCCAGTCTTCTTTCGGCACTTGCTTACTTGAGGTGATCACCTCCACCTGGTCGCCGTTCTGTAATTTGTGACTTAGCGGTACCAGTTTGTGGTTCACTTTAGCGCCAATACAGCTTGCACCGACATCTGAATGTATCTCGAAAGCAAAATCGAGCGCTGTAGCGCCTACCGGCAACTGCAGCAAAGCGCCTTTCGGCGTGAAGATGAAAATCTCTTCAGAGAAGAGGTTCATTTTAAAGTCGTCTATAAAATCCAGCGCATTGCTTTCAGGGTTGCGCAGCATATCACGCACTTTTTGTATCCACTGGTCAAGGCCGTTATCTGTAGTGGACTCTTTATATTTCCAATGCGCGGCGAAGCCTTTTTCAGCAATTTCATTCATGCGCTTGGTGCGTATCTGTATCTCCACCCATTGACCACGCGGACCCATTACTGTAGTATGTAAAGATTCGTAACCATTAATTTTGGGTGATGATATCCAATCGCGTAACCTATCCGGGTTTGGACGATACAAGTCTGTAACAATTGAATAGGCCTTCCAGGAATCTGATTTCTCATTTTCAGGCGCACTGTCCAAGACTATCCGGATGGCAAATAAGTCGTATACTTCCTCAAACGGAATAGATTTTTTTTTCATCTTATTCCAAATAGAGTGAATGGACTTTGGCCTTCCAAACACTTCGGCGTTTAAGCCTTGCTGCTCAAGCACTTTTTGTATCGGGCCAATAAAGTCCTTAATGAAACGCTCACGCTCGGCCTTTTTTTCGTTCAGTTTGTTTTTAATGAATTGATAAGTTTCGCTTTCCATATATTTCATAGAAAGGTCTTCCAATTCAGATTTTATAGCATAAAGCCCCAGGCGATGGGCAAGAGGTGCATATAGGTATACCGTTTCTGAAGATAGCTTTAATTGCTTGTCGCGCGGCATAAACTCCATGGTGCGCATGTTGTGCAGCCTGTCTGCCAATTTTATAAGGATCACCCTTACATCGTCCGCCAGGGTGAGCAGCATCTTCCTGAAATTTTCTGCCTGTAAAGAACTGTTAGTATCAAATACGCCTGAAATTTTGGTGAGGCCGTCAATGATCTTGGCAACCTTTTTACCAAACTCGCGCTCGATATCTTCAAGCGTAACATCGGTATCCTCAACAACATCATGGAGCAAAGCACATACGATGGAAGTTGTGCCTAAACCTATCTCTTCTGCTGCTATCTGCGCTACCGCAATTGGATGATAAATATACGGTTCGCCAGATTTGCGGCGCATATCTTTGTGACTTTCTAAAGCCATATCAAAAGCCATGCGTATCAGGCGTTTATCACCTTTCTGCAATGACGACTTACACGCGCGCAGCAAAGCCCGGTACCGTTTAAGAATCTCTTTCTTTTCCGCTTCTAAGTCTATCACCAGTTCCTTCATAAACAATAATTCGTAGGGCTATAAATATTGCACCATGGATACAAAAATCACACACAATTAGCGTTATTTTGTAATAGTTAAAAATATGAAACTTTTTGCGCTTTTTGTGTTCCTTCTCGCGGCTGTTACGCTAACTAAAGCACAGAATATGCCAGCGCGCCCTGTTACGGGTAAAAATGACACAATTAAAACGTACCTCACTAACTATAACGGCGAACTTATTCCGTGGATTGTAACTCCGGAGATCAAAATAGTTGATACCCGAATTTTCGCCAGCGAAGCCGACAGGCAAGCCTACTACCGTTTGAGATACAACGTGTTAAAGGTTTGGCCTTACGCCAAATTTGCTGCATCACGTTATGAGCAATTACAACGCGATCTGGCGCTTACGGGTGATAAAGACAAGCAGAAGGAATTACGCAAAGCTTGTGAAGATCAGATTAAAGAACTTTTTAACAGAGAAATAAAGAACCTCACCATAACTCAGGGTGAAGTTTTGATTAAACTAATTGCACGTGAAACGGGCAATACTTCTTATACGCTTGCTAAAGACATGAAAGGCGGATTTCATGCTTTTATGTATCAATCTGTAGCCCGTGTTTTCGGGCATAACCTTAAACAGGAGTATGACCCCCGCGAAGAACATGATATTGAGGCTATCCTTTTTCAGGCCGGCTATACATCTAACTTATACTAATACATGCACGAAGGCACCATCTACAACTTTGATGTAGAGCAGCTTAACGGAGAGAAAGCCAGCTTAGAAAAATTTAGAGATAAAGTACTCCTGATAGTAAACACCGCCTCGCAATGCGGGTTTACACCACAGATGGCCGACCTTGTTGAATTGAAAAAAGCAATGGCCGGTAAGGATTTTGAGATACTGGCGTTTCCTTCTAATGACTTTGGCAACCAGGAACCTTTAGAAGGAAACGGTTTACATGCTTTCTGCGAGAAGTTTGATGCCAACTTTCCGATGTTTAATAAGATGCGCGTCCGCGGACCGTATGCCGATCCGCTTTTTAAATTTTTATCGGACAAAAAACAAAATGGCAAAGTAGGGGCGGCACCTAAATGGAATTTTCACAAATACCTGATAGATAAGGACGGTAAAGTGCGTGACTTTTTTTACCCATTCACCAAGCCTAATACGACAAAGGTTAAAAAGAAAATAGAACAACTGCTTAATCAACCTGTATCCTTATGAAACTAGATATCCTTGTACTTGCCGCTCATCCGGACGACGCCGAATTAGGCTGTGCCGGAACCATTTTAAAGCATGCAGCGATGGGTTATAAGGTTGGTGTCATCGACCTCACCCGCGGCGAATTAGGCACACGGGGTTCTGCAGAGATCCGCGACAAGGAGGCTGCTGCAGCGGCAGAAATTTTAGGGTTAACTGTACGTGTTAACCTTAGCTTGCCCGATGGATTTTTTGAGAATAGCCGTGAGCATCAGCTGCCAATAATCTCTGCGATTAGACAGTATCGGCCCGAAATTGTAATTACGAACGCTTATCACGATCGTCATCCCGACCATGGCCGTGCCAATAAAATTGTTGAAGAGGCTTGCTTCCTTTCAGGCTTACGAAAAATAACTACAGAAATTGATGGCGCAGGCCAAACAGAATGGCGGCCAAAACAAGTATTGCACTTTATACAAGATCGCTACATTCATCCGGATATCGTAATCGATGTTACCGAGTTTTGGGAAAAGAAAATTGAAAGTATATATGCCTACGGCTCGCAGTTCCACAACCCTGAATGGGAAGACGAGCCGCAGACTTATATTTCCACACCGGAATTCATACACGTAATTGAAGCACGTGCCCGCGAGTTTGGGAAAAGCATCGGCGTAAAATTCGCCGAAGGTTTCACCTCACTTAATATATTAGGCGTAAACAGTTTGTTTGACCTTAAGCCTTAGCGCCCGGTTTCACGTACTCAAAGCGGTTGTTATCCTGACTGCGCAATCTCACTAATCGGTTTTCCTTTGCCAGTTTTAACAAGATGCCTGATAATTCTGAAGTCTTAAAGTTCGATTCGTAATGGTCATGGCAATACTCGGCAATGTCAGATATGGTACGCGCCTGGGTAAAGAAGTCGCTTGCCAGCAATTGGTATAAGATTTTGGTGGCGCCGGGTTTTTTCTTCACGTGTACATAGCCGCCATTGCCTGTTGCAGGCTTGCTCAGCCTTTTTTCGGCAGGGACATAACCTTCAGGACGATCTTCATCAACCATCAGGTCTAATAATTTCTCAATGATGCGCAGTTGTACTGCTTCAGATTTAAATGCATTCACAACATCAGTTATCTCTACTAACTGTTGCTTAAGTTTGTCTGTGTTTTTACTCATAGGGCCAGGGAGAAATATTACTTATAATTATATACTTGGTTCTAATTGAACTATCAACTATAGAGGTATAAGTTTATGAACGTGCAAGTATATGACGTTATTTTATAACATTAAATACAACGCGTACAAAAAACACAAAGTAGCAAGATTATTACACTATAGCAAAGCCAGTATATCACGCATCACAGCTAAGCCTTCGTCTATGTGGTTTTGATCCATGATGAGTGCCGGCCTAAATCTTATGCTCTTATCACCGCAGGCAAGAAACATCACATTTTTGTCCATGCCTATGCGTACAAATTTGTCCCGAACTGCCCCATTAGCGAAATCGAAAGCCGTAAGTAACCCCCGGCCACGAACATTGGTTATCGCATTATTCTCTTTTGAAATGTGTTTAAGCTGTCGCTGCAAATAATTGCCTACTTGTGCAGCATTGCTACACAGATTGTCGTCGGCAATGATTTCTAATATTTTTCCAGAGCGTACCATATCTGCAAGGTTGCCGCCCCAGGTTGAATTGATGCGCGATGGTATTTTAAAGACGTTATCTACAACCTCGTCCACCCGGTTACTTACTAAGATACCGCACACCTGCATTTTTTTGCCGAAGGCTAAAATGTCCGGCCGCGCTTTTTCTCCGAAATGTTCATGACACCAAAATTTACCTGTAAGGCCGACACCGGTTTGCACTTCGTCATATATCAGCATGGCCTCGTTCTCGTCGGCCAAAATGCGCAGTTGCTCTAAAAATTCCTGACGAATATGATTGTCGCCGCCTTCTGACTGGATAGGTTCAATGATAATTGCGCAAATGTCGTCGGGGTTATCCGCAAACGCCTTTTTAATCTCTGCTATAGATTTTGCCTCGCGGTCATAAAGCTCTTGCGGATTTGATTCTAGTGTTTCGAAATTGATATAAGGCGTACTGACCCTTGGCCAGTCGAATTGTGCGAACCACTTTGTTTTTACAGCTTTAGTATTAGTAAGGCTAAGGGTATACCCTGTGCGGCCATGAAACGCGTGTTCAAAATGTATTACCTTATGGCCTTTTTCTGTTTGGTAGCCTTTAGCAAAGTTCTTTTGTACTTTCCAGTCCATGGCGGTCTTTAGAGCGTTTTCTATCGCCAATGCGCCGCCGGAAATAAAAAAAGCATGTGGCAAATAATCAGGTATGCCAACTTTTTCAAACACAGATACAAAATTGGCGTACTGCTCTGTGTAAATGTCAGAGTTAGATGGATTGGTTAGTGCCGCTAATAAAAGGTCTTTTTTAAAGGCCTCGTCGTGCGCCATTTTAGGATGATTGTAACCTAATGGCACCGATGCAAAACAGGTAAAAAAATCGAGCAGTTTGCGATTATATTTAGAATCATAGATATAAACGCCTTGACTTTTTTCCATGTCAAACGTGAGATCAAAGCCGTCGGCAAGGATATGTTTGCTTAACACGGATTGTACATCGGCAGGTGAAATTTTTGGCTTGATCATAGGGATGGGCTTTAAACAAATCTACAAAAAAGCCTCAAAACAAACCGTTTTAGGCATATTTATACTCGTTTGTGAAAAGTATGTTTAAATAAACTAAACCTGTTTTTTGAACCGAAATGATTTTCGGTCGGTACTGAGCTATGTCAAAACTTATCGCGCATGCCGAGCAAACCTATCAATCCGCCTGTATGAATGGCAAGAATGCTGCTTTCGGGGGCAAAGGTATCGCGCTTTACCATGTCATAAAATGCGTACATCATTTTGCCGGTGTACACTGGTTCAATTAAAATACCTGTCCGCTCAATAAATGACTTTATGAAGTCTGTTAACTCTAGAGTCGTTTTTGCATAGCCGCCAAAATGATAATCGGTATGAAGTTCGTACCTGTATTTACCTTCGAGGTATCCGTCAATGTCATCTTTTAAAAATTCACCACCCTTTAAGGCCGATACCACGTGAATCTGGGTAGGCAGATCTTTAAGTCCGTTAAGGATGCCTGCTGCCGTAGTGCCTGTCCCTGCTGCGCAAAAGATATGGTCATAAACATTCGGAAATTCTGCAACCATTTCAGCGCATCCTCTTGCCCCCAGCGCGGATGCGCCGCCTTCGTCTATAAAGTAAGCTTTACTATCGCCTCCAAAATGCTTTTCGAAAAGTGCCGGTTTGTCGCGGTAGCTCTCCCTGTCAGTGAAGATCAATTGCATGCCATGCAAACGGCATAAAAAAAGCGTATCGTTTGTTACCTCCTCGCCGCGAACAAAGCCCGTACTCGTGAATCCAAATTTGGCTGCGGCTGCAGCTGTGGCGATGACGTGATTTGAGAAAGCGCCCCCGAATGTAACAAGGTGGTTCCGGCCGTTTTGTCGGGCATCGCAAAGCACATACTTTAATTTACGCCACTTGTTGCCGGAGATAAAAGTATGAATCATATCATCCCGTTTGATGAAAACCTTTAGACCCTTTGCGTCAAATAAATCGTCATGTATCTGCTCAACCGGGCTAGAGATCTCGTCAAATTCTATCATTAGAAACTTAGACCTATGCCTGCATTGGCCATGTTGTAGGATTGTGAAAGGCTATACGACGCATAAAACCGAAAGAAAGCCAGATCGAGCTGAAAACCTAAATCGCCGCGCACACCATCTACGTTTGAATTGGTTATGTTTACAGGGTTATTGTAAGAGGTGTAAAATTTCTGTCCTGTAACAGGTACCGCGCTTGACGTTATAGGGTAATTACCCAGTAAGCCAACCTCGGTTTTGGCAGTGTTGTAGCCAACAGCCACAAAAGGCGTAAACACCAGAAATTTCTTTGACAAAATCGCTTGCACTAAAAAGCTGTTGATGTGCCCGTCTATCTTCTGATTGCGGAAGTCTGTAGACTGCTGCGCGTTAAGCGGCTGCGCGCCACTTTCGGGTTGTACGTTAAGTCCTTTAGAGTAATTCAGCCTGCTGTACCCAAAAGCAACAGAAAGATCAAATGGCACAGGGTGTTTTAGCGAATTAAAATCCTGTGCAATATTATGTTTTAAACCAAAGCCAAACATACCAATTGTGCCGATATCATCACTGAATTTTACATCGGGAATATACCGAACGGTAACATCAGTGTTTTGCACAAGCCCTACCGTCGCCTGTAATTGAGGAGCCGCGGTAAAACTAAGCTGACCGGATGGCATATCAAATGAGGTCACTTTATTGCCGTTATCATCAAATACATTCATGGTTGGCCCGCTTAGGTTTTTGCTACCGTTAAATGTTTGGGCAATAGTAGCGCTACCTGCAGGTTGAACATGGTTTGACAAGCCAATTTTTGTTACGTCAAAAGACTTGTCTGATACCGGTGGAGTGATATACGACGCTGTAATGCGGACGTCGAAATGTAAGAAGCCTTTAGTTTTTGCAGTGTTGGTCCAGCCGCTGTTAAGACCGAAACCTAGTCCTTTAAAAAGGGGATTTGAGTATGCATTGATCAGTTTGGTTGCGTCTGCAGGGGTGGAACGGATCAGCTGGTCAAAGCCGTCCTGGGCACGTGCCCCAACGGCGATAAACATCAGAAATAAGAAAGCGTATAAATTTTTTTTCATATCAATAAGTTGAATTTGGTGATAAGTCTAAGTGAATGTGGGGTTTGTGACGCGAAATTATCACAAATTACGAGAATAATCAATTAAGGCTAAAAAAGGTATTTTTGCAGCAATGTCGCAACAACCCGAACTGATTGAGCAAGAAGAGCAGGACCTTTATGAGCATTTTCGCATAATAGTTGATAAAGGACAGTCATTATTGCGGGTTGATAAATTTTTGATGCACCGTATTGAAAATGCTACGCGCAGCCGTATCCAAAACGGTGTAGAGTTGGGTAACGTGCTGGTGAATGACAAAGCTATAAAATCCAGCTATAAGGTTAAGCCAAATGATGTAATCTCTGTGGTATTACCGCACCCGCCGCGCGATACAGAAGTTTATCCCGAAAATATACCGCTTAATATTGTTTACGAGGATGATGATGTGCTGGTGATCAATAAGCCGGCCGGTATGGTGGTACACCCCGGGTATAATAATTACAGCGGCACCCTGGTAAACGGGTTGGTATTTCATTTTCAGCAATTACCGGTGCTGCCGGGCAATGATGGCCGCCCCGGACTGGTACACCGCATTGACAAGGATACCTCAGGCTTGTTACTGATCAGCAAAAATGAACGTTCAATGGCCTGGCTGGCGCGCCAGTTTTATGAGCATACCATTGCCCGTAAATACGTGGCGTTGGTTTGGGGCGATATAGAAACAGACGGTACCGTTACAGGTTACATAGGCCGCAGCGTAAACGACAGACGCGTAATGTCTATTTATGATGATCCAGAAAAAGGAAAGTGGTCTGTAACCCATTATAAGGTCCTTGAGCGGTTAGGTTATGTAACTCTAATAGAGTGCCGCTTGGAAACTGGGCGTACGCACCAGATACGCGCCCATATGAAACACATTGGGCACCCGTTATTTGCCGATAATACCTACGGCGGCGACCGCATTATTAAAGGGACCGTGTTTGGCAAATACAAGCAATTTGTGGAGAATAACCTTGCATTAATGCCGGGCCAGGCGCTGCACGCGCAAACTCTTGGCTTTTTGCATCCATCAAAAAAAGAACGTATGAATTTTGAAGCGCCACTGCCACAGAACTTTGAAACAGTGATAGCCAGGTGGCGTAATTATATTGCAGTAAATACAAAAGCAAACGATTGATCTTTTTGTTATCGATACAATGAAGCCCCTTTTTATTGATCTGAACGGAGATATTTTACCTGCTGATACCAAAACTTTTACTGCTGCAAACCGCGCCTTCAGATACGGAGATGGTTTGTTTGAGAGTATGCGGATCATTAAAGGAGAATTAAAGTTTGCCGACCTGCATGCTGCCCGTTTAAAAGCGGGAATGAAAGCCCTTAAGCTGGACGGCTATTCGCAAATGGACGACTGGTTTATCCGAGAGAAAGCGAAGAAATTAGCCGCTACAAATAAGATAAAGAACGGAAGATTACGGTTGTCTGTTTTCCGCGATGCCGGCGGATTATACACACCATCTGGTAATAGGAGCGCTTATATACTGGAGATCGAGCCAATTATTGATGATACCTATGAGTTAAATAATCGCGGCCTGATCATGGACGTATATACAGAAGTGACTAAGCCCATAAATGCGTTGTCGAACTTCAAGACCAGCAACGCTTTGCTTTATGTTTTGGCCGGCATTTTTAAAACAGAAAACAAGCTTGACGAAGCATTTATCTTAAATCAAAATGGCTTCTTATGCGAAACCATCAGTGCTAATCTGTTTGTATGGTACCAGGAAAAACTTTACACTCCGGCTTTAACAGAGGGTTGCATCAGCGGGGTGATGCGCAATGTTGTAATCAAAATTGCGGTAAGTTTAAATATCCCTATGGTGGAAGCGCAGATAAATCCGCACATACTTTATGAAGCTGACGAGGTGTTCATCACCAACGCGTCTCGCGGTATTCAGTGGGTAATGGGCTTTGGCGTAAAGCGATATTTTAACCGCCTTAGCAAAATGTTGTCTGACGAGTTGAATAAATATAAAGAGTGATTATGTCAATAAAGCCTTTGTTGAAATCGCTGTCTCGACGCTATTCCATAAAGCCAACCTTTGTTGCAAAGCTTTAATAACTGCTGTTTCTGCTTCTGCCCATTTAGTATTGTCATCACCGCAAAGTTCGGCCGTCATCTCATAAGCCAGGTGCGAGTGGTGGTCGCCGTCGACTTCTATGTGGCGCTCTAAATAATACACCAGAATATCCGCCTTACCCGGGAACTGTTTGTTGAGCTCTTTTACCAGACTGATAAACATTCCGGGGATAAGATCCTCCCGGCCAAAAGTAAACACGGCAGCTATGACATGTGGTTTTTCGTCATTAATGACCTTGAACGTATTTTGCACAAAGCTTTTTACTCCTTCTGCAACACCGGCTTCTTCGAGTGCCATGTTAATGCCCGCGTGTTTTAGAAAATCAAGAAATGAGTTGATCTGCGCAGTGTTTGCACCGGCTTGCTCCATAGCCCGCAGGTATAGTTCAAAGTGGCTGCAACGGTTGCCGTTTTGGTCAACATCGCTCTCTTCACCGGCCACAATCTCATTAATCAAATAACGTGTATTGGCATCACCAACAGGCACCCAAGGTAACTTTACGCAGGTTAGGTTAATCTGAAGCGCCTTTAATAGAGACATGAAATCCCACACGGCGAAGATGTGGTGTTCCATAAAAACATGCAGATCCTTAAGCGAATTTATATGTGCATAAAGTGGGTGTTCTGTAAGTTTCTGACGGTGTATAGCAATTGCTTCTTTTAGCTTTTGAATTCCCGGGTGTACAGTGGCCATGTGCGTTTTATGAGCAGCAAAGATAAAGCGAATGTTTACTTCAAATAGTTGTAATTGAGTTGATGACGAACTTGTGAGGATTACAATTTTACGCCCCTTAAAAACTCGTCGATCTTCATTCGCTTCTTACCTTCCAGTTGTACATCTGAAAGGGAAATATAGCCATCCGCAGCAGCAAATTTCAGGTAAGTTTTATTATCAGTTTGATAGCTGCCTGATTTGTCTAATCCCGGTGAACTGTCTATGTCGGCTGCGTAAATTTTCAGAATTTTATTATTTAGTAACGTATATGCCACTGGGTAGGGGCTTAATCCGCGGATGAGATTGAATATGTGTTTAGTAGGTTTGTTCCAGTCTATTTGGCAATCTTCCTTAAATATCTTTGGCGCATGTTTCAGTTCTGATGCTGTGTGGACTGTAGCTTGCGGCAACTCTACATATCTGCCGCTTTCAACAGCTTTAACAGTTCTTACCAAAAGGCCTGCCCCTTTGTCCATCAACTTATCGTGCAACGTTCCTGCATCAAAACTATCATTCAATCTTACTTTCTCGGTGAAGAGAATATTTCCTGTATCAATGTCTTTCTGTAAAAAGAATGTGGTCACGCCTGTTTCTTGTTCGCCGTTGATAAGTACCCAATTAATTGGCGCGGCGCCACGATATTGTGGCAACAGAGACGCGTGCAGGTTGATCGTGCCTTTGGGCGGCATGTTCCAAACTACTTCCGGCAGCATCCTAAAGGCAACCACCACCTGCAAATCGGCCTTCAATGCCTTAAGCTGATCCAAAAATTCAGGATCGCGCAGTTTTTCGGGCTGAAGTATTTTCAAATGATTTGCTACCGCGAATTTTTTAACCGCAGATTGGGCCAACTTTTGTCCCCTGCCTGCAGGCTTGTCGGGCGCTGTTACCACGCCAACAATGTTGCAGCCTGCATCTATTAAGGCTTCTAAAGATGCTACAGCAAATTCGGGCGTGCCCATAAATACAATTCTCATAGTTTCGGCAAGATATGTGTATTCGTTATTAGTGTCTTACAGTTTATTTGCACGCTTACTCATAAAGTAAATATTTAGCGCGTATCTGTTTAAAAGCGTCCAGCCCGGGCTGCCATGTGCGCCTGATCTGGGCCTCTGTCAACCCGGATCTGATCTGTTTTTCCAATTCATCCGTACCAGCTAGTTTAGTAAAATAGGCGTTGAAGTAATGCGTTTGGTCAGGGTAGTTTTTATAAAGCAATATCAGCCAGTTCAAATTGATATGGCCGGATTTCTCCAGTTTCACCATATCATAATCGCGCAAATCTATTCCGTAGCAAAGGCGGTCTTTCAGTGGCGGGTTATCGCTTATACCAGGAATACTTTGCGGCGTAAAAGTAAATTTGTAAGTGCCTTTAAAGCCGGGGTGGCCAACAACAGTAAAAGGGTATTCGGTACCACGGCCAAGGCTCAAGACCGTGCCTTCAAAAAAGCAAATGCTTGGATAAAGTAAAATGCTTTGCGGTGTATTTAAATTTGGCGACGGGTTAATGGGTAGATTGTACAATTGCTTGTGGTTGTAGTTTGCCACCTTAATGATCTTAAGTTTGCATTGTGCTTTATTTTTAAGCCAACCTTCGCCATTTATCATTTGCGCGTACTCGCCAACAGTCATTCCATGAGCGACCGGTACAGGGTGCATACCAACAAACGAGCGGAAGGCGGTATCTAAAACCGGGCCATCAACTATGTTGCCGTTTGGATTTGGGCGATCAAGGATCATCAGCTCAATGTTGTTTTCGGCACAGGCCTCCATCACATAATGCAACGTGGATATGTAAGTGTAAAAACGCGCGCCCACGTCCTGTATATCGAAAATAATTATGTCGATGCCTTTAAGGTCATCAGCTGTTGGCTTAAAATGTTTGCCGTAAAGCGAGATAACCGACAATCCGGTCTTTTCATCAACAGCATCATTCACTTTAGCGCCTGCGCTGTTATTACCGCGAAAGCCGTGTTCGGGACCGAAAAACTTTTTAACATGGATGCCCAACTTTAGCAAACTATCCCCGCTTGGCGTAAGGCTTTTGCCGATAACAGACGTTTGATTAATAACCATCCCGACATTCTTACCCTTTAAGTACTCAACATAAAGTTCCGTTTGATCTGCACCCGGAATTATGTTAGAACTAAATTTCGGTTCTAAATGTAGACGGCTGCCGCGATGGTGCCGGCTTACCGAATGGTGTTGTGCATGCCGGTTAACTTTATGTTTTCGTTTTTGCTTCGCGTCTGCCAAAATACACAGGCAGATAAGAAAGGGCAAAAAGCAATATATCTTTCTCATTGTATAAATCTCAAAACAATTGCACGCGGGCTTGTTATAATAAGCAAAACCGCATATTTGCGAAAGTACTAAAACATATCCGATTTGAGTTTTTCGTCGTTTGTTGCCGCCCGCATTTCATTTAAATCTAAGCGTACCTTCTCTAAACTGATCGTCCGGATTGCGATCATTGGCATTATGCTGGGCTTAGGTGTAATGATACTTTCCCTGGCCATAGTGCGGGGTTTTAAAGAAGAGATCACCAACCGCGTTCGTGGTTTTTCGGGAGACATACAGATCATAAAATTCGACCTTAATAATTCTTTCGAGAACTCTCCTGTTGACGAAGATCCCGCTTTTATGCAGCGGGCATTAAAAGTCAATAATATCAAGCACATTGTGCCTTATGCTATAAAACCGGGAATTATTCGCGCTAACAATGAAATAGAGGGTGTAGTCATTAAAGGCATCGACAGCACCTATAACTGGGACTTCTTTAAAACCACCATGGTTAGCGGCAAGATCATTAATTTTAAAGATTCTGTCGCCTCCGATAAACAAATTCTTATATCGCAGCATACGGCAGACAGGCTCAAACTTAAGACAGGCGATAGCTTTATCATGTATTTTGTGCAGGAGCCGTTGCGCAAAAGAAAATTCACCATTGCAGGGATATTCAACACCGGTGTTGATGAGGTAGACAAGACTTATGTTATTGGCAGCCTTTCACTCATAAGGCGGCTAAACAACTGGAACCCGGCGGCAATTGGCGGGTACGAAGTACAGCTTAAGAATTTTGAGACCATACAATCCACATCTTACCAATTGGGCAACGTATTGCCAACAAAACTTAGGTTATACACTGTGAATGAAACTTACCCAACCATTTTTGAGTGGTTAAAGTTGTTGGATGTAAACGCGCAGATCATGTTGGTGCTAATGGTGGCAGTAGCGGTAATCAATATGATATCGGCATTGCTCATTATGATCCTTGAGCGAACAGCCATGATAGGCATGTTTAAAGCTTTCGGGGCAAGCAACTGGTCCATACAGCGCATATTTTTATATAATGCTGCCTACCTGGTAGGTGTGGGGCTGTTACTTGGCAATCTCTTCGGCATCGGCCTCGGGCTGTTTCAGTCGCAAACGCATTTCTTTAAGCTTGATCAGGCATCGTACTACATGAACTTTGTACCTGTAGCTATCCGCGCTACAGACGTTTTGCTTCTTAATGCCGGTACGCTGGCGGTTTGTCTGCTGGTGCTTATTGTGCCGTCTACCCTGGTAAGCCGGATATCTCCGGTCAAAGCTATCAGGTTTAAATAACTAAAAAAGCTTATAGTTAAGCCCCAATTGCAAATATTGGCTATATATTGTTCCTTGAATGGGGTAGCCAAAAGCGTCTTTATCGCGCCTTAAATTTATAAATCCATGCGCGTAACTTGCTGTAGCACCAAAACGGTGATAATTCACGCTAAATCCGGTTTTCAAGCGCCAGTCGGTGTCCTTAATATATGCTTGGGCGTTGCCTAAATAAACCACCGGCGGATGATAATAAAAATCATTTGTAATTTTTTGTTCTGTTTTGATCTCAGCTATGAACCCCGCTTCTGCACCCAGTAAAAAATCTACACTAACTTTTTTTCGTTTTAACCTGTAACCTAAAAGCGGACTAACGGATATTTCTTTAATTGTTGTGGTGCCCGTGCCTATAGAGGCATTATAATCATACAGAGGCGCAATAAAACTTGTAGCGCTTGAAGCACTAATGTTGCTGTAGAAATATAGAGGAGCATAAACAGAAGCGCTGCTTTTAAACACGTCATACGCAGAAGTAATATTAAACATGAATCCATCTTTATCAACCAATTTCAAATTGAGTTGAGCACCCAAACCTGCAGTGAGTTTTTTCCCGAATGTTTGGTTTGAGCCGCTATATACCTGCGTATTGCTGCCCGTGCCACCGTAGTTGTAAACGTTGCCACTAATTCCGGCAGTAAGCTCGAGTTTTTGCCCTTGTGCAATGTGAACCATCGCTAACATTCCCAAAAAAGAAAATAAACGTTTTATCATGTTTTATTTTTTTAAGTTACCTATACCAAATTTTAAGTTAATACCACTTGCACCAAACTGAATGTTTTGCGAGCCTTGCCCGCCAAGCGGATATTTTATGAACGGCTCAATTATGAGCCTGTTGTTCCCCACCGGATAACCGACACCAAATGAAAAGTTAAGCGTACGGGCGAAATTAAATGCGCTGAAATGACCGGTGCTGTTGGTCTGAGTAGACGGCGCAGAACCGGAGAAGCTGTTGAACTGTACTGTGGAAATGTACGTTTCATTGATGAACGTACCGGAGCTAAAACCCGCTGAAATAAATGCGTCAGTTTTTGTAGGGCTAATCTGATATTTTAAATTGACCGGTATATCCAGCCCAAGCAAACTTGCCCTGTAGTTATTCACCGATGCGTTGACACCTAAGAATGACGTATTCGCTGTGCTTAAACTTGCAGCGGCCGGATCTGCACTTATTGCATAAGTTGCTGCAGCTGATGCTAGGTGTGTGGGAACGGAGCCATTTTCATAGCTTAACGTATTTTGAGCGATCGCTATTCCCGTAGAAAATTTAAAGTTTTTACCGAGTTTAAAATCAGTAGTAACGCCTGCGCCAACGTTTACTTGCGCATTACTACCTTTGGCATAATTAAAGTAGGTTGCAGCGTAAGGGCTCACAGAAACCAGGCTCCCTTTTTGGTTTTTCAAATTAATATCGGGCGTCTTAGCCTGACGCGACTTATCATCAGCCATCATTTTCAAAACCGGGTCAGCGGGTTTGATGTTATTAAGAGGCTTTTCTGTTGCGGCTAAGGCAACTTTAGTTGCCTGGCTATCTGTAGTTACTTTGCGGGCAACAGCAACACCGCTATAAGCATCTGCTGGCTGAGCATCATTTACCTTTAAAGATGTCGCAATGTTCCTTTCGATGGTGGGGGGGATCTCTTCTGATTTGGATCTCAGCTTCGTTCTGTATGGCGAAATTTTAAAGCTACTCGCTGTTAAATTTTGATAATCCTTATATCGGTCCGCTACGTGATTTACGGTTGGTTTAGTAACCGTGCTAACATGATGACTGGTATGCCGCTGGGTTACAGCGCCTGCAAGTTTAATGGAATCAGCACCAGACAGGCTTGTATAAGTTTGTATTTTGTGTAGCTGCTTTGATGGGTGATGGGCTACCGGTTGGGAGGTTGGCTTAGTAAACCAAAACAATGCAATGAACATAAGCAGAACTGCTGCTGCACTATACCACCAAAAAACGCTCTTGTCTCTTTCTTTCTCCGGGAATTTTTCGCGCAGTAAAGCCCAACCCTCATTAGCAAAGGCATCATTGTAGTTGTCAAAGACATCAACAACGCGGTTTTTAAGTTCTTTATCTAACTGCTCGCTCATGCGCGGGTTGCTTCTGTTTTAATTATCGTTCTAAGTTTTTCTTTCGCCCTGCTCAAGTACACTCTTGATGAACTTGCCGGAATGTTGAGTGCTGATGCTATTTCTTCATGATCATATCCATCTATCTCATACATATTAAAAATGGTACGGTGCAAAACCGGCAACGTGCCCATAAAGGCGAGAATGTCGGCGGCACTTAAATTGGCAATGATGTTGTGGGGCGCAGCAACCGTCACGGCGTCATCCAGTTCCAAGTTTAGCTGATGCTTCATGTCCTTACGGCGACGGTCTATAGCTGTATTCACAACTATAGTCCGCAGCCACGCTTTAAAAGCTTTATTAACGTCGTAGTTGTTGATTGACTTAAAGATCTTTATAAAAGCGTCGTTCACTGCTTCCATGGCATCGTCCCGATTATAACTATAGCGCAAACTCACGCCCATGGCGTAGCCATAGAACCGCTTATACAGTATCTCCTGATGTTTAAGACTGTTCTTTTTACATTGACTGATCAGTACTTCATCAGCAATGTCCCGGTTGTCACGCATTAATATTGGTCAGGATCTGGTGCCGATGTTGTTTCTTTTAGGCCTTACGGACAAAAGGGTAAAAATGATACAAAAGACTTAAAATATTTTATTGGGCGTTGCAAAGCAATAAAAAACCCCGCCCATTGAAAGGGGCAGGGCTAAATATCAAGCATTGTAGCTTATTGTTTCTTTAAATCGTACTGATAAAAAATGCTATCGACAGAGCTTGTGGGGTTTGCCATCTTAAATACAGAACCATCAAACACGTAAGCATATGTGCCTGCTAAATGTGTTTTTACAGGTGTGCCCGTTTTTGGATAAGTACTATCTACAAAATAGATAAAGCCGGTAGTCACTTGAAACGCTCCCTTACTGCCCGCATGTATAGTAGTGGTATCGGCGGTAACTTTATAACCACTATCAGTTGACATGGTCATTCGAAAATTAGCTTTCATAGTATCCATTTTTCCGGACGTCATGTTTTTGTGGATTTTTCTAAACTGGCCGGTAAAAATCCCTGTTGGTACAGTTATTTGATTTGGGGTGTCGTTTGAATTTGACGGTAAGCAGCTACCAAAAAACATTGCCGCAAATGGCAATACGAATAATAATTTACGCATAGACTTCAATTTTTTACAGTTACGTGCTTAAAAGCTTAAACGCAACACATGTGATCTTATTTTATAACTTTTTTGCTTCGTTCCAGTAGACATCCATTTCGGCGAGGGTCATATCATGCAGATCTTTGTTAGCCGCTTTTGCCTGCGCCTCGAGATGTTTAAACCGTTTGATAAATTTTAAATTTGTTTTCTCAAGCGCATTCTCCGGATTTATGTCTACAAACCTTGCAAAGTTAATTAATGAAAATAGTAAATCGCCAAACTCGCCTTCAGCCCGTTCCGCGTCGATCGGCTCGTCGTCCTGCCTGTTAAATTCCGCTTTAAATTCATTTAGTTCTTCTTCAACCTTTTCCCAAACCTGGCTTTTGTTTTCCCAGTCGAAACCTACTCCACGGGCCTTCTCTTGGATCCGCGATGCTTTCACCAACGCGGGCAGGGAAGAAGGTACCCCGCCAAGAACGGACACATTCCCTTTTTCTTTAAGCTTAATTTTTTCCCAGTTGCGTTTTACTGCGGCCTCATCATCGGCTTGTTCGTCGCTGTAAATATGCGGGTGGCGATTTATCAGTTTATCGCAAATGCCATTAAGAACGTCAGTAATATTAAACTGATTGGTCTCTGAAGCAATTCGCGCGTAAAACACCAGGTGCAGCATAATATCGCCCAACTCTTTACGCACCTCATCGGTATCCCCGGATAGGATAGCATCAGAAAGTTCGTAAGTTTCTTCGATGGTAAGGTGGCGCAGACTTTCCATAGTTTGCTTTTTATCCCATGGGCAATTTTCGCGCAGATCATTCATGATGGTTAGCAGTCGCTCGAACGAGCCGGCGGCCGTAGCAGAACTTACAGGAGGGGTGAGTGCCATGGTGTAAAGTTAGTTATTTGTAACCAAGTTAATGGTTATTGGCTTGCTTGTGATAACAGCAAAGGCCATCATTAAAAGACAACTACACCTTACTCAATCAGCTATTCACTAATTTGTTGCTCTGAGCATCTCACGCTTACCGGCCGCGCCGGGAAGTTTTTCGATTTTAAAGCCAAGGCCTTTTAACATGCGTTTTAGATCGCCGGTGATTGCGTAGGTAACAAGCACACCACCCGGTTTCAGAAATTTCACTGTGTGGCTTATGGCTTCGGCGTTCCACATTTCTGGTTGATGCGCAGCGGCAAATGCATCAAAGTAAATAATGTCAAAAAGCTGCGCGCTACTAAATTTCAGCAACTCGACAGGAGCGATATTCAGCTTTATCTTTTGAGCAATCTCAGTGTTAGACTGAAACGCATGGAGATATTTGTCCAAAAAATTTTGCCAAATGTCAGTTGACAGATATTGGTCGTAACCTGTCTGTCCGATCAATTGTTTACTAAGGGGATAGGCTTCAATTCCAACATAATTTAAGTTAACATTGGTTTTTATGCAATGATTAGCACTAAGCAAAAAGTTAAGCCTTGTGCCGAAACCAACTTCAAGAATATTTACCCCAGATGCGCCGCTAACTGATAAGAAATATTGTAAACCAGCCTCTACAAAAACATGCCTGCTCTCTTGCAGGGCACCATTGCGCGAGTGGTAATGTTCGCCAACCTGCTCATTCCAAATGGTTTTAGACCCGTCAGCAGTGTCAACTATTTTTAATGTCTGATCCAATTTACAGGTACGCTGATATGGCCTCGCCCAGGTCATAAACCGGGACCGTAGTTATCTGAGATGCAATAATACTGCTCGCTGTTGCCGAGCGGTAACCTGCGGCGCAGTGTACTACAATGGATTTTTCTGTAGGTATACTGTCTATTCGTTGGCGTAGTTCCGGCAAAGGAATAGTTACCGCATTGCTAAACACTAATTTCTCGTTGATCTCGTTCCAGTTGCGAACATCAACAATCGTATATGTATCTGGATTGGCATTAAAATCAGAATGATCTAACTCAGGCGATTGGTAGGTTGAATTGTCCGGTCGTAATAAAGCGCCGGCAATGTTTTTTTCGTAACCTATCTTAGCTGTGCGGGCGA
Organism: Mucilaginibacter ginkgonis; assembly: GCF_009754905.2. NCBI lineage: Bacteria > Pseudomonadati > Bacteroidota > Sphingobacteriia > Sphingobacteriales > Sphingobacteriaceae > Mucilaginibacter > Mucilaginibacter ginkgonis. Next base: position 2,046,178 of record NZ_CP066775.1, on the reverse strand, counting down.
TAGCATTATTTAGATTTTCTTCGCTGTCAGCTATCAGGTAAAAGCGCTCATCGGTATTTAGCACTGACCCCAACCACGTTTCAAATTTGCCGTTAAGCTGTATGTTGAAGGCGCCCTTTAGGTGGCCGCTTTTAAAATCCCGCTCGGTGCGGGTATCTACCACTACGACACCTTCTGTCAAACGGGCATTGTTCGACAATCTTGGAACTGCTGCAACAGCGGCTTTAAAATCAGGCGCGCCGTTCTTATTAAGCTCTACATCGTAGCCAAAATATTGCGGCATAAATGGCTGATCAGACGTCATTAGCTTAATAAACTGTAACTCGTCCATCAGTTGTAAAGCATAATTCTCGCGCAGTTCTTTACCTATGGTTGTCTGCAGGTAAGGGCTCATGCTTTTACCGCACAGCGAGCCGGGTCCATGCGCCGGATACACTACGGTATCCTCAGGTAATTGCATCAATTTATTGCGCGTACTTTGATACAGGCTTCGTGCCAGTTCTTCTTTCTTAGCCGTGATGTTGCCGGCGTTTTCCCGTAAGTCGGGGCGGCCTAAATCTCCTGCAAATAGCGTGTCACCGGTAAAGATCGTCGTCAGCTGGCCGCCTTCATCTTCCAGTAAAATACATATCGAGTCAGGGGAGTGGCCGGGCGTATTGATAGCTTTTAAGGTGATATCACCCAATCTAATTTCGTCGCCTTCATCAAAAGTCTGGTGCGGGTAATTGGCTCCTGCCAGTTTACTTACATAAATAGTTGCACCGGTTTGTTTGTGAATTTCTAAATGCGAACTAACAAAATCTGCGTGTGGGTGAGTTTCTATTACACCGGTTATGTCTACCTCGTGCTGGAACGCCATGTCATAATAAGGCTGCGGGTTGCGCATGGGGTCTATAACCATCATCTTGCCTGCGCTGATAATTGCATAAGATGCATGTGCTAGGCTTTTGTCGTAAAACTGGTGTATGAACATCTACGACAAAGATAAAGGTTTAGAAAATCTACGCGGCATGGTTTAGTGAACAATAAAAAAGCCGCCCCATTTATCGGGGCGGCTTTGGATTTAAAAATTAAGATAATGGTTATTACCAGATCTTAATACGGTCTGCCGGTGCTTTGTAAAGCTTATCACCCGGTTTAACATCAAACGCGGTATACCATGCATCTATGTTCGTCAATGGCGCGTTGGCACGATATTGTTCAGGAGAGTGCGGGTCTGTCAAAATGCGTGATGCAGCAGTTTCGGGGCGCTGTTTGCTACGCCACACTTGTGCCCAAGACAAGAAGAAACGCTGATCTGGTGTAAAACCGTCGATCTTAGTATTGCTGTGTCCTTCTTTAGTTTTCTTAAATGCTTCGTACGCGATATTTAAACCACCAAGATCGGCAAGGTTCTCGCCTAAAGTAAGGCGGCCTTTAACATGAATGGTATCCAAAACCGTGAATTGGTCGTATTGATTTACCACTAAATCGGCACGGGTTTTAAACTTGTCCGCGTCAGCTTTGGTCCACCAGTCGCGCAGCGTGCCATCGGCATCAAACTGTCGGCCCTGGTCATCAAAACCGTGGGTCATTTCGTGACCTATTACCGCGCCTATACCGCCATAATTAACCGCGTCATCCGCGCCAAAATCAAAGAACGGGAACTGCAATATCCCTGCAGGGAAGGTGATCTCGTTATTTGTAGGGCTGTAGTTGGCGTTAACCGTCGGCGGCGTCATGTTAAAACGTTTCTCGTAAGGTTTGCCCAAGTGGCTAATGCTTTCGTTATAACGCCATTGCGATAACCTGCGCAAGTTGCCTGCATAGTCATCACGTGTAAACGTTAAGCCGGGGTAGGTTTGCCATTTATCCGGGTAAGCGATCTTTACACCAAACGCAGACAGTTTTTTAAGCGCGCGTTGTTTGGTTTCGTCGCTCATCCAATCAAGGCGTTTAATACGGTCGCCCAAAGTGATCTTCAGGTTATTTACCAGGTTCACCATATAGATTTTAGCCGCAGGCGGGAAATATTTTTCGATGTAAAGCTGGCCCAACAAATCGCCGATGCTGCCGTCAACCAAAGCGGCAACACGCTCTGTGCGCGGTGCCTGCACTTGCTGGCCGCTTAGCACGCTGCTGTAAGCAAAGCTTGCTTTAACAAAAGGCGAGCTCAGTGTATTAGCCGAATTACGCAGTATCTCCCAGGTAAGGTAGGTTTTCCAATCGTCCACAGAGATCTGTGTAAGAATGTTATCAGCGCTTCTAAAGAACTCCGGCTGGCGTACAAGCACGCTATCCTGGCCGTTCACCTTCATTTGCGGCATCAGCACAGCCCAGTTTAAGTGAGGTGTGGTGGCACTAAAATCGGCGACAGAAAATTTGTTGTAGGTTTTGTTAGGGTCGCGCATGGCAATACGGCTCATTTGAGCGCCGGCCAATTGCTTCTCTATGTTGAAAACGGTCTCGGCATTACGTTGCGATGCTGCAGCGCCTGTGCCTGTAAGTTGGAATAGGGTAGAGATGTATTGTTTAAAAGCAGTCTGTACTTTTTGGTTACGCGCGTTATCTACCAGGTAGTAATCACGGTCGGGCAGGCTGGTGCCGCCCTGGTTAAAGCTTACAATGTAGCGGGTAACATGCTTAGGGTCCTGGCCTACACCAAACCCGAACAGCGGGCTGCCCAAAGCATTTGCACGCTCATAAGTGATTTCATTTATTACACCACTGAGGTTAAATATCTTGCTGATGCGCTCCAGATCAGGTTTTATCGGATCGTAACCGCGGCGCTCAATTGCAGCAGTATCCATTCCGCTATTGTAAAGATCGCCTACACGTTGTTTAACGCTGCCTTTTGGATAGGTTTTACCGCCTGCATCTTTCAGGATCGTCAATACTCTTTCGGTATTTGCCTGGTGCAAAATGCTGAATGAGCCCCAACGGGTTTCTTTTTGCGGGATCTCGTTTCTTTGAAGCCAGGTACCGTTAGCATATTCATAAAAATTGTCGCCAGGTCTTACACTTGGGTCCATGTTGGCCTTGTCGATGTACTTCCGGGGCGCAGGTTTCTTAGGGGCATTCTCAATGCCGCCTGCAAACGCGTTTGCAGACAGACATACCGCTGCCGCAATGGTTAGTTTAGTTATGGGTGATCTCATCATTTAGTTGTTAAAAGGGTTTCAATTAACTACTTATAAGGCAGTAATGCAAGTAACTAAACTGTTACCTTTTGTATAGTCGGTCAGTGAGGGCATTAGGGAGTTGGTGAATAAGTGATTGAGTGGTATAATATCAAATGGGTTTTATTACCGAATTAAAATTCCCCTTTAGGGGGATTAAGGGGGTTTTGTTATTTTTGCCCGCTATGAGTATTTCTAAAACATATCAGCCAAAGGATGCAGAGGCTAAGTGGTATAATTACTGGTTAACAAATGGTTTCTTAAGGTCTGTGCCTGATGAACGCGAGCCTTATACCATTGTAATACCACCGCCAAACGTTACCGGGGTGCTGCATATGGGCCATATGTTAAACAATACCATACAAGATGTACTCATCCGCCGTGCACGCATGAAAGGCAAAAATGCATGCTGGGTACCCGGTACAGACCATGCCAGTATAGCCACAGAAGCTAAGGTTGTTGCCATGCTTAAAGAACAGGGCATCAACAAAAAAGACCTAAGCCGCGAAGAGTTCCTGAAATACGCATGGGAATGGAAAGACAAGTACGGCGGCATCATACTGGAGCAGCTGAAGAAATTAGGCGCATCATGCGATTGGGACCGTACCCGTTTCACGATGGAAGATGACCTGTCTGACGCCGTGATCGACAGCTTTATACACCTCTACAAAAAAGGCTGGATATACCGTGGGGTGCGGATGGTAAACTGGGATCCGCAAGGCAAGACCGCTGTAAGCGATGAAGAAGTTATCCGGAAAGAGGTTAACCAAAAGCTATATTATATACGCTATGCGATAAGTCAAAATAAAAACAACTCTGAACCGGCAACTGACAACTTTCTCACTATTGCCACTACCCGTCCCGAGACCATTATGGCCGACGCGGCGATTTGTATCAACCCTAATGATCCCCGTTTTACACATCTCAAAGGTCAAAAGGCGTTCATTCCGCTGCTCAATAAAGAAATACCCATTATTGAAGATGAGTACGTGGATATGGAATTTGGTACCGGTTGTTTAAAAGTTACACCTGCTCACGACCTGAACGATTACAACCTTGGCCAAAAGCATGGCTTGGAAAGTATCGACATTTTGAATGATGATGGCAGCCTGAATGAACGCGCACAGATACTTGTGGGCGAAGACCGTTTTGCGGCACGTAAAAAAATAGCTGTAATGCTTGAAGAGGCAGGTGCGCTGGAGAAAGTAGAAGAATACAAATCCCAAGTTGGTTTTTCTGAACGGACCGACGCCGTGATAGAGCCTAAATTATCTATGCAATGGTTTTGCAAGATGGATGAGATGGCTAAACCTGCACTAAACGATGTATTAAATGGTGATGTAAAACTAATCCCCGAAAAGTTCATCAACACGTACCGCCATTGGATGGAAAATGTGCAGGATTGGTGTATAAGCCGCCAATTGTGGTGGGGGCAGCGTATCCCGGCGTGGTATCTTCCAAACGGTAAGTTCGTTGTTGCCAAGACTGCTGAAGAAGCTTTGGTTGAAGCTCAACAACTGATAACTGATAATAAACAATTGACAATTGCCGACCTACGCCAGGAAGAAGATGTGGTAGATACCTGGTTCTCATCCTGGTTGTGGCCGATATCTGTATTTGACGGATTTAAAAACCCTGACAATGCCGACATTAACTATTACTATCCTACTAATGACCTGGTAACCGCTCCTGAGATATTGTTCTTTTGGGTAGCCAGGATGATAATGGCAGGGCATGAGTTCCGCGGGCAAAAACCGTTTACCAATGTTTATCTAACAGGTATCGTTCGGGATAAGCTAGGCCGTAAAATGTCAAAGTCGTTAGGCAACTCGCCCGACCCGCTTGGGCTGATCGAAAAATATGGTGCAGATGGTGTGCGTGTAGGCATGTTGTTAAGCTCGCCCGCCGGTAACGACCTGATGTTCGATGAAGGCTATTGCGAGCAAGGCCGCAACTTTGGCAACAAGGTATGGAACGCGTTTAAACTTGTAAAGGGATGGGAGATTGACCAAGATCTTTCTAACCCCAATACTGTCGCGATACAGTGGTTTGAAAGCAGGTTCAATGAAGCATTGCAAGAGATCGAAGACAACTTTAGTCAGTACCGTTTATCGGAAGCACTGATGGCTACTTATAAACTGGTGTGGGACGATTTCTGCGCCTGGTACCTGGAGATGATCAAGCCTGCTTATCAGCAGCCGATCGACGCGGAAACTTATAAAGTAACGGTCGAATATTTCGAGAAGATCTTAAAGCTTTTACACCCGTTTATGCCCTTCATAACAGAAGAATTATGGCATGACGAACTGTTCGGCGAACGTGCCCCGACCGACTGCTGTATTGTGGCAGAAATGCCCAAAGTTGGGGAAATTAATCCAACGCTTTTGCAGCAGGTAGAAACTATTAAGCAAATAATTTCAGGCATACGAAATATTAGAAATAGCAATCAAATCGCGCCAAAAGAGGGTGTCGATCTTGCCGTAAAACTTAATTCTACTGTCGAACTCGAAAGGTATTTTAACATCATTAGAAAGCTTGGCAACGTTCAGGATATCAGGTTTGTCAAAGAAAAATTGACTCAAGCCGGGTCATTTATGGTTCTTACAGATGAGTATTATGTGCCTTTGCAGGCTAAGTTAGACCCTGTTGCAGAGCAGGCACGCCTGCAGAAGGAAAGCGAATACCTAATGGGTTTCTTGAAATCTGTGAACGCGAAACTGCAAAACGAAAAGTTTATGCAAAACGCCAAACAAGAGGTGGTTGATAACGAACTGAAGAAGCGCGCCGATGCCGAATCGAAATTAAAAGTTGTAAACGAAGCCCTTGCAGCTTTGGCAAACTAATTGTAATATTGAGATTGCTTTGACCTCAAATGTCCCCTATAAACTGATGTGTTTTGCGGACATTTATTCCGGTTGAATTTAAATTATGGCTACCAAAGCGGGCTTATTTAATTTTTCATTAAAGAAGATAATTAACCCCCACCAGTCTGTTTTAGACCAGGCGCGTGTGAGTTTGCTTTACTATGCCTTAATCTTTTCATTCTTTGCTTTCTCGGCAACAACGGTAGTTCTGTTCTTACAATCCCAAAAGGGCGATTACAGTTACCTGCTATACGTCGGTATTTTAATTAACCTGATTTTCGCGGTGCTGTTTAAATACCTTACAGCAACAGGCGACTGGAAATCTGTGTCGCACGTGTTACTAATTGTTGTTACGGCGTTCAATATCAGCAATCTATATATTATTTCGCAGGTTGTAGATATCGTATGTATCCAGCTTATTCTGATAGTTATCCTGGCTAGCTTTTATACGGTAGGGCAGCGTTATGGCATGTTCTACTCTATGATAAATTTGGTGCCTACCATGGCCTTTATGGTGCTGCGCTACATGCACATGTATCTCATTCCGATTAAGCCGGAGGCCATTAATCCATCGATAACCATTATGGTTATCCTGATCAACTTTATCCTCATCATCTTTATTCATAGTCATTTTTACTCAGCTTTCTTAGGCAACATCAAACAGCTTTGGTCTACCAGCGCGGCACAGTCTAAATTAAATTCCGAGCTGGAAGTTGCCATCCAAAAGGCGGAGCAATCAACCCAGGCTAAGTCGGACTTCTTATCGACCATGTCGCACGAGATACGTACCCCGCTGAACGCGGTAATCGGGATGACCAACCTGCTGATGATGGGTACCCCGCGCGAGGATCAGAAGGAAAACCTCGAGATCCTTAAATTCTCGGCAACGAACCTGTTATCGATCGTTAACGACGTACTCGACTTTAACAAGATCGAGTCGGGCAAAATATCTTTTGAAAGTATCCGCTTTAACATTGCCGAGTTGCTTGATAACATTTGCGGTGCACAGATCATCAAAGCGAACGAGAAAGGCTTAAGTTTCCAGATTAAGATAGACGAGGTCTTGAAACAACGTACAGTTTTAGGCGACCCAACGCGTATTACCCAGGTTATTTTCAACCTTGTTAGTAACGCCATCAAGTTTACTCAAAAAGGAAATATCTGGGTTACTGTTACCTGCCTCGATAGCACTGCAAACCGCCTGTTGGTTAACTTTTCTGTAAAAGATACAGGTATTGGTATCAAGAAAGATAACATGGCGCTAATCTTCGAAGCGTTTGCGCAAGAGTCTATGTCCACTACCCGTCAATACGGTGGTACCGGCTTAGGTTTGGCCATTGTTAAGCGCCTGCTTGATCTGCAACACATTGACATTGTAGTAAACAGTAAGGAAAACCGTGGATCTGAATTCTCATTTAAGATGGAATTCGAGATCGCCGCCAAAGATTCGCAGCAGCGCATCATGACCTTTACACCGCCGCCTCCTGCACCTAAGCTGGATTTGAACGGTACGGGCATGAGTCCAGCACTTCCCGAAATTAATACCGGTGCGCACGTTGTTGGGGTTCCGGTCCCATCAACAATAAATAATCCAATACCTCCTGTACAGGAACCTGTTGCAGCTGCACCGGTTGAGGAAGTGCAGGATTCGTTGTCACATGTGCGTGTTCTTATTGCAGAAGACAATATGGTGAATGTGATGCTGATGAAAAAGCTATTATCTAAATGGGGAATCACGCCCGTGTTTGCGGAGAATGGCGCCGTTGCGGTTGAAGAGATGCAGAAAGCCAATTTTGATATTGTGCTGATGGACTTGCAGATGCCTGTATTGAACGGCTTTGAAGCAACTTCTCAGATCCGTGAAATGTCTGACCCTAAAAAATCAGGCATACCAATCATCGCGCTTACCGCATCTGCATTGCTGGACATTAAAGACCAGGTATATGCTGTAGGTATGAATGATTATGTATCCAAGCCGTTTAAGCCCGAAGAGCTTAAAGACAAAATGCTTGCCTTGTTATCTGTTCCCCAAGCCTGAGTTGTAGGCAGGGAGCTCTTCTAGAAACTTATAATTCTTTTCTTCGAAATTGATTTGCGCCTGGTAGGTAGTAAGTCCGTTTGTAACCACTAACAGTTGCACCTTGTGCACCATGTTATAATTTGCAGCCTGCTCAAATACTTTTTGGTCGATGGGCACGCCCGGCGCTTTACATTCTACCAGGCCTATCTTTTGCCCGTTGTTGTTATGCAGTAATATATCGCTGCGGCGCTGCATGCCGTGTAGCTTAAGCCCGCCTTCTACTTTGATCAATGATTTTGGGTAGCCTTTATGGCCGATCAGAAACCGGATGAAGTGCTGCCGTACCCATTCTTCCGGTGTGACGAGGATTTCCTTTTTGCGGATCTCATCGAACATGAAATAACTGCCGTCACGCTCGGTTATTTTAAACGGATAGGGAGGTAAATTTAACGGCTGCAATACGTTCACCCTGCGAAATTGCTGATAATGCGCGCCAAATCCTAATGCATAAATCCGTAAATTGGCAGGAAGTTTTATGACAGCCCAGGATATCCTTAAAGATCTTAAAAGCCGCAAATTTAAACCTGTTTACTTACTGCACGGCGAGGAACCTTACTTCATTGATGTGGTGAGTAACTACGTTGAACACAACATCTTACCCGATGCCGAGAAAGGTTTTAACCAGTCTGTTTTTTATGGCAAGGATACTGATATCATGACCGTTTTGGGTGCTGCCAAACGTTACCCCATGATGGCCGATTACCAGGTTGTGCTGGTCAAGGAAGCACAGGACATGAAATGGGGCAAAGAGGATGACGATAAAAAAGGCATCAACCCGCTGCTAAGTTATCTGGATAATCCCCTGCCAAGCACCATCCTGGTTTTTTGCTATAAGTACGGCAAATTTGATAAACGCAAAAAAGCATACAAAGCGATAGATAAAAACGGGCTGATCTTTGAATCGGCGGCACTTTACGACAATAAGCTGCCTGCCTGGATAAAAGGCTACGTGACGTCCAAGAGTTACAAGATCGCGCCGCAGGCATCCGCGATGCTGGCCGAATACCTAGGTAACGACCTGTCTAAAATTGCCAATGAATTAGATAAGTTAATGCTGAACATCGCGGCCGGTCAGGAGATATCTTTAAAAGAGATTCAGGATAATATTGGTATCAGCAAAGAATACAATGTGTTTGAGTTACAAACCGCGCTTGCCCGCAAAGACGTTTTCAAAGCGAACCAGATCATCAACTACTTTGATGCCAATCAAAAGGCAAATCCAATTGTGGTGGTATTGGCAAACCTTAATACCTTTTTTACCAAGATACTGCAGGTCCATTACCTGAAGGATAAATCGCAAAACGGTATCGCACGCGAATTGGGCATCAACCCATTTTTCGCAAAGGATTACGAGGCGGCGGCACGCAGCTTTGACTACGGCAAAACGATGAACATCATTAGCCTGCTGCGCGAATGTGATCTGCGTTCAAAAGGGGTAGACGGCGGTGCGCCGCACGGCGAGTTGATGAAAGAAATGTTATTTAAGATCTTGCACTAACCTGTGTCTATTCACCCGTGTCGGGCCTGAAATCCAGATCAAATTCCAGATCGTCCTGATGATATTGATTGATCTCTCCCGAATTAAGTTTCACCTCGATCGCGTCATCTTCACTAACCTGGTTAATATTCACTATGCCTTTTTCGTCGGTAGCCGTAACTATTACTGCGTCGCCGTACTCAAATAATCCGTCTCTCATAGTATCACTAACCACCGGTTACCGCGAATGTTTAATTAAAAAGAAAACCCTTCCGCTTTAGCGAAAGGGCCTCTTTAAAATGACTTAGTAAACTAGTTTATATCTTTATCCCTACACCGATATTAAATGTGCGCCCCTCGGCAGGCAGGATGCCGGGGCCGGGATACATGTTAATGCGGCGGGTAAAGTATTTAGCATCAAACATATTATTGATGTTGCAGGTAAACTGGTAATGTTTCAGGAATGAATATTTAAACGCCAAATCAAAAACATGATACGCCGGCACTATACCGCTTGCGCCAATCGCGTTAAATGTGGTGTTGTTGGCATCGCTAAAGTTCTTACCCACATAGCTATATTGCAGGGTAGCGGTTATATGCCTGTCCAGGTAAGTTAAACCAGCGCGGTCAATCCACTCCGGGGTTCCCTCGGCATAGTTTCCGGTAAGCGGCAGGATTTTACCGCCCTGGCTATACACGCCGCTTATGTAGCGGGCATGGTCATACTGGAAGGAATTGAACAACCTGATGTCGCTTACTGATGAGTGGTTGAATGAACGCAGCAGCGATACCTCAGTAAACGCCTCGATACCTTTGGCAACCATGTTACCAATGTTGGTCACATACAGGTACGAGATATTACTCGCATTGGTAAGCGTTAAATTACCCACACGGTTGCCGTAATAAACGCGAAACAGATTAACGTCGTAACTAAAAATATAACCTACGCGGCCACGGTATCCCAGGTCGATGTCATAGCCCTTGCTGTCTTTAAGATTGGGGTCGATCACGCTGAACTGGTCGGCAGGGGTAACGCTCGCGTAAATGTATGGCCTGTAAGCCTGTGAGATGTTGCCATAAAGCTGTCCGTTAGCAGTAAGCTGATATTGCAGGCCTGTACCGAACAGGGGGAAACTGCGCTGACTGTTATAATTTACAGGAAACGTCCGGTTATTTACAACGCCATCTAACGAGGTTTTGATCAGCTCATACCTGAAGCCCGGCGTTACCGAGAATTTAGGTGTAATGCGGAAAATATTTTCCGCGAAGGCGGCATAGTTATCTGTATGCAGGTTAACATCTATACCATAAGGCTGCACAATGCTCAGGTCGAAATCTGTGCCGGTGGTGCCAATGCCTTTTTGCCTGCGATTGGTTGTTTCGGTAAAATAGCGCACACCGCCGGTGAAGGTGCTCATCATATCGCCCAGTTTATAATTATGCAGCAGGCGGGCTTCTGCGGTAAAGCCTTTGTAATAGTCGCGGTCAACCTGGCGGGGGTTGTAGCTTTTTAATGCAGTGTTTACCGTATCGGGCACGTTGGGGTTGGCAATAAATTGCACACTGTTTCGCTGACCGATAATGACATGGCTGATAATATTCAATTTAGTGTTAGGGTTAAAGTTGTAATTAAAGATCAGCGCCGGGATGTTGATCTCTGGGTTAAAGAAGTTCCTGAAACGGGTTGCCTGCCTGTTGTTGGCATCAAACTGGGCATCTGTTAAACCGCCGGCTATCTGCTGGCGATAATCCATCCTAGAAAATTCTAAAGCTATAGTGCCTTTGGCATTAAATTGATAAGCTATGTGTGCATAATAAACCTTGTAGCTAAAAGCGGCATCAGGGCGCCATCCGTCACCGCTGCGGTTAGAATAATAGGCGTAATAACTGATCTTTCCGCTGGTGCCGCTGATAGCATTGTACGAGTTAAAGAAATTGTTTGACCCTGCGTTTTGATAACTTTCAATGCCGAATTTCTTTGTACTGTCGGGCCCTTTCATGATCATGTTAACCATGCCGCCAAACTGGCTGCCATACTGCAACGCTGCAGATCCGCGCACTATCTGCACTTCCTGAACGCCAAGCAAAGGTTGGGTATAGTGGTTCTCGGGGTAGCCAAATATGTCAGAGTTGGTATTATAACCATTCTGCCTGAAGTTTGTCTCGATAGAACGATGCGTATCCGTACCGCGGGTGCCGATGTTTAGTTGCAGCCCTGCACCGTCCATCTCCCAAACGTTAACGCCTGGTACTTGCGCAAAAAGCATACGGGCGTTGTTTCCGGCTAAGTTTGCTTTGCCTTCTGTTGGTAACACCAAAAAAGTTTTTTTACCGGCGTTAATAGTAGTACCCGTTACATCGGGAAGGTGTTTTGCCCGTGTTTCGCGTATGATCACGCTATCAAGCTCAATGCGTTTTTGTGTTTTATCCTGGGCCGATGCAGTTAAGCCGATAGCGCACAGCGTAGCAAGGATATATATCTTGTAAAAGAATTTCATACGAATATTTTGAATAAAGAGAATAGCCATGGCAAAGCCATCGCTGTTAAAAAGGACTGATAAAAATTTTAGGAAAGAAATCCTTCGGGCGGGCGTGCGGCAGTATTTAAGACGCCGGCCAGCAATTTAGCGTTTGTTGCAGGCAATTTTTGGATGAATATTTCCTGCTGCGGCAACGAGATAGTTAGTCGTTGCGCAATACCATCAATAAGCAGGTTGACGCTTTTAACCGGAATGTTTTGTTTCTTCTCGTTAAAAGGTGCATCACTTACCTCTTTGGCGCAGATCACATTAGCCTTCAACAAACGGGTAGTTTTATAATTGGGCACACACATTACATAGATGGTGTCGGTGCTCATTTTCATACGCACATAGTTATAGGCCCCTTTTTCTAATTCTACGGTACCGCTTACATTCTGGTAGCCGCGCCAACTGTCTATGCCGGGTAAACGCACCGGGATCTTTATTTCGACCAGGTCGGCTTCGTTGTATTTATTGCTGCTGATCTGTTGTTCGGCCAGTTTATTTGAATGATAGATGACCAGCTGAAAAGCCAGCAGGTAACCGCCAAGATTATACAGCGTTACTAAAAGCAGTAATATGGCAGCGGCCCTTTTCATCATCAGCTGCAAAACTATTTAAATCAACGCTTATTAACAATCACTAAGCCATATATTTGGTCATTAAGCATTACCTGTATGGCATTAAAGAAAGGCGAATTTGTACCGGCCATTGTAAAGCGCATACTGCGCCATAGCTTTAAATATGGCTGGCATGGGCGCTATCAATCCTGGCAGCAGGCACTAAGTAAAACAACGGGCTACAATGCCGGCAGCGTTTTACAGCGAGTGCGTGCCGCTGCTGCCGAAGTGAAAAATGGCCGTGCCGTATACGAGCGCGATGCCATCACTTATGACCACGTTGAAGTAGCCTATCCGCTTTTGGCCACCTTGCTTTGGATAGCTTCGCTTAATGGTAACAATTTAAGCATTATAGATTATGGCGGATCGCTGGGTACCTCTTACCGGCAGAATTACCCGTTTTTGAAACACCTTAAAACGCTGCAATGGGGTCTGATAGAGCAAGAGATGTTTGTTACCGAAGGGAAGGCCAATTTTGAGGATCAGCATTTAAAATTCTATTATAATTTAGAAGAATGCCTTGCAGCGCAGGCCAATCCGCAATTGTGGTTATTCAGCAGTTCGCTGCAGTACATGGAAAAGCCCTACGAATTACTGCAACATGTTAAGGACAGCGGCATTGAGTTCTTTATGATAGACCGGACAGCTTTTATTGACGAACCGGACGACCGCCTGACCATTCAAAGCGTTCCGCCGGCGTTTTATGATGCCTCTTACCCTTGTTGGTTCTTTAGCGAAAGCAAGATGAATAACTTTCTGGCTGATACCTTCGAACCGGTTTACGATTTCCTTTCAGGCCAAAAGGTCGTTTTAGGACTGGATGAAATGGATTATAAAGGGAGGTTGTGGAGAAGGAAGCAGTTTTGAAATTGAATGATTTTGTAGATTTGCCGCAACACAATTAGTACATGAAACACTGGTTAGTAAAATCTGAACCCGAAAAATATAGCTGGGAAAAATTTAATAAAGAAGGCCGCACCTTTTGGGATGGCGTGCGCAATTACCAGGCACGCAACAACCTGAAAGAAATGAAGGAAGGCGACCTGGTGCTGTATTACCACAGCAACGAGGGAAAAGAGGTTGTGGGTATTGCGAAAGTGGTAAAAGAAGCCTACCAGGATCCAACTACAGATGATGCCAACTGGGTGGTGGTAGACCTGTCGCCTGTTGAAACATTAAAAAAACCGGTGACTTTGCAGACCATAAAAGCAGATGCTCAATTAAAAGATATCGGTCTGGTGCGCCAGGGAAGGCTGTCTGTAATGGGCGTAAAAGCCGAAGAGTTTGACCGCATACTTGCTTTAGGAAGCGGGGAATAGTTAGCTTAAAAAAAGTCATGCCGAACTTGTTTCGGCACCCCATCTGATTAGCAAACTCGATTACTGAATTGCTTGTGAGATGCTGAAACAAGTTCAGCATTACTATTTATAATTGTCTAGTTATACTTCCAGCGTACCTTCAACAGAATCGTCGAGGGTTTTGCCAATGGCGGCGCCGATAGCCATTTTAGCGAAAGCTACAACAGCGCCATGTTTATTATCCCAGTAGTAACCTTCTAACGGTTCAACTTTTACGACGGTGATACGCGGGTCGTCTTCACCTTCGGTGAACCAGGTTTTTAATACAGGCTCCCAAAGTTCTTTGATCTTCTCTTTGTCGCGGCTTATTTCTGCCTGACCGTAAATATTCAGGAAGCCCGCGTGTGCAGAACCCTGGAAAAGTAAGTGCACGAACGGGTCGTGGCTTACCTCGTCATTTTTGTGACTGTCAGACGCGCTCAGGAACCAGAAGTTGCCTTCATCGTCGATCTTTTGAATTGACATCGGCCTTACAGAAAGCGGAATGCCGGTTTTAATGTTGGTTACAAAAAAGCACGACTGCGCACCCTCTGCCAACTCTTTTATTTTCTTTTTGGCCTCTTCGCCCTGAAGGTTTTGCATGTTGTCTTCAGGCTGATTTTGATTAATGCTATCCATAATTTGGTTGATGTTGTTAAGCACTAATAACCGATGCCAAAGTATATTGTGTGAAAATTTTTTAAGTTAATAGATAAACGTCTTCTATGTCATTCAGAGCACAGCGAATGCCGATAGCTATCGGGATCAAACCTGTGATTGCCGCACATGCTAATGCCGCATTTTTGTGCGTTAAAGTTTGTGCCAACATTAATTTTTTTTCAAACGTCAGCGCGCAGCTTCGGTGATAAATTGCTGCGGGCACTAGGCCTGTGGGGTTGAGGGCCAAAGCAGCAATTTTGCAGGGCAAAGGCTTGTGCGGCAAAAGAAGCCTTGCGCTGACTTGGCATTTTTGGTTCTTTTGTTGCTAAGACAAAAGAACGAAGCGCTAGCGGCTAATGAGCGCAATTATTTCCAAACAAAAAAATATCCGATACGTCGCAAACGTAAATGATTTGCTACGACAACACATTTTATACGCTAAACTGCCACAACCGCCCTTTCAAACATCACCTTCTTATGAGGATGACGCTCGGCATAGTTGATCACCAGGTTGCGGATGTAGTCATTACCCGGGTAGGGGGTAAGGATGTTTTTAAGATTGGTATAGTTATCTACATCAAAGTAGTGCGATACATAGCCCATGCCATAAAAGCGGCCCTCTTCAATCAATATGCAGCTGTGCTCCTCATCGTTACGGCCCTCATCGCGTATAGCGAAAGTCGGCAGGTTTTGCTTCAATGTTTTAAGCGCGGCAATCACACGGGTGTTATAGTCAGAAACCTCTTCGCCACCGTTACAGGCACAATCTTGGCCAGCAGCACTCGTGCAAGGCTGATCGTTTTGCTGGATGAAGCACAGTTTAGGGCAAAGGCCATGGTCTTCTACCAGGTGCAACAACAGGTTACGGCCTTCGAGCATAGAACCGCAGGTGTGCACAGGTAAACTGTACTTGCGGCGCTTATCCACCGCAAGGCGGATGTAACCGCGCTGGTCTTCATAAGTATACAATCCGAATGCAAAATCAAGGTTCTTCTGCGAGCGGTTATAAGCAGGCCACAACCGCTTGATGTCGATACATTCCTGTATAAAGGCCATCAGCTCGTTACCGCACTCCTGGAAAGTAATGCGATGAATATTTTTCATGAACTCCTGTCGCTGGTGGCCCGAGTTATTGCCTGTAAAATGGCTGCAGACCCGCTTCTTGATATTCACTGCCTTACCGACATAGATCACCTTGCCTTTGCTGTCGTGAAAGTAATATACCCCCGCGGTGTAAGGCAGTCTGTCAATATCACTTTTAGGAAGGTTTGAGGGTAGCACCTGCTCGCGCGAACGCTGTTTCAAAGCCGCCGGAATGTGTTTATTAGTGTCGCTGTTGAGTAGCAGTGTAAATAAAGTGGCAGTAGCCTCGGCATCGCCGGCCGCGCGGTGGCGCGCATTGTTGACGATACTTAAATGTGCGCACAGTTTACCCAGACTGTATGACAGCATGCCCGGCAATATCTTTCGGCTAAGCCTAACAGTGCAAAGCTTGTTGCAATTCAAATCGTATCCGGCAGATGCCAGGTGATATTTTAAGAAAGAATAGTCGAAATTAACGTTGTGCGCTACAAAGATCTTGTCGTGCAGCAACTCGTAAATTTCGTGGGCAACGTGCTTAAAATAAGGCGCCTCTGCCACCATCTCGTTACTGATTCCTGTAAGCGCGCGGATATAAACCGGGATCTCGCGGCCGGGGTTAACCAGCGTTTCGAAACGCTTTACAACACGCTCGCCATCATGCACGCAAATAGCCACTTCGGTAATGCCATTCGCGCTGGCATGGCCACCTGTGGTTTCGATATCTACAATTGCGTACATCATGTGCCGGGATAACAAATGTAAGTAATTGCTAATAATGTTAGTTGTCGATGAAGGAAAAATATTTTACAAGCAATATTCACATGACGATATTAGTTAGGAAAATTAAATCAGAGGCGTTGCATAGTTATATGTAGTGTTATGACTATGTCAGAAAGATTTACGAACAGTTTATTGTGTAATCAGATAAAATATCTTGGCGTTACCCTCCTTCGTCGGGTCGCGCTTTCCACTCTTAGTCCTCATTCCGCTGCGCTCCACTGCGGGCTATCCGTTTCAATCGCTAACGCAATTAATAACCCCGTCATTGCGAGACCCAGCGGGTCGTGGCAATCCCCGACTTAATAAACTCAATAAATTGCTTGGACACGCTTAACATGACATATAATGTTATCCTAATGAGATTGCTTCGTCGCTTCGCTTCTCGCAATGATGTCTTTGTGAATTAGACCACAAAAAAAGCCTCCCGGAAACGGGAGGCTTTTGCTTATTTCTTTTTCTGCTGCGCCTGCGCCGCTTGCTGTGCGCGCATAACCTCTTCGAGGCGGGCGCTAAAGCCTGTTTTCTTTTTTTTGTCTTCGGGCTTGTTTTTGTTTTCCTGAATCTGCGCGTGGATCTTTTTATCATCCACCATCAGCCTGATCACATATTGCTGTGCAAAGGTCATCATGTTGGCCAGGAAGTAGTAATAGTTCAAACCGGCAGGGTAGCTGTTCAAAACGCCAAAGAAGATCAGTGGAGAAATGTAACCGATGTATTTCATCTGCCCGCTTGCGCCCGATATCTGGTTATTGAAGTAGGTGTAGATCAGCGTTGAGATGGTCATCAGCAAACACATGGCGCTAATGTGGGTCCACCCTAAGATCGGCAGCGGAGCGAAAGTCAACAACGTATCGTACGTTGAAAGGTCATGCATCCACAAGAAACTCTGTCCACGCAACTCAAACAAGCTTGGGAAAAAGCGGAAGAATGCGATCACTATCGGCATTTGTAACAGCAAGGGTAAACAGCCACCAAGCGGATTTACACCTGCTTTACGATACAGCTTTAAATATTCCTGCTGTAAAAGGGTAGGGTTGTCTTCGCCAACTTTAGCTTTAATGTCGTCCATCTCGGGCTTCAGCACACGCATTTTAGCCATAGACAAATATGACTTGAATGTAAGCGGCGATAACACCAGTTTAAGAAGGAATGTAAGCGCAAGGATAATGATACCCATGTTCCAGCCAAATTGCTGCAGGAAGTTGAACACCGGTAATACGGCAAAGCGGTTAATATATTTCAACGGTCCCCAGCCCAGGTAGATCAGTTTCTCTAATTGTAAACCATCATCCTGTTTTTTAAGCACATCAAACTTGTTAGGTATGAAGTAGAATTCCATCGGGAAACTACCCTGCCCATCGGCCTGAACGGTTACATCGGCTTTCATTTGCTTAATGTCTGCCGAAGCCAAATCTGTGCTTTGCGCTACCGTAGTTTTACCGAAGCCGCTTTTCGCAGTCAGTACGCTCGAGAAAAAGTGCTGCTTAAACGCAACCCAGTTTAGCTTTTTATCAGTTGGCAGCTGCTTTGTATCATCCTTAGTTTCTGTCAGGTAATCAACATCACCATCTGTATTGTGGTAATAAACGCCCGAGTATTGGCGCTCCATTTTGATGTCTTTCTCCAGTTTTTTAAGGCTGGCATCCCAGTTTAAGGTTATGCTTTCGCCAATGTTGGTTATACCTTCAACACCGGTCGGCTTAACATCAAGAGCAACTTTATAGCCTTCGGAAGGTAGCGTATAAACATAGTCCACATATTGTGTAGGGCTATAGCTTAGGCGCATAGTTAAAGCGCCGTTCTGATTGCTTACCGATGTGAAGTGGAGGTCATTGGTATTCAAAACCTTGCCGCCTGCCTTAAATTTAAAGCCGAAGTGGTTATCCTTGCCATCGAACAAAACCAAAGGTTTTTTATCAAAGGTTTGGAAGTTGTTTAGTTCTGCCGAGTAGATGCGGCCCCCAACAGTGCTTACCTGTAATTTAAGGTCCTTATTTTCTAAAGTAACCAGTTGCTCTGTACCCACGGTAGCCGCGCCAAAAGGCGTTTTAAGCAATGCAGAATCAACTGTTGTATTATTTTTAACGGCCAATGCAGTGTCCTTTACAGCCGGGGTTTTATTTATCCCTATGCGGCGAAGCGAATCTGCATGCGCGCGTTCTTTTTCTTTTTTTATTTCGTCTTTAGAGGGTTGAAGCAAAAAGAAGGAACCTACCATGATCAGCATGATCAGGAAAAGTCCCGTAAACTGGTTTCTATCCATTATCGATGTGTCGTACTATTAAGCCTTGCGGGCATAAGCCAGCGAAGCGGCGACAAAGTTAACAAAAAGTGGGTGAGGATTAGCAACAGTTGATTTTAATTCGGGGTGGAACTGCGCGCCGACAAAAAACGGGTGGTTTTTAAGTTCTACAACCTCAACAAGGCCATTTTCGGGGTTTACGCCCGATGGTACCATGCCTGCCTTTTCATAGTCTGCCAGGTACTTATTATTAAACTCGTAACGGTGGCGGTGGCGTTCCATAATATGCTGCTTGCCATAAATGGCGGCAGCCTTAGTGCCTTTTTTAAGGTCGCAAGCCTGTGCGCCCAAACGCATGGTACCACCTTTGGTAGTAATGCTTTTTTGCTCTTCCATCATGTCAATCACCGGAAATTGCGTATTGGGGTTCATCTCTGTACTGTTTGCGTTTTCCAGCCCCAACACATGGCGGCCGTACTCAACAACAGCGCATTGCATGCCTAAACAAATGCCAAAGAACGGAATGTTGTTCTCGCGCACAAAGCGGATAGCTTCTATCTTACCCTCAAAGCCGCGCTCGCCAAAACCAGGTGCAACCAATACGCCGTGTAAGCCGCGCAGGCGCTCAACAGCATTGCCAACAGTCAATTGTTCCGAGTGGATGTAATCTACCCTTACCTTACATTCGTTTTTAGCACCGGCATGTACAAATGCTTCGATGATGGATTTATAAGCATCGGGCAGTTCAACGTATTTTCCCACCAAACCAACACGTACTTCTGCAGTGGGGTTTTTTAAGCGGCCTAAAAAGTCTTTCCAGTTTTCCAGGTCGGGCTCGTTTTTATTAGGTAACCTAAGCTTGCTCAACACGGTTTTATCCAGTTGCTCTTTAAGCATCAGCAAAGGCACATCGTAAATAGTAGAGGCGTCTATCGATTCTACAACCGCGTTTACGTTTACATTACAGAACAGGGCGATCTTTTTGCGTATATCCTGGCTAATGTGATGCTCTGTACGGCACACCAAAATATCCGGCTGGATACCATACTCCAACAGCATCTTAACAGAGTGCTGCGTTGGCTTGGTCTTTAATTCGCCTGCCGCGGCAAGGAAAGGGATGAGGGTCAAGTGGATCACCAGCGAATCATGCGTACCCGATTCCCAGCGGAACTGGCGCACCGCCTCTACAAAAGGCAGCGACTCGATGTCGCCTACAGTACCGCCAATTTCTGTGATCACAATATCATAGTCGCCGCTTTCGCCCAGAATCCTGAAATTGCGTTTTATTTCGTCAGTAATATGCGGCACTACCTGAACGGTTTTACCCAGGAACGCGCCCTCGCGCTCTTTGCTGATCACATTTTGGTAGATACGGCCGGTAGTGATATTGTTGGCCTGCGAAGTTGGCGTGTTTAAAAAACGCTCATAATGGCCCAGGTCAAGGTCGGTTTCTGCACCGTCTTCGGTTACATAACACTCGCCATGCTCATACGGGTTTAATGTCCCGGGGTCGATATTGATGTAAGGATCGAACTTTTGGATGGTTACGCGGTATCCGCGTGCCTGCAGGAGTTTGGCTAAAGAAGCCGATATGATCCCCTTCCCTAATGACGATGTAACGCCGCCCGTAACAAAAATATATTTGGTCATGATTTGCTTGTGTACGGGATACAAAAGTAGGAATATAAATTGCGTTTTGCGGGGGTGTGGAGAAAATGGTTGGATGTGGATAGTGATATCTCTTATTTGTTATTCTCACTTAGTTCGGCGTTTTTTAATAAGAGTACCTGATTTATAATGCTTTTCAAGTGAGGAAAATACCTAAGAATGTAAAAGCTAAACAAAACAGGGCGTTACCCTGCTGCGCAGCGTCGGGCTTTCCACTACAAGTCCTCACCCGCTGCGCTGGTTGCGGGCTTTACGTTGCAATCCCTAACGCGGTCTTTTTCAAGCCCGCCATTGTTGATGTTCCCGCCGTTGTTGGTGTTGTCACCAACAACTCGCATTTTAGTGTCATGGCTGACATAAATTTCGACCATCATGCACAATTTTTTACAGTTACCATATTAAAATGGCATTGTCTGCTAGAAGACAATAAATTCAAAGACGTAATAGTCAGCAGCCTGCAGTTCCTAAAAGAGCGTGGTTACATAGAGGTGTATGCGTTTGTCATAATGCCAAACCACATCCATCTAATCTGGCAAATTCAAGACGGCTATTTATTGAGCAGCATACAACAACGGTTTTTGAAGTTTACCGCACAGAAAATGAAATATATTCTGTTAGACAGTGAGGACCCGAAACTCGATTTCTTTAAAGTAAATGCGAAAGACAGGCTCCATCAATTTTGGGAAAGAAATCCATTAAGCGTTGACCTTTGGTCGCCGGCTGTATTTGAGCAAAAGTTAGACTACATTCATAACAATCCGCTGCAAGACAAATGGCAACTGGCTACAGAGACTAAAGATTATCATTATTCTTCTGCAAATTTTTATGAATCCGGTTTGGATCATTTTAACTTACTTACTCACCATAGGGGTATCTGATGTTGACTTATAGTTGTCACCAAGAACCCGCATTTTAGCACGTGGCATAAAATTGATTTTTTGTTGTTGGTAACAACACCAACAACGGCTCAAAAATATCTGGTTATTGTTAGCGTACCACCAATAACGGCTCAAATGACAAATTCCAATATGGCTCCCTCTCCTTCGGAGAGGGTTGGGGAGAGGTCAATACAAAAATGCAAAAGCATTGACTATAGTGATAGTTGCGGAATCTGCCAATGCCTATGGTCAGTAATGCAATGTTTCGTGTCTACCTCATCTCCACCCATCCCACAACATCGCCCGACTTTACAAGCTGATAACCCTTGTAAAATCCTAAAACGTCCATTTTATCAGCAACAGAGATTGTTTTCTTTCTTGCGGCGGCGGTGTCCGGCGCGTCTAATACAGTAATAGCGTTTTTTGCAGTGGTCGAACGCAGGGTGTTGCCCGCCCGCAAATTAGCGGCGGGTGTAAAACCTGTGTACCCGTCAGGCGTGATAATTTTGTACCATCCGTCTGTTGCGGCTACGGCTGTGAGTACCGAATTCTGCGGAAAGGTTGCAATGCTTAGCGCTTTATCATTTGGTTCGACGTGTAGTTTTGTTGTTTTCGACTTCACTTGCAACGTGCCGTTTAGCAAATCCAAACTTGCTGTAACCGGCTTTGGTTGTTTTACTTCTCGGTCTACAAATGCCAGCGGGTCTATCGCCCCGCTGCCGGTATAAATGCCAAAGTGTAGATGTGTCGGCCCGCCGGCGGCGTTTCCAGTATTGCCCACCAGGCCTAAAGTGTCACCAAGTTTAACGGCTTGCCCGGTTTGCGCTATTTGCTTCGACAGATGCGCATAATAGAGGTTGTAGTCCGCGTCATCGGGGCGCATAAAAACCACCAGTCCGCCCAATTTATTTTCGCCTACATTGGTGATGGTGCCATTCGCGGCAGCTATCGCCGGGGTGCCTTTAGGTGCAAAAATGTCTATCCCTTCGTGCCTCCGCTCGCCCGCGTCACGGTCGGCCCCCCAAAAACTTTCAATATGCGGCTTGCCAACAGCCGAAACAGGGAACCCAAGCGACGGCTGCGAAGTGATGGTAAGGGTATACTCGCCGCTCTTCAACAATTCGGGCTGCAGGCG
Source organism: Mucilaginibacter ginkgonis (assembly GCF_009754905.2). Taxonomy (NCBI): domain Bacteria; kingdom Pseudomonadati; phylum Bacteroidota; class Sphingobacteriia; order Sphingobacteriales; family Sphingobacteriaceae; genus Mucilaginibacter; species Mucilaginibacter ginkgonis. Next base: position 2,023,677 of record NZ_CP066775.1, on the reverse strand, counting down.
TAGTATATATTTCCCGGTTTCACTAACAGATTGTTCCAGGATGCCTGTGGTAGTGTCGGCAGAAGATAAAAGTTTAGGATTAGTGCCAGCATTCTCTTTCCAGAGGTCGGCGAAGATCATAAAACCTTTAACCGGTTTATGGGTCAGCGTTACACGTATCTTTTGTCCGCGTTTGACGTCGAACCTAACCGCCGAGGCCGGGACCTTAACAGCATCAAAGTAGCCTACTTCTTTATAAGACAAGGTAACATTAAGCACATTAGTAAAAGCACCATCTGCGCTTTGCAGCCATTTTGTACCCATGGCCGATCTGTCGAGCCCGGCATCTTTAAGCCTTTGCGCATACTGGTCATGCGGCGACAGCTTTTTAAATATCGCCATCGGACCCGACACCTTACTGCAAGAATTTTCCATCAGCAACGCTGCCAAAACCAGCCACACCAAATGCGATCGCCATAACACTCTTACCATATGGATTGAACGATATATAAACACTAAAAGTTTTGATACACTACGGTATCCCCGCTTGCGAAGGATTTTTGAAAAACTGCGTAAACTGGCTGTAAAACAGCTGCTGACATAGCCTTGCCAGTGTAACACCTGAAACACTCCATGTTACATTTTTCCGGAAAAAACAGCAAATCTGAAACACTGACATGATTATGCTTGATTGATATTCAACCAATTACCATGCTGACAAAATCTTGTCAAATACCAATAAGTCAGTATTACTAGAGAAACTGTCACATGTTACACCTGTCCATCAGCTGACGGAATAGCAAGGCGGGTAAATCCGCATCCTATTTTATACCAATTCTAAATAAGATATACGCTTTGTAATAAAGATTATTCGCCATCCGTTTTGTATTTTTGTCAATCCATTCGTACAGAAGAGGTAATCCATGAAAAAAAGCGCTATCATAGGTATCATTGTTATTGCCGTGGCAATTGCCGTGATCATCAGCACATACTCAAGCACCAGCACTTACGGCAGTTTTACAGATGCTAAAAAGACCGAAGCGCCTCTACAGGTGGTAGGGCATCTGGTAAAAACTAAAGAACTGCACTATGACGCGGCAAAAGATGCCAACTACTTTTCTTTTTACATGACCGACAATAAAGGTCAGGAATGCAAGATAGTTTTCAGCGGTACCAAACCGCAGGATTTTGAGCGGTCTGAACAGATCGTCCTTACCGGCCAAATGGTAGGCGCTGAGTTCCACGCTTCGAAAATATTAATGAAATGCCCGTCTAAATACACGCAAGACAAGGTAGAGATCACAGAACACAAGGCTAAGCAAGCCAGCATATAATTAATGGATACAGCTTTTAAGGGCGAGCACCTTTTACCCGGTCATTTAGGGCAATTCTTTGTCATCTTAGCATTCGGTTCGGCACTATTTTCTGCAGTAAGTTTTTACTTCGCAACTGTCGAAAAAGATAACAGCAGCAGGTCATGGCAACTATTCGGTCGCTGGGGTTATTGGATCAATACATTAAGCACCGTTGGCATAGGCGCGTGTTTGTTCTACATTATTTACAACCATCTTTTTGAATACCATTACGCCTGGGCGCACTCATCTACCAAGTTGCCGGTTTACTACATCGTCTCTTGCTTTTGGGAAGGGCAGGAGGGCAGTTTCTGGCTGTGGACGTTCTGGCAAGCCGTTTTGGGCAACATCCTTATCTGGAAAGCAAAGGGCTGGGAAAAACCTGTTATGACAGTGATAGCCCTTTCGCAAGCCATGATCGCGTCTACGCTTATCGGTGTCGAGCTATTTGGCACACGCATAGGCAGCTCGCCGTTTATACTGCTCCGTGAAGCGATAGAGGGCCCGATATTCAGCCGCCCAGATTACCTATCATACATAAAAGACGGCAATGGACTTAATCCCTTGTTGCAAAATTATTGGATGGTGATCCACCCGCCAACATTGTTCTTAGGGTTTGCTTCAATGGTAGTACCATTTGCCTATGGCATTGCCGGCTTATGGCAGCGCAGGTATAAAGAGTGGGTACAGCCTGCAATTACTTATTCATTGTTCGCAGTGATGATCTTAGGCACGGGCATTATCATGGGTTCGTTTTGGGCGTATGAGTCGCTTAACTTTGGCGGCTTCTGGGCCTGGGACCCGGTAGAAAATGCTTCGATGCTACCCTGGATAACGCTAATAGGCGCCGTGCACGTGCTCATAGTTTTCAAGAACACAGGGCATTCATATTTTACAGCTTTGTTTTTGGTATTGATCAGCTTCGTACTGGTATTGTATGCATCATTCCTGACCCGCAGCGGTATTTTGGGCGAAACATCTGTACACGCTTTTACAGACCTTGGCATGAAGTGGCACCTCATAATAGATGTGCTGATCTTCTTGGGATTGAGTATATGGCTTACGGCCTCCCGGTGGAAAGAGCTGCCTATCACTAAAAAAGACGAGGAGACGTACTCGCGCGAGTTCTGGATGTTTGTTGGTGCCATATTCCTGGCGCTGGCTTGCTTCCATCTCATACTGGTAACATCTATCCCGCTTTGGAACTGGATGTTCGGTACCAAACTGGCCCCGCCGACAGAACCTGTAAGACATTATAACGTGATACAGGCAGCTTTCGCGGTAGTGGTAACCCTGCTGATGGGCTTTAGCCAGTTCCTGAAATATAAAAAGACCGATAGCACGCGCTTTCTTATACGAAGTATTATTTATCTGGTATTTTCTGTCATAGCAGGCGGTTTGATCTCTTATGTAACCGGTATTTACCGTCTGCATTTTGTGTTTACGCTGGTGATGATGGGCGCCGTCTACACCATTATGGGCAATGCCAAGGTTTTAGCCGACGCGTTCAGTGGTAAGCTAAAGCTGGCAGGCTCTGCAGTTGCGCACATTGGTTTTGGGTTGATATTGGTTGGCGCGCTTATCGCGGCAGGTACCAGCAAAGTAGTTTCGCAGAACAACAGCGGCATTGGCTTTGGCGACGAGTTTGCAAAAACGTCAAATCCGAAGGAAAATATTATGCTCTATAAAAACCAGCCGGTTAAGATGAATGATTACATCCTGACTTACGTTGGCGATTCTGTAGTAGCACCGAACCACTATTTTAAGGTTGATTATAAGAAATTAGATGCCAACGGAAAAGTAACCCAGGAATTTGTGCTGAAACCGAATTCGCAGGCTAACAATAAAATGGGTTTGGTATCATCGCCGGATACTAAGCATTACCTTTTCAACGATTTGTACACTCACGTTACCATGGCGCCGATAAAAGGCGATCTGGACGAAGAACAGGGCGGCCATAGCGAGGAAGAAGACGACAAAAACTACGAAGCGCCAATAAAACATACTGTTGCTGTTGGCGATACCATCCGCTTCCGCGAAGGATACATGACCCTTAAAAAGATAGTTCACGAAACCAGGCTAAAGGATATTCCTATTAAGGATAAAGATGTTGCCGTAGGTGCCAACCTTGAAGTGATATCGCATGGCAAAACCTATATCGCCGAGCCGGTATTTATGATCAAAGATGGCAATGTGTTCGACTTTGCCCGCAAGGTTGAAGATGCCGGATTAAAATTGCGCTTTACCAAGATCATCCCCGAGCAAAATAAAATGGAGATAATGGTTTACCAGCAGCCCGAAAGCAAAAAGCCATATATCGTAATGCGGGCTATCAATTTTCCGTTCATTAATTTCTTCTGGAGCGGTACGGTAATTATGGTTATCGGTATCCTGATGTCCATCTTCCGCAGAAACGGCGAGTTAGTAAGAGAAGCGGCAAGGGCGGCAAAGAGTAATTAATCTTACGTTTTTTAAAAAGCGAATCCGGCAAATGTGGGAATTGCGTTAACTTTAAGGGTGTCATGCTTTGAGAACCTCAGAATGACACCTTAAGCACCTAAGTCTGCAACCGCATAAGATATCACTTTCTCAAAATCTTTTTCATTAGTTTGCCTTTAGCCAATTCATCTATCAACTTATCCAAATACCTTACCTGTTGCGTCAAAGGCGTTGTAATGTTTTCGACCCGGTATCCGCATATAGTACCTGTAATAAGCCGGGCGTTAGGGTTAAGGGTCGCCTCTCTGAAAAAGGTTTGGAATGTAGCTTTTGAGTCGATAAGCGATTGCAGTCTCTCAGCGTCAAACCCGGTTAGCCAGTAGATCACTTCGTGCAATTCTTCTTTTGTACGGCCTTTCGTTTCAACTTTTGAAACGTAATGAGGATATACCGATGAAAAGGTTATCCTGGCGATCTTTGCATCATGTTCGGGCGTAGTGACCATATGATTCTTTTTTCCTAATAATAGCTCTTGCCTTTGTACACCGCATCCTGCTTTTCTGCATTACAAACTGCATATGTAAATCCCTGCTGAATGGCAAAGGCACCATATTCTCCCTTTTTGTTTATGGCTAAAAAGCCTACCTGTATGTCTTTAGCGGTTTGCGGTTTCTTTTTAATGATGCGCTTAACGGCTTCCTCACAAGCTTGCTGGGGCGAGTGCCCCTGACGCATCAACTCGACTACCAGAAAGCTGCCCACATTGCGTATCACTTCTTCGCCCACGCCTGTAGAGGTGGCACCGCCAACTTCATTGTCTACATATAGCCCTGCGCCAATTATGGGACTGTCGCCTACCCGGCCATGTATTTTCCAAGCCATGCCGCTGGTTGTGCATGCGCCGGAAATATTGCCTTTCGCGTCCAACGCCAGCATGCCAATGGTATCATGGTTATACTTGTTTCCGGGTTTATAGTTGTTCTCGCTATTGATCTCGGGTTTGTATTTAGCCGTCTTCAACCACTCGTGCCAGGCCCTGTCAGACTCGGGTGTGAGCAGTTTTTGTGCCTTAAAACCATTCTCAATCGCAAATTGCCGAGCGCCATCGCCAACAAGCATTACATGCGGGGTTTTCTCCATTACCAAACGGGCAACGGATATCGGGTGGTCAATATCTTCCATTCCGGCAACAGAACCGCAGTTGCCCTGGTCGTCCATAATGCAGGCATCAAGTGTGACATGACCGTCGCGGTCGGGGTAGCCCGCCTTACCAACCGAGTGGTTATTCAAATCTGCTTCGGGGATGCGCGCGCCTTGCTCAACGGCGTCTAAAGCCTGGCCGTTATTTTTCAATACCTGCCAGGCCGCGGCATTGGCTGCCACGCCGAAGTCCCACGTTGATATCACGATGGGATAGCCTGATGTAGGTAGCGGTTTTGCTAAAAGATTTTTTGGCAAAGCAGCAAGCGACGCGCCTGCTGCGGTCAATTTTATGAATTTACGGCGGTTAAAGTTCATGCCGTAAGATAGGATTTATAAGATGAAACTTGAAAAATTCAATCCGTCTTGGATTTTGGAGGCGTTAAGTAATTTGTTGTATACTACTTTTTTGGGCGTTTCCCCGATTTCATCGGGGCCGCGCTTTCCATTTCAAGTCCTCGTCCCGATTTTAATCGGGACTGTGGGCTTTCCATTTCAATCGCTAACGCGAGATTCGATAACCTATCTTCGTGCAAAGGTCATTCGCGAACCGGTAGTCCCATCTATCAATTTGCCATTCTCATAAACCAAGTTACCTGAAACGATAGTATGCGTAATTGACGACTTGAAAGTGTCGCCTTCAAACGGGCTCCATTTACATTTGTAAAGAATGTTATCCTCATTTACGGCCTGCGGTTTCTTTAGGTCGACCAATACCAAATCGGCAAAATAGCCTTCGCTTATAAAACCACGCTTCTCAATTTGAAAACAAACAGCAACGCTGTGGGCCGTTTTTTGAGTTATTTGTTCGAGCGTGATTTTGCCTTGGTGGTACATTTCCAATAGAGCGGGCAGTGCGTGCTGCACCAGCGGTCCGCCGGATGGTGCCTGTAAATAGGGCTGCTGTTTTTCTTCCAGGGTGTGCGGCGCATGATCTGTCGCTATAACGTCTATACGGCCGCCCAGTACCGCTGCTAAAATACCTTCTCGGTCGTGCGCGGTTTTAACGGCGGGGTTCCATTTAATGAAATTGCCCTTTGCTTCATAATCTGCATCGCTAAACCACAGGTGATGGATACAGGCTTCGGCAGTGATGCGTTTCTCTGCCAGCGGGATATTGTTGTCGAACAAGTGCGTTTCTTTTTCCGTAGAAATGTGCAGAATATGCAGCCTTGTTCTGTGTTTTTTGGCGAGGTCGACTGCCATGGATGAGGATAAATAGCAAGCCTCTTCACTTCGAATAATGGGGTGATATTTTACCGGAATATTATCTCCTAACAACTCTTTATAATGGGCCAGATTGGCTTTAATGGTCGCCTCATCTTCGCAATGGGTAGCTATCAACATTGGCGATCTGCTGAAAAGATCTTCCAGCGTAACGGGGTTGTCAACCAGCATGTTCCCTGTCGATGATCCCATAAATACCTTTACACCACACACTTTGGTGCTGTCAGTTTTCAGCACTTCATCCAGGTTACTATTAGAAGCACCCATATAAAATGAGTAATTGGCCAGCGAATTTTTGGCGGCTATTTGATATTTGTATTCAAGTAATTCTTGCGTGAGCGTATTAGGGACCGTGTTCGGCATCTCCATGAAAGATGTAATGCCGCCTGCCACCGCAGCGCGCGATTCTGTAAAGATATCGCCTTTGTAGGTGAGCCCGGGTTCGCGGAAATGCACCTGATCGTCAATCATGCCCGGCAGCAGGTGCAAACCTTCGGCATCAATAACATTGTCAGCATGAGAATCGATGTTGCTATCGATTCTGGCTATCACTCCGTCCTTCACCAGAATATCAGCTACAAAAATTTTGTTCTCGTTAACAACAGTGGCAGATTTGATGAGGATAGAAGGCATGAGGCAAATATAGGAAAAAGCCTCACCCCAATCCTCTCCGAAGGAGAGGGAGCGAGCCAAGCTGCGTTAGGAATAGCAGTGAAAAGCCCACAGCGTAGCGAGGACTTGTAACGGATAGCCCGACCCGTCCCGATAGCTGTCGGGACAGGGGAACGCCAAAATCTTGATAATTAACATCAGGCTCTTTTCGTTGCAATCCCAAACATTCTATGGAAGTATCTTTGTCTAACAATTCCATATCTGGGTACACCTCATTCTTATACTACACCAAAAATTTAAAAACACATCTTATAGATGTTTAGATCCATCTCATTACACAATTTAAGACAGGGTTAGGAATTTCGTATCTTTGCGCCCATGTCTGCAGCCTTCGAAGATTTTAAATTTAACCGCCAGGTTTTGAATGCCATTACTGATGCCGGTTATACAGAGGCAACGCCGATACAGCAAAAAGCCATTCCGCCAATATTGAACGGTCAGGATGTAATGGGGGTAGCGCAGACGGGCACGGGTAAAACTGCTGCTTACGTGCTGCCCATGATCATGAGGCTAAAGTATGCGCAAGGCGAGCACGCCCGCGCGCTCGTTATAGCCCCAACCCGCGAACTTGCAATCCAGATCGAGGAGAATGTTAAAACCTTCTCGGCATATACCGATCTGCGTACTGTTATCCTGTATGGCGGGCTAGGTCCCAAAACGCAAATAGAGCAATTGAACAAGGGTGTAGATATCATTGTTGCTACGCCGGGCCGTTACCTGGATCTTTATCTGGCAGGTCATATCCAAACTAAACCTTTGCAGGTTTTGGTGCTTGACGAAGCTGACAAGATGATGGATATGGGCTTTATGCCGCAGATAAACCGCATTTTAGAAGTTGTTCCGCGCAAGCGGCAGAACCTGCTGTTTTCGGCTACTATGTCTGATAAAGTGCAGCAACTGTCTGCTAATTTTTTGGAATTCCCAACAATGATCGAGGTTACGCCGCAGGCTACGCCGGCGGCTACGGTAACACAGTCGGTATATGTTGTGCCGGGTGTAAAAACAAAGATCAATCTGCTTCGCTGGATATTGGATAACACCGAAGACATTAAAAAGATGATCATCTTTTGTAAAACCCGTGTTTCGGCAGAAGATGTTTATAAATTTCTTGTACGCAAGTACGACGATACCCAGGTAAAAGTACTGCATGCCAACAAAGGGCAGAATACACGCATAAACTCTATCAACTCATTTAAAAATGATGAGGTGAAGATATTGGTGGCTACCGATGTGGTTGCGCGCGGTATAGACGTGAACGATGTGAGCCACGTGATCAACTTTGACGTACCGGTGGTGATAGAAGATTACGTGCACCGCATTGGCCGTACGGGCAGGGCACTTAATCTTGGCGAAGCTATAACCTTTTGCAACCCGGCCGAGAATTACTACCTGCAGAAGATTCAAAAGCTCATCAGGCAAACCATCGAAGTAAAGCAAATGCCCGAAGATGTTTTTGTTGAAGCCATTAGCTATGACGAGCGCCAGGCACAGGCCCGCGAGATAGACATGCAGAAGCGTAAAGAAAACCCTGATTTTAAAGGTGCTTTCCACGAAAAGAAACTGGAAAATACCAAAGAGGGAGCCGATGCAAAAAAGGCTTACATTAAAAAGTTGAAAGACGCTTCAAAGAAGAAGTATTATAAACCTAAAAGAAAATAGGCCTCACCCAGCCCTCTCCAAAGGAGAGGGCTTCAAAAAAGAGGTCACGATCACAACAAATTCAAACCCTCCCTTTTAGGGGAGGGATAGGGAGGGGCTAATGAAATTCAAACTAACACCACTAAACTTTTGTACGGCCGCGTTTCTATTCATTGCGGTATACGTGTGGATCTATGGCGGGGCAACTGTGGCAAGCAGCGGTGTATATAACCACCTGTCAGCTGCCATTGGCTGGATATTTTTGCTGTTTGCGGTAGTTGTGTCATTCCTGGATATAATTTTCCGCAATTACTTTAAGGAACTTAAAAACGTATGGTGGGTTGAACTAAGCTTTATAACTTTGACGGCCATTATCTTTTTACTGGTTAAATAACACTGAATGAAAACTGCTGAAATTAAACTCACTATAGACCTTGACGACCATAATGTTCCCGAAACCATCATGTGGGAGTCGACCGACTCGAAGGAAAAGGAAGCCTTGCCCGTAAAGTCGATGATGCTGGCTTTGTGGGACGATAATTATAAGAATACGTTGCGCATTGACCTTTGGACAAAGGACATGCCCGTAGACCAGATGAAACGTTTCTTTTACGAAACGCTAATGACCATGGGCGACAGTTTTTTACGCGCCACCGGCGAGGAAAATATTGTTGAAGACCTGCGCGACTATTGCGCACACTTTGCAGAAAAGATGGAGTTAAGTAAGTAACACATGCGACGCATACTTGCACTGCTTGGTTTTGTACTGGTTATAGTTGGCACTTACTGCCCGCTGCTGAGGCCGTTCTACCTTTTCGACTGGAATTTGTATGCGGTGAATAAACCTTATGGCGTTGTGATATTTGTTGTCGCGGTTGGAGGTATCGCTTCATTTAAGCCGCAGCTGCGCAGGGCTATTGCCTGGACATTATTTCTGCTGATAGTCATATTATATGTTGGCGCACTTGTTAAGGTACATACCTCGTTCAGCTTTATTCCATTCAAAAATATCTCGGCCAAATTATCGCACCTCATAAAATTCAGGTGGGGCTGGTCAGTGTTGTTCGGCGGCAGTTTCCTGGCAATTATCGGCAGCCGTGTTGATACCAAACAAGTTGTTTATAAAAAGGTGCCGCCGCCATCTGTCTAAAAATTACAAATTTCGCTTTCTCCCAACTCTACGTTTAATAATTACGTATACTTGACTGTGAAAACAAATGTGCGGGCTTAACACCTGTACGTATTGATTAAACTCTACTTCAACCATGCTAAAATTAAGTTTCAGGCAGCAGGTGCTTACCGGCTTCGCGATCGCAATTATTCTTGTTTTTGTTGTCGGTATTTTCTCTTACACCAGTATCCGTCAGCTGCAAAGCGACCAGGAAAAGGTTAACCACAGCCAGCAGATCATAAAGTCGTCGCGCCAGGTGCTGCAATATTTGATAGATGCAGAGACGGGCGCGCGCGGGTATTTCGCTACAGGCGAAAGCGAATTCCTGGAACCCTTCCACACCAGCGAAGCTAATATTGCTCCCGTATTGGCCGGCCTTAAAACGTTGTCGCAAAACGATGAGGTAAGCAGTAAAAATATCGACTCGCTGGTACAATCTGCTACAGAACGCCTCAATATCATTCGCGACAATATTACCGACCGTAAAGAAAAAGGCTTGCAATACCTGGTTGATAATAAGCTGATGCAAAACGGTAAAAAATCTATGGACCATATCAGGAAGCTGATCGCGGCTATAGATGAGATGGAAAGCAAGATCCTTACTGCCCGTAAAACCCGGACAGAGGAAGCAGCCACCTTCACTATTATGACCATTGTTGGCGGCTCATCTATTTTCCTGGTCATTATCATAGTACTGTTCCTTTACATCCAAAAAACATTCGATCAGCAAAAGAAAATAGAGGCCGAGATAAAAGATGCTAACGGCCAGTTAGAAATAATTCTTGGCGAGAATGAAGCAAAGAATTGGCTGCTTACAGGTGCCGGCCTGCTGAATGAGAAAATGCAAGGGCAGCAAAAAGAGCAGGAACTTGCAGACAACGTGCTGGCAGAAGTGTCTAATTACACAAAAGCCATCAGCGCTACTTTCTACCTGTTTAATGAAGACAGGGACGAACTGGAACTGTGCTCATATTACGCCTTCCACGATTTAAGCAAGATCAAGAAAAACATAAAACTGTCTGAAAGCTGGTTAGGGCAGGTTGCCAAAGATCAAAAGGCAGCAACCATTAAAGGCAGCCTGAACCAAAAACTCGAGTTGGAAACTTCTATCATCAGTCAGGAATTGTCAGAGGTATTTATCGTCCCGGTTTTCTTTGATAAAAAGCTGATGGGCGTTATGGAATTGGCTTACCAGAATGGGCTAAATGATTCTATAAGGGACTACGTTTTGCTGGTAGCAAAAGATATCGGCGTGGCGTTGCATACCGCTCAGGCACGTACCATAATGCAAAACCTGTTCGAGGAAACCCAGCAGCAAGCCGAAGAACTGGAGGCACAGCAGGAGGAAATGCGTGTAACCAACGAGGAGTTGTTAAGCAAGACTGAAATGCTGCAAGCATCAGAAGAGGAGCTTAAAGTGCAACAAGAGGAACTGCGCACAATTAATGCAGAACTGGAAGAGAAAGCCAGTTTGATGGAAGAAAAAAACCAGGCAATAGAAGAAGCCCGCCTGGACATCAGCCGAAAGGTTGAGGAGCTGGAAACTACCGGTCGTTACAAGTCGGAGTTCCTGGCCAATATGAGTCACGAGTTGCGTACGCCGTTAAACAGTATTTTGGTGCTTGCGCGGATACTTAAAGACAACAAAGCCGATAACCTGTCGACAGAGCAGATCAAATACGCAAGCGTGATTTTCAACGCGGGTAATGACTTGTTGACGCTGATCAATGACATTCTTGACCTGGCTAAGATCGAGTCGGGTAAATTTGAATTGCAGAATGAGCGCATTGCCGTAGAGGAAATTGTTGACGATATGGAAATGCTTTTTGCCGAAACCGCAAGTAACAAGCGCATCAACTTCAGCAAAAAGATTACCACCGCACCAAGCCATATTCTTGTAGATAAAGTGCGTGTAGAACAGGTAATTAAAAACCTGTTATCAAACGCGTTTAAGTTTACGCCCGAAGAAGGCCAAATATCAGTTACTGCATCTGCAGGTAAAACACCGGGCACCATCAGCTTCAGTGTAAAAGATTCGGGTATTGGTATCCCTGCCGATAAGCAGAAGCTCATTTTCGAAGCCTTTCAGCAAGCAGACGGCTCAACCAGCCGTAAATACGGCGGCACAGGTTTAGGATTATCCATCAGCCGGGAATTAGCGAACCTCCTGGGCGGAAATCTGTCGCTCATCAGCGAGCCGGGCAAAGGCAGCGAGTTTATACTTACTATTCCGGTAACGGCCGCAGAACAGGTAGCAAAACAAGAAGAAACAGTGCCAACGGTAGAAAGCTTTGAACCTGCCGAGGTACAAATGCCTGTTTTGGCAAGGCCGCAAAATATCGATCCCAACCGCCCGCCAACGGTAGTGATCGTTGAGGACGATAAAAACTTTGCTGATATATTAGAGAATTACGCTAAGGATCATGGCTACAATGCCATATTGGTTAATGAAGGTACTAACGCGGTTCAAATTATTGCTGATAATATGCCCGATGCGGTAATTCTTGACATCATGCTGCCGGGTAAAGATGGCTGGCAGATTTTGAAGGAGTTGAAACAGGTTTCTGATTTGAAGGATATCCCGGTGCACCTGATGTCGGCCGGTGAAGCTGCTGAGAAGAAAGTAAAAAGCGAAGGCGCCATCAGCTTCATGAAAAAGCCTATAAAGGCAGAGGCGATCGACAAGTTATTTGGCGATATCATTAAACAAAGCGGCAGCCAGATAAAGCAGATATTGTTAGTTGAAGACCACCAGGCACAAAGTGATGCGCTGAAAGAGCTGATGCAGAAACAAGGGATTACTGTACAGCAAGCCTTTGATGGCGAAAGCGCGTTTGAGATGTTACAGCAAGACGAGTACCAGTGCGTAATACTTGATTTAAACCTGCCGGATATTTCGGGCCTCGATCTTTTAGACAAGATCAAAGCGGTTGACAAGTTCGCATCATTACCGATCATCGTTAACACGGCTATGGAGTTAGATAAAAACTCGGTGAGCAGGCTGATGCAATACGCCAACGCGATGGTGGTAAAAACCAATAAATCTTCGGACAGATTGATTGATGAAGTAAACCTGTTCTTGCACAAATTAAACTCGGCATCGCCGGTTGCACCTGTTGCCAACCCGATGGTTAAAAAGGGCGGCGGCTTAAGCAAAGAATCCCTCAAAGGCAAAAAAGTATTGTTGGTGGATGATGACATGCGCAACATATTTGCGTTGAGCAGTGCCTTGCAGACCTACGACCTGGTTGTTGAGATCGCCAATGATGGGGAAGAGGCTTTACAAAAACTGGATGAGATTGATGGCATAGACATTGTACTGATGGACATTATGATGCCGAAAATGGATGGTTACGAAGCTACACGCGAGATAAGAAAAAACATTAAGTGGTCTAAACTGCCGGTGATTGCGCTTACAGCAAAAGCCATGAAAGACGACCGCGACAAATGTATAGCAGCCGGGGCAAATGACTATATAACCAAACCTGTTGATATTGACAGGCTAATTTCGCTGATGCAGTTGTGGATTGTGAGTTAAGAGATGGCTGCCCCGGTTTACGATAACATTACACCACAGCAAATAGCAGACCTTGTAAATATCATAAAAGAAATTCACGGGTTTGATTTTTCGCAATATTCTAAAGCGTCTTTTAAGCGTAGGATCGTGCGTATCATGCAGCTTAAAAAGCTGGAGTTTGCAGACCTGAAATATTCGCTGGTTAATGACGAGCAGTTTTTTCAAGAATTTTTGATAGAGATTACGGTAAACGTTACAGAGATGTTCCGCGACCCGAATTTTTATCGTGCTTTAAAGGATACTGTGCTGCCGTACCTGTCGTCGTATCAACACATTAAAATCTGGAGTGCAGGCTGCTCTACCGGCGAGGAAGTTTATTCTTTGGCAATCTTGTTGAAGGAGCTTGGCCTAAAAGAGAAATCTTTTATCTACGGGACAGACATTAATTCCGACGTGTTAAAAACTGCACGTAAAGGTATCTATACATTACGCAGGGTAAAGGAGTTCGCCGAAAACTACAACCTCACAGGTTTACCCGGAACCATCACAGACCACTTTACATTGATGTATGATGCGGCAAGCATTCACAGCGAGTTAAAACAGCAAACATTGTTTTCGCTGCATAACTTAATTTCAGATCAGATATTTAACGAATTCCAGCTCATTAGCTGTCGTAACGTCTTCATTTATTTTGAGCCCGACTTGCAGGAAAAAATCCTCGATCTTTTTTACCGCAGCCTCTGCCCGTTCGGTTTTTTATGCCTTGGAAACAAGGAGGCTATCCGTTCAGAAAGCTTCCGTAAGAAGTTTAAAACCGTCAATCAAAAGGAGAATATTTACCAAAAGATTGAAATCTGATTACTCTTATTGGGAATATTTTTTTCACTTTTGAAAACTATCTAAAAAGACATCACGTAAATATCCATGATTTTTTACGGAAAGAATTTGTGCGCTTTTTGTGTGGCGTGCTGTTTCTGACACTGTCCTTATCTACTTAGACTTGCATGAACGCTATCAATATCTTGATCGTTGACGATCGCTTGGAGAATATTATCGCCCTCGAAGCATTGTTGCAACGCGATGATATCCATTTATTTACAACCACATCTCCCAATGAGGCGCTAAAAATAGCCTGGGACAATCATATATCCATTGCGCTTGTAGACGTTCAAATGCCCGAAATGGATGGCTTTGAACTGGTAGAGATGCTTAAATCAAATCCGCGTACACGCGATATCATGGTGCTTTTTGTAACCGCGATATCTAAAGAAACCAAATACGCGGTGAGAGGCCTCGGCGCGGGAGCGATCGACTATTTGTTTAAACCGCTGGACCCTTACGTAACCGCTGCCAAAGTAGATTCATTTATCCAATTGTCAAAAAGCCGCAGGGAGTTGAAGCAGAAAAACGAAGAACTGCAGAACTATGCTATTGTCGTCAAGAACTCCGCCGATATCATTTGCACACTAAATGCCGACTCTTTAGAAGTCGTAACTATCAACAGGGCGGTAGAGAAAATCACGGGCTACACCCCGGCATCGTTAATTGGTAAAAATTTAACCACAATCGCTCCTGTGGAAGAACAGGTATCGTTCGCAGACCACCTAAAGCAAGCGGTTAAAGATCACAGCGCCTTTAGCGCTTTCGAGTGCAAATTTCAGCATGTTGATGGTCATACCATTTGGGTAGAATGCCGGGTTAGTTACCGCAGCAGTACCTTATTTGTTAATATTAGCGATATTACCAATCAAAAGAATTATCAGGCCGAACTGATCAACTCAAAGGAAGCGGCAGAGTATGGCAAAAAGGTTAAAGAGAATTTTTTGGCTAACATGAGCCATGAACTGCGCACGCCTGTGAACGGTATAATCGGCTTAACCGATATGCTGACCAAAACCCAATTAGACGATCAGCAGAAGAACGTAATATCCCTGCTTAATACCACCGCTAAATCTTTGTTGGGGGTAATTAATGATGTATTGGATATTTCAAAGATAGAGGCCGGCAAGTTTAACATATCTCCTGCACCAAACAACATCCGTGATGTCGCCCAATCTGTTTATGACCTTTTAAAGTACAAAGCCGATGAGCAAGATATCGAGCTGATACTTGACATGCCGGCTGCGATGCCGCAGTATGTTATGGTTGATTCGCTGCGGCTTAACCAAATATTGATGAACCTGGTAAGCAACGCCATTAAGTTTACCAATGTGGGTTATGTAAGTATAGATGGCAAGATTCTTGATACTGAAAAGAAACGGATTAAAATAGAACTGAACGTTGTAGATACCGGTATAGGTATCTCTGACGAGAAACTGCAACGGATCTTTGACGCTTTTGAACAGGCAGATGATGACACAGCTGCAAAGTACGGCGGCACAGGTTTAGGGCTGGCCATCGTAAAAAAACTAGCTGAACTAATGGGCGGCGATTTATCTGTAAGCAGCACACCCGGCAAGGGAAGCAAATTTACATTTACCAACTGGTACGATATAGTGGAGAACATTAACCAACCGGCAGACGCGAAACTTAAGGCTAAAGACCTGCCGCCATTTGACAACGCGAAGGTACTTGTGGCCGAGGATAACATGGTTAATCAATTTATGATGACCAAACTGTTAAAAGGCTGGAATATCAATATGGAGATTGTCGATACGGGCGTTAAAGCTGTAGAAGCTGCTACCAATAACGACTTTGACGTGATCTTGATGGACACCCACATGCCTGAGATGGACGGTTATGAAGCTGCTAAACGCATACGCCAGATAGCGCATGACGGCCGCAAAGCCGTGCCCATCATTTCACTTTCAGCAGCAAGTTTTGACCATGAAAAGGCTGAGGCGCTCGCCAGCGGCATGAATGATGTATTAGTAAAACCGTTCCAGCCGCACGAATTGCATGGTATGATCGGCAAGTTGATAGGTAAGTAAATATCTCAAAGTTTCGGTTTTAAGCCCTTCCGTAGTTTAGCCACTTTTAAACTACCTTTGCGTAATGCAAACGCTTAGGCATACGCTGTTTTTACTTAAAAAAGAGATCTTGTTAGAGTGGCGCTCCAAGTACGCTTTTAATGGTGTGCTGCTCTATATCGTTTCAACAGTGTTCGTTTGCTATATCTCGTTTAATCTTAGCGCGGGCTTCACTAGCAGCACGGGATATCCCCTAGTATGGAATGTGCTTTTTTGGATCATCATGCTTTTCGCCGCGGTTAATGCCATTGCCAAAAGCTTTTTGCAGGAAGGTAAAAGCCGCATGTTGTATTACTATTCAATAGCAAGTCCGCAAGCCATAATTCTGGCCAAAATCATTTATAATGTGTTGTTAATGACATTATTAAGCGTGCTAACTTTGTTGGTTTACTCGTTATTTTTTGTGAACACGGTAGGCGATGGGCTCTATTATTTTATCGTCGTTCTGTTAGGCAGCATCAGTTTTGCAACGGTATTTACGATGATAGCCGCGGTTGCCGCTAAGGCAGGAAATGGCGGAACACTGATGGCTGTACTAAGCTTTCCTATCATCATCCCGGTTATTTTATTACTGATTAAAACCAGCAAGATTGCCATGGATGGGCTCGAGCGTAGTTTCGGCTACGCCAACATCGGCATTTTGTGTGCGGTTAACGTAATGGTGGTAGCGGCCTCGCTGATATTATTCCCTTACCTGTGGCAGGATTAATTTTTCTGCTAAATTTGGTTCATCAACACTTCATTAAATCCGCTTAAAATTACGGCAGTTAAGTAAATGCGCTATTTCTGTACCCTTATTGCCTGCCTTCTTTTTTCTATGAAAGTATTGGCACAAGCCGGCACCATTACCGGCAAGGTGACTATTAAAAGCACCGGCGAACCGTTGAGCCATGCGAGTGTGTTTCTAAGCAACGCCACCTTTGGAACATCAACCGCTGCCGACGGTACATTCGCGCTCTACAACGTAAAACCCGGACAGTATGAATTGGTAGTGACTTCGTTAGGCTACGAAGACTATCTGCAAACGATTGTAGTAGGCAAAAACCCGATTACCATAAAAGCCGAGGTTGTACCTAAAGTTACGCAATTGCGCGAGGTGATGATCACCAGCGGCGGCAGCTGGAAACGCAATTATGAACAGTTTTTAAAAGATTTTATCGGCGATACGCCGGATGGAAAGCTGTGTAAGATCATCAACCCTAAAGACCTTAACCTGCTTAACCATAAAACCAAAAAATACCTGGAAGGCTACTCTTATGACTTTTTAGATATCGATAATTACGCCATTGGTTACAAGCTAAGGATATTACTAAAGGAATTTAAAAGCGACAACCTGAACCATATTATCTCCTGGACAGGTAAAGTGCTTTATCAGGAACTACCGGGAACAGCAGCGCAAAAGGCCAAATGGGCTGCCCGCCGCGAAGAGATCTATTACGGCTCCGCCATGCAGTTTTATCGATCGCTTATTCATAACACGATGGATAAGGACGGTTTTGTGATACGCATATTGCAGCGAAAGCCGAACTTACAGCGACCATCGGAAGAATTGATACAGCAAAAACTGGATAAATTTAAAGCTGCCGGCAACCGCGACTCGGTGATGTTTTGGGCAAAGTTAGAAGAGCTGCCCAAATATGATGAACACCTCATCAGACAGCCGCTAAAAGTTGACAATGTTTTACACCCAACGCAAATGCCGGGTATATACGCCATGGCTTTCCCGGGCTGTTTATATGTAGTTTACACAAAAAAGAAAGAGACCTTTGACTTTAAGGACCTTTACCGCCCGCTGGATATGGAAAACTTTGAGACCAGCATCATTACCTTATACAATGACTATGTTTTGTTTGACGACAACGGCGTGGTGGTATCGCCGGGTAATACTTTGTATGAAGGCAACTGGTCGCTTTCTAAAGTGGCGCAATTGCTACCGGTTGATTATTTGCCTGAAGGGGTGAAGAATTAGTAACAAAATAATGTAGTGCAATCTTTGGCGGGCGAACAGCGTTACGGACAGGAGCGGCATCATGAGCAGCAGATACAGCGTATGGCCCGACCCCTCCCGATGACTATGCGGATCAGGGTTTACGAGAGTTGAGTTAGCGATTGAAGCGGATACCAGCCTGTGGCTAAGGCGTTGTGCAGTATGAGCGTAAATCACGGCCACAACATTGTTTTAGTAACGCCCAATTTACATGACAGCGCACCTAGAATACTACCCTGGAAATCTATTCCACAAGAATGCTAATGTTGCAGATTTTAATTATCACAAGCAGTTACTCTTAAACTTTACACTGAAAATTTAAGAAACGTATTTACTAAACATCAAAACTATTTCACGAATCAACCTTTTCAAATTCCAATAGGTAACTACTTCTTAAACTAAAACCGTCTTTAAATACTATATCCTTAGTGTAAATTGGCAAGCATTGTAACCCTGTTAAATTTTTATGCATGCATAGTAAAAATTGGTTATTTGCTTAACTTTGCAGGGTTTTAAACAGCATGAAGTTTATATACCAAACCTGGTGGAAAGTACTTACCGTACTGATCATTTTTTATACCCTCTTCGCGGGTTTGCTGTTGGGCGTACCAAGGCTGCCTATAATGCACGAGACCATTCGCAATGTTTACTTTCATGTGCCCATGTGGATGGCCATGTTCACGGTGTTCACCATCTCGGTTATTTACAGCATTAAATATCTTTCAACTCAAAAGCCGGAGTATGATCTTATCGCTGTTGAATGCGCGAATACGGGCATATTCTTTTTTATTATTGGGTTGGTTACCGGCATGCTTTGGGCCAAGTATACCTGGGGCGAATTTTGGAGCAATGACCCTAAACAAAACAGCGCGGCCATTGCTTTCTTACTGTACTGTGCTTACCTGGTGCTTAGAAATTCTATTGATGAAGAGCAAAAGCGCGCCAAGATATCGGCAGTATACAACATTTTTGCCTTCCCGGTAATGATAGTACTTATTATGGTATTGCCCCGCATGACGGATTCTTTGCACCCCGGTAATGGCGGTAACCCTGCATTTGGCAAGCTTGACTTAGACAACCGTATGCGTATTGTACTTTATCCGGCATTTATAGGATGGAGCCTTTTAGCAGTATGGGTAGCAACTTTGCGATACCGCATGAGCGCAATTGAATACAAAAAAAACAACATCGACTAAATGAAGAAATTATTCACCCTTATCATTTTGCTTGCAGCGTACATGCCCGTTTTTGCGCAGCAACAGGTAGAAATGGCCGATACTATGCGCAGCAACGGTTACATATACGTGGTTGTTGGCACTATCGCGATTGTATTTGTAGGGCTTGCCATTTACTTATTCATGATGGACAGCCGCTTAAAAAAACTTGAAAAACGCGGTTAGATCCGCTTAAACAGAACCAATTATTTACTTAATATTTTAATTATGGCTACAAATCTTAATGTTGTATACGGAGACACGCATTTTTTTGGAGATGTGTGCAAAAACTTCGACTATGCAGCACAGTTTACCCAGCATGATGCCGGCCTGTTAGACCAGATAAAATCATGTAACAGCGTTTATCGTTTCCGTTTTCCTATACGTAAAGGCAATGGTTTCGAGGTGATAGACGCCTGGAGGGTAGAACACTCGCACCACCAGTCGCCAACTAAAGGCGGTATCCGCTACAGCGATATGGTTAACGAGGACGAAGTAATGGCGCTTGCCGCCTTGATGACTTATAAATGTGCTATCGTAAACGTTCCATTTGGCGGCGCTAAAGGTGGTATCAAGATCAACCCCAAGAATTATACAGTACAAGAGTTAGAGAACATAACCCGCCGCTATACGGTGGAATTGATCAAGAAAAACTTTATTGGCCCAAGTACAGACGTTCCGGCCCCTGATTATGGATCAGGCGAGCGCGAAATGGGCTGGATTGCAGATACTTATTCAACAATGAACCCTGGTCAGCTGGATTCACTAGGTGCAGTAACCGGTAAACCACTTTCATTGCACGGTATTGCGGGCCGCCGAGAGGCTACCGGCCGGGGCGTGGCAATGGCCGTGCGCGAGTGTGTAAGTGTTGCAGAAGATATGCAAGCCATCGGTTTAACTGCCGGTATCAATGGCAAACGTGTGATTGTGCAGGGCCTTGGTAATGTAGGCTTTTATTCTGCTAAATTTTTGGCAGAATATGGTGCTACCATTGTTGGCCTTTGCGAATACGAAGGCGCCATCTACAATGAAAACGGACTTGATGTTGACGCCGTTTTCCAGCACCGTAAAGAAACCGGCTCTATCTTAGGTTATCCTGGTGCCAAAGAATTCAAAAATTCAGGCGAAGGTTTGGAGCAGCCATGCGATATTTTGGTGCCTGCTGCTTTGGAAAATCAAATTACGGTTGAGAACGTTGGCCGTTTGCAAACCAAAATAATTGCAGAGGGTGCTAACGGACCAACCAGTCCCGAAGCTGAAGCGATATTCTATAAAAACGGTGGTATCATCATCCCTGATATGTACGCCAATGCCGGCGGTGTTACCGTTTCTTATTTCGAATGGTTAAAGAACCTTTCGCACGTAGCGTTTGGGCGTATGAACCGCCGCTTCGAAGAAAATGCCAACAAAAATTTGGTAAACATGGTAGAAGGTATTACTGGTGTGGCATTAACAGATGTACAACGCAATGCCATTGTGAAAGGCGCTACCGAATTAGAACTGGTTAACTCTGGCTTAGAAGATACCATGATCCGCTCTTACCACGAGATCCGCAGTATTTACAAAGGCAATTCTAAGATAGATACTATGCGTACTGCCGCTTTGGTAGGTTCTATAAACAAGATCGCGATATCATACCAAAACCTTGGTGTTTGGCCGTGATCGGTCAATAAATGTATTTATAGCCCCGGTTTGGAAACATGCCGGGGCTTTTTGTTTCTGAGGGCTTAGGCTATTTCAATCTTTTGCCCTAAACTTGCAATAAGATATCATGAAAGCATTTTACGGCGATCTTAAATTGGGCATATTAGGCGGCGGTCAGCTGGGCCGGATGCTTATACAGCAAGCGATAAACTACAATGTAACCGTAAAGGTGCTTGACCCGGACAGGGAAGCTCCCTGCCGCAAACTATGCGACGAGTTTACCGTGGGGTCTTTGCAGGATTTTGATACCGTTTATAAATTCGGCAAAACTGTCGACCTCATCACCATTGAAATTGAAAAGGTAAATGTAGACGCGCTTGAGAAATTGGAACGTGAGGGGGTAACAGTTTATCCGCAACCGCGTGTCATTCGCCTGATACAGGATAAAGGCCTGCAAAAGCAATTCTTCAAGGAAAACGACATCCCAACGGCAGAGTTTCAATCAATAACTAATGTTGCCGATTTGAAGCACGCGCATATTAAGTTCCCATATATTCAAAAGCTTCGCCGGGACGGATATGATGGTAAAGGCGTTTATAAGGTGATAGATGAGACTTACCTTGACAAAGCCTTTACACATCCGAGCATCATTGAAGAGTGGATTGATTTTGAGAAAGAGATAGCAGTTATAGTCGCACGCAACGATGATGGCGAGATAAAGGCTTTCCCGATGGTAGAGATGGAATTTAACCCGGAAGCTAATTTGGTAGAATTTCTGATATCGCCGTCGACACTGCCATTTGAACTGCATCAGCAGGCTGAAGAAATTGCAAAAGATATTGCAGGCAAACTTAAAATTGTGGGTTTACTGGCAGTGGAAATGTTTTTAGATAAACATGGCAGGATATTGGTTAACGAACTGGCTCCGCGTCCGCATAATAGCGGGCACCAAACTATAGAGGGTAATGTGGTTTCGCAATTCGAGCAGCATTTGCGGGCAATTTTTAATCAGCCCTTGGGCGACACTGACTGCCTGAACAATGCCGTAATGATTAACTTGCTTGGCGAAGCCGGACACGAAGGCCCCGCTGTGTACCAGGGCATCGAAAAAGCGTTAAAACGGGAAGGTGTTTACATACACCTGTATGGCAAAGCGCTTACTAAACCCTTTCGTAAAATGGGACATATAACCGTTGTCGACGCGGACCGTGCAAAAGCTATTGAAAAAGCGCGTTACGTGCAGGATATTTTGAAGGTGGTGAGTTAAGTGAGCGCCATTGGACGAGATCATTATTTATAAATCAAGATGGAAAGCAATAAGATTGATGCTGTTAGTCTCGGTGTTTGTAATCCCATCCGCTTGGATGATAATCACTAATCGGTATAATGACATTCCCTGGATTAATTGGTTTTGCATTTGTTTTTTCGGGTTGGGATATCCGTTCGCGTTGTTTAACCTGTTTGACCGCCGTCCGCAGATCATCATTAATGAAACGGGCATTTTCGACCGTACTGCCTATAACGATTTTGTGAACTGGAACACCATTGACCATGCTTACTGGATCACAATACATAAACAGCCTTTTGTTTGCCTCATCATAAAAGAAGAATATAAGGACCTGATAAAAGGCAGCCCCCGCATGAAAAAGGTAAATGAGGCTATGGGCTTCCAGGAGATAAACATTAGTTTGGGCAGTGTGAGCAATGTAGACCAGCAAAAACTTACGGCCTTAATTATTAATTTAGCCAACGCGAAGCCGATGGACAGAAGCCGGATGCTTGCAGGCTACACCTTAAATACACCAAAATGAGCGAAGCAAAAGTTGGAATTATAATGGGCAGCAAAAGCGACCTGAACATTATGCAGGATGCAGCCGACATCTTAAAAGACCTTGGCGTAAATCACGAAATAACAGTTGTATCTGCGCACCGCACTCCCGACCGTATGTTTGACTATGCCCGCACAGCCGAAAGCCGGGGCCTAAAAGTGATAATCGCCGGCGCAGGCGGCGCAGCCCACCTGCCGGGTATGGTTGCATCATTAACCCATTTGCCTGTAATTGGTGTGCCTGTAAAGTCGAGTAATTCCATTGACGGCTGGGACTCTGTGCTGTCTATCCTGCAAATGCCTAACGGAATTCCTGTAGCTACCGTGGCATTAAACGCTGCTAAAAACGCAGGTATATTGGCCGCGCAGATCATTGCCATAGCAGACGAAGCCGTAACTCAGAATTTGAAGATCTATAAGGAAGATTTGAAATCAAAGGTTGAAGAATCTGCAAAAGAGATGAAAGATATTGGGTATCCAAGCAAGTATTAGCCATTCTGTAAATAGTTCCGTCTCCTCAGAAAAGCATTTGGGGCAGCTATTAGTTTAACATCGGGTTTTCAGGGAAGTTTACAATGTGCGCGTAGCGCTGCCCAAGGCTAATGATCACTTCCTTCCATAGTTCCTGGTCATCACTTTTAAACAAGGTGTCTGTATCAAATTTGCTGGCAACTATCCAGGCATTTTCATTAATCTCGTATTCCAGTTGCCCGCCGCTCCAACCGGAATAACCCGCAAAAAACTTGATCTCATCTTCGGTTACCTGGTAGGTGCTCACCAGATCTTTTACATGTTCAAAATCGCCGCCCCAAAATATACCCGTTGCTATTTCTATACCACCACTTATCTTTTCCGGCACACAATGTATAAAGTGCAGCGTATCTGTGCCAACCGGTCCGCCAATAAAAACAGGCAGGTCAGAATAAGAAACGTTAGGCAACACATCGCTTAATAAATACACGCTTTGCTGGTTAAGCACAAACCCTACAGATCCATCCTCGGTATGCTCAGTCAATAATACAACCGAGCGTTTAAAGTTGGGGTCCATCATAAATGGTTCTGAAATCAATAAACGGCCGGGCGCAGCCACCACATTACTAAGCATATTATTAGCGTTTTATTTATAACGTTAAGCACAAATTTATGTTCTGATAACGGTAAAGTATTAACTCAACATAAGCTATTACTCAACGGTATTTGTAGATTTGCTTTGATGGAGCAAAAAGATATAGAAAACCTGCGGCAAGATTATAAGACAGCTACCCTGTCTGAACAAGACGTTAAATCAGATCCGTTTATCCAGTTCGACAGCTGGTTTAACAACGCTATGGCGGCCGAAATGTACGAGCCAAATGCCATGACCTTAGCTACAGCAACATCAGATGGCCGGCCTTCGGCTCGTATTGTTTTGCTTAAGGGCTACAACAAGAATGGCTTTATGTTTTATACCAACTACCTGAGCCGTAAGGGCCGCGAGTTGGCAAAAAATCCTTTGGCAGCTATCACTTTTTGGTGGGGACCACTGGAGAGGCAGATACGTATTGAGGGGACCATCGAGAAATTAAGTAAGCAGCAATCGGAAGAATATTTTCACTCCAGGCCGGTTAAAAGCCAATTGGGTGCTGTGGTTTCGCCGCAGAGCCAGGAAATCGATGGACGCGACTTATTGGAGAAAAGGATGGATCAGCTAACCGCTGAGTACGAAGGTAAGGAAGTGCCAAAACCAGCTCACTGGGGTGGCTACATTTTGAAACCAACCATGTTTGAGTTTTGGCAAGGCCGCCGCAGCCGCCTGCATGACAGGATAGTTTTCAAGAAAGCAGACAAAAATAACTGGAAGATTGTAAGGCTTGCCCCATGACAGTCGACGAGATCAAGGCTTTATTGATTGCCAAGGTAGGTGAAGGGGTGGTAATTGCGGAGGAAACGCCAGGCTTGCAATCTGTTTTGACCATTCAGCCGGATAAGATAGTTGATGTGATGCGCGAACTACGCGATAACCCATTGACCTATTTTGATTTTTTAGCGTGTTTAAGCGGGATCGATCATGGCCCAGAGATAGGCAAATTTAGTGTGGTTTATAATCTAACGTCAATTCCATATCAAACGCAATTGACTTTAAAAGTAATGAAGGATCACACCGACCGCAGCTTTGAAAATCTGCCGGTGTTTTTAAGCGTCAATGAAGTTTACCGTACTGCCGATTGGCATGAGCGAGAGGCCTATGATCTGGTAGGGATTTACTTTGAAGGCCACCCCGATTTGAGACGAATATTGTTGCCTGATGATTGGGAAGGTTTTCCGTTACGAAAGGATTATAAAAATGCAGAGTATTACAAAGGGATAAAGATCGATTAAATTTGGATTTCGAATGTTCAATTTCGAATTTAATCCACCATGTCATGCTGACCCTGTCGAAGCATCTTATGTGTGAATGCAATACTGAATAAGATTCTTCGCTACGCTCTGAATGACAATAAAAATTGGAAAGTGCAAAACAACGCATTAAAAGCATACCAAGATAAAATTGCCGCTGCCGCGACAGAGGATATGGTGCTCAATATGGGGCCACAGCATCCGTCAACTCATGGCGTTTTGCGGCTGGAATTGATAACGGACGGTGAAATAGTAAAGGAAGCCATTCCTCACATGGGTTACCTTCATCGTTGTTTTGAAAAGCATGCCGAGTCCTTAACTTATCAGCAAACCATTCCGTTTACAGACCGAATGGATTACCTGGCTTCCATGAACAACAGCCATGCCTGGGTGATGGGGGTAGAGCGTATGCTGGGTATAGACAATGACATCCCCAAACGGGTGGAATATATCCGCGTTTTGGTTTGCGAGTTGAACCGCATCAGTTCACATCTTATAGCTTTAGGGACTTATGGAATAGACATTGGCGCTTTTACACCGTTCCTTTGGTGTTTCCGCGACCGGGAACATATTACAAGTATGCTGGAATGGGCATCGGGCTCAAGGCTGCTGTACAATTATATATGGATTGGCGGGTTATTTTACGATTTGCCGGTAGGTTTTGAAGAACGGTGCCTGGAGTTTGTAACCTACTTTAAACCGAAGCTAAAAGAACTTAACCAGTTGCTCACGGATAATCAGATATTCATTAGCCGCACGGCAAACGTTGGCGTGCTGCCAATTGATGTTGCCATTAATTATGGCTGCAGCGGCCCTGTTTTGCGTGGTAGCGGAGTGAAATGGGATTTGCGCAGGATAGATAACTATTCCGCCTACCCCGAGTTGGAATTTGACATCCCTGTAGGTAAAGGTGAAATGGGATCTGTTGGTGACTGCTGGGACCGCTATAAAGTTCGCGTAGATGAGATCACCGAGTCGCTTAAGATGATCGAGCAGTGTAGTAACCGTTTGCTTACGGATTTGAAACGCACACCGGATTTCGATCCCCGCGCAAAACTTCCCCGCAAGATCATACCCAAAGCGCAGGAGTATTACATGCGCGCAGAGAGCCCGCGCGGAGAGCTGGGGTTCTATTTTGTAGCCGATGGGAAAACTGAAATACCACAGCGTGTGAAATCCCGCGGGCCGAGTTTTAATAATTTATCGGTAATATCTGAGCTGTCTAAGGGTGTAATGATCGCCGACCTGATTGCTATCCTTGGTTCTATTGATATAGTGCTGGGAGAGGTGGATAGGTGATTTTAGAGCCAAGAACCAAGAATCGTTTGGGATAAAACACCAACTTGTTATTGCGAGGAGCGCGGCGACGCGGCAATCTCGTAGGAAAATTCTAAAGAATCTCTTTTACGGTAACCATATTCATTTTCAAATTTCTTCTGATCAGCCTATGGGATGCCGAAACAAGTTCGGCAGAACCTTTCTATCTAAAACAAAAAAAAGCCTTTTTACAGAAGCTTAGTTTTTTAATTCCCCATTTCCGGAGGTTAAAGGATAATTAATTATAAACCTTAACCAGGTATACATAGTTCTGCATCTTTTTGATCTGCTGAACGCGGTTCAACCCAGTCAATGAGCTTTTGCTGTTGAAGGATATTTTCTGCGTCAATGAATCAGCAGGGATGTTTTTTATTGCTTTTAATAAAAATTGTGATTTCACAGCAAATGCTTCACCTTCCATTAAACTGCGTTTACCGCTTATCAGCCCGATAACATTGCCCTTTCCATCTAAAAGCGGTCCGCCGCTGTTACCCGGATTAACCGGGATAGATACCTGGTAGGCAGTACTGTCATCGTGGAACCCATTTGCAGATGATAAATAACCCGACCCGAATGTCAATACATTACCCGGATAGCCTAAAGTACTCACATCTTCGCCTAAAGAACTTTCTGCCTTTTTAAAAGCATAAGGCAATGGTGTCTGGTTGTGGAAGGTCGAATCGTCAATTCGTAGCACAGCTACGTCATACTGCGGCTCTGTATAGATCACACGTGCATGAAATGTTTCGCCGGCAGCATTTTGTACATAAACCGCGTCCGCGTCATTCACCACATGGAAATTGGTAACTAAATAACCTGTAGATGTTATTGCGAAGCCGGTACCGCCAAAGCGTGCAGGCTCATATTTTTTGCCTGTTTTTATATCGTTCAACAAGGCATTAGTAGAACGGTTCAACTTTTCTGTCGAGCGCTTATAGTTTTCTACCTGCATGCGTAACTGCGTGTAATTTGAATTGGCACTGCGGAAGTATCCAGTAAAGAACAGCGTAGCCAGCATGGCAAATATAGCTACTGATGCCGCTACAGATATTTTTGAGTGGTGGTTACGCCAAAGCTGAACAATGAACGGCGGGCGTTCTGTGTACTCTTCTTCTAAGGCATCAACGTCAATTGCGGTATGGATCGCGTTAAGACGAGTCTCAAGTTCGCGGCGCTCTTTAACCTGCTTCATCAAGCCCACAAATTGCTTATGCTCGGCAAAGGCAGCCTTAACTTCTTCGTTGTCTTTTCGTAACAACTCAAAGGCAGCCCGCTCATCCGCGTTCATTTCGCCGCGGAGATAGCGCTCTATATCGTCCTGTAAATTTCTGTTCGTCATAACCCTTTTTTCATTTATGCTCAAAAAACAACTTTTTAAGCCTTTGCAAACACTTGTATTTTTGCGTTTTGGCATTATCTGCATTTGTATAGCCAAAACGTTCGCAGATATCCTGCATAGACCGCTCGTTCATGTAAAAATCCTCAATGATGGTTTTACATGGTTCGCCGAGCAATGAAAGTGCGCCTTCCATTTTCTTGAATTGCATGTCGCGCTCATCGTGCTTTTCCAGATCATCATCGGCCGGTAAAAAGTCCTGAAAATCGCGGACATCACCGTCAAACCTGCTCATCTGGTGCAACCGCTTAAGCCACAAGCGTCGACACACGGAATATATAAACGTTTTTAGCTTACTGCTAAGCTCAAAATCGCCGCTTTTTATTTTATTGTAAAGAACGATGATCGCTTCCTGATATATATCCTTGGCGTCATCTGTAGTGCCATTATTATTGATGATAAACTGAACTATCATCGGGAAATAAGCCAAATACAGTTTCTCTAAAACCTCATCGTGGTTGTTGAGAATGCCGAGTACTACTTCACTATCTGCTGGAGCTGAACCTTTTAACACCTTACTCACTTCTTAATACATTTTACAGGCAATGGTAACCCAATATTGGTAAAATAATTTATAAAAAAATTTAAAGTTAAACGGGTTACCTTTTGCCTTTTGCGGTATTAACTACTGTAACAATAAATTAATAACTTTAACATTTAATTATGAAAACTTTCGCAAAATTAGCATTAGTTGCTATCGTAGCTGTATCATTCGCTTCATGCTCTGGTGACAAATCATCAAGCACTACAGACTCAACTAAAATTGATTCTGCTACTACAACTACTACTGTAGATAGCACAGTTAAAACTGACACTGGTAAAATGTCTGATACCAGCAAAATGATGAAAGACACTACTAAAAAAATGTAATTAGTCTTTTAAGACTAGGTCTTTTAAAAAAAGGTAACCCTTTTGGGTTACCTTTTTTTGTTTTAAAGTATTAACTGTAAAACAACTAACTATGAAAAATTTATTAAGAAGTTCCGTAGCAATTTTAGTAGTTTCATTATCATTAGCAGCATGCAGCGGCAACGGTAGCAAAGATGGTTCAGATACTGCGAAAGCAGACTCATCAGTGAAAGTAACTGCAGACTCAACAGTTAAAACCGATACCGTTAAAACGGATACTGCATCTGTTGATACCAGCAATGTTAAAAAAGACACAATTTCTGTAAAGAAAACGGTTACCAAAACCAGCGTAAAAAAGGAAGCTAAAAGCTAAAAAGCTGTAATTGTTAATTATAAAAGGTAATCTTTAAAAATTTTTAATTTTTAGGGTTACCTTTTTTTGTTTGTAGTATTAAATGGAAACTATTACTCACTTATTAAAAAATTAACAATGAAAAATGCATTCAAATTAGGCGTTGTTGCCTTAGCTCTTACTTCAATGGTTGCTTGTAAAGGTAGCGGTTCAGCTTCTACTGCTGATTCAGCTAAAACTGATTCAATCAAAGCTGATTCTTCTAACAAAATGGATTCAGTAAAGAAAGACAGCGCTAAATTAGCTGACACTACTAAAGCTGCAAAAGACACTACTAAGAAAATGTAATTTTCGTTTTCTTAAACGAAAAAGCCGCTTTGAATTTTCAGAGCGGCTTTTTTATGATCTAAATTTTGCTTATTTCTTTGCAGCAGTGCTATCTGCAGGTGCCGGAGTAGCCGCTGTTGCAGGTGCAGATGTTGGTACAGCTACAGAACGTACCTTCATGTGGGTAGTATCTTTAACTACTAATACACCGCCAGACGCAGTATTATCTAACAGCGTCGCATCACCCATACCATTTGTTGTTTTAGATGTATCGATATTAGTCCGTACATCATAATTAGGGCCAATTGCAGTAGCACTGGCAGTATCGATCCCGCTGCGGGTGGCATGATCACCGTTGCAGGCACTAAACAACGCTGCGCCGGCTACACCACAAATTATAAGCTTAAAATTTTTCATTTATAGTAATTGATTATAATAGCACAATATTAAGCGTTTTCGCTCACATACTCCACTATTAAATCTATTTCGGTTAAGCGTTTTCGTAGCTGTCACGAAGTGCTTTAACATCATCATGCGCTGCATCGATAGCGGTTTTTTGCTCGGCCAGCAGATCGCGGATATATGCCGGTAGGTGCTCCATCTCTAAAGCCTTTGCATAAGCTTTTTTAATAGCATCTTCACCAAATTCGCATTCTTCTAAAACGCTTTTGGTACTGTGACCGGTAAATGCCGCTTTAATATCTAACCAGGTTCTGTGTAATGAACCACTGGTGCTGGTAGTGTTATCTATATCTGCACCCAGTGCCTGGATCTCTGTACCCAATGCCATTTTATTTTGCTGGCTCTCGCCGATAAGGCTGGTAAAAAGATCTTTCAAATCCGTGTCACCATCGGCAAGATCATTGGTCGCTTTTTCATAACCCTCTATACGGTCATTGTTGATTTTGATCAGATCGTTTAATGTTTCGATGGTTGCTTGTGTATTTTCCATGATAATTAAGTGTTTTGTAAATAAGTCAGTTGTAGTTAAAAATGTAATTATTTGCCTCTGAATAAAGAGAACAGCCAGATGATGACCAGGATAACAACCACAACGCCAATGACGCCAATTGCTACCCCGCCTTTAAAAATGCCGCCTGCAACGGCGCAGCCATTAAAGAACATCATGGCTATCGCGAACAAAAGTATAGGTAAACGTTTCATAAGTAAATGTTTAAAAGTGATGTGCTAAACAAAATACAATTACTGTACCGTTTAGCACATCATTACACTTACCTCAAATTATTATTTACCAAATGCAGTTTTTAGTTGCTGCACAGCATACATTTCGGCCTCTTTGGCTTCGGGAACAACGGTGCCCATTCCAAAAAATTCGTGGGTTACGCCATTCCAGTTTTTGCTGTCAGTTTTTACCCCCGCGGCTTTTAGTTTTTCAACCAAGGTCATGCCTTCGCTTTGCAGCGGGTCTATCTCATCGGTAATAACGGTTGTTGGCGGCAAACCTTTGAGGTTAGCGGCTACCAGGTTGATACGTGGATCTTTACCTTCGCCCATATTATTCAGATAGTTTTTCACAAACCACATCATCATTGGTTTATCCAATGGTTTTGCCGAAGCATTTTTTTGATATGAAGGGGTTGTCATGTCAGAGCCTGCAACCGGGTAAACGGCAACTATAGCGGTAGGCAACATTATCCCTTTATCGCGGGCCATGATTGCCATGTTTACGGCTAAGTTACCGCCGGCACTTTCACCAACTGTAGCTATCTTTTTAGGATCTCCTTTTATGGATGCCGCGTTTTTAACTACCCATTGGTAAGCTGCGAAAGCATCGTTATGCGCTGTTGGAAATTTGTGCTCGGGCGCTAAACGGTACGCTACTGAAACTACCACAGCACCCACTTTATCTGCCAAGGTTTGTGCAGAAGCATTGTACACATCAATGTTAGCTATCACAAAGCCGCCACCGTGGTAATATACAATTACCGGGAAAGGGCCGTTGCCTTTTGGTGTGTAAATGCGCAAGTGAATGTTGCCGCCGTCAACAGGTATTTCTTTACCCGCTGTATCTATAGCCGGCATTGGTGTGGGTATACCATATTGTTTCATGATATCCATCACCGCGTCGGTAGGGGTGTGGTTCTTTCGGGCTTCAG
Source organism: Mucilaginibacter ginkgonis (assembly GCF_009754905.2). Taxonomy (NCBI): domain Bacteria; kingdom Pseudomonadati; phylum Bacteroidota; class Sphingobacteriia; order Sphingobacteriales; family Sphingobacteriaceae; genus Mucilaginibacter; species Mucilaginibacter ginkgonis. The sequence continues at coordinate 1,992,106 of NZ_CP066775.1, read as the reverse complement.
CCGCTGTTAATTGCGGAATAGGTTTGTCGCCATAGCTGGCTAACTTCTCGATTACGGCCGCCATCTGCGGTTTAATATCGGGCGCCCATGCAGGAGCCGGTCCGGTTGGTTTGATAGAATCTATCAGGTTATTTTTTGCACTGGAATCTGTGAATGAAGAGTCTTTCACAGATGTGCTGTCTGTTGTTGTTTTACTGCCATTGCCGGCGCAGGAAGCAAACAACAACGCGATTACTGCAAAGCCTGGCAATGCATAACGCTTTAGGTGATTGGTGTTTTTCATAGTGTATGAGCCTAACAAGGTTAATTACTTAATGTTCAGCTTGCCCGGCAACTATCGCACTCACATAAGTTGTGCGGGCAGTAAGTAAACTTTTTTCGTAAACCTTTGTAGGTTAATATGATATAATTCCGCTTAATGAAATTGGTAGATATTTTTATCGCACTTATTCTGCTGTGGCTGGTGGTCTTGATCATCTCCATTCTCACGCTAACCAAACGTAAGGATATAGCCATGCCGGTAAAAGCGTTTTGGAGCGCGGTACTGTTTATGGCACCGGTTGTAGGACTAATCTTTTATTTAATTTACGGGTTAAGAGGCAATCGTAAAAAAATTACTGAGTAGGCCGGTGGTACAGTTTCCGTAGTTTATTCTTCGCCTTTTCAAGCGGCTCTTTTTCTTTCCTGGTCAAATTCTTACCGGCGCGGTTGATGTAAAAATTTAGCATAGACATGGCAGACTGGAATGGGCTGCCCTTGCGGCGATGGCTTTCTTCTGCAGAGTGTTTGAGCGACTCAGCTATCTTTTCAGGATTTTTAGATTTAAATACCTCTTTCTTCAAATCTAAGGCGTCACTTGTTTCTGTAACCTTTGCAGACCATTTTTTCTTTGATGCCGATTTCTTCGCCATGATTGTATATTTGCTTTGTAGTTTAACAAATAAATTTCGGCCGGGTTTAGGTTTTTGTATTTTGCGCGAATGCCTGCTACGCTTGTCTCTCTTCAAAACATCTCGGTAAAGTATCAATCCCAAATTGCATTAAATCAAATTAGTCTCGACATTATAGCAGGTGACCATGTTGCTATTATTGGCAAAAGCGGTTCGGGGAAAAGTTTACTGTTAAAGGTTATTGCGGGTTTGCAAAGTGTTAATGGTGGACAATTGACCCGCCACTATACTGAAGGATGTGACGGTACAGCCTCAGCATCAATCGTCCTCGTTGATTCCCGGCACCATTTTAAGAATGGATCGAATACTACCGACTTATATTATCAGCAGCGTTTCAATTCTTTTGATTCGGACGATTCACTTACGGTAAAAAGCTATCTCGCAGGAATTGCTAAAGATACCAGACCCGGTTATTGGTCAATCGAAAATGTCGTTGAAAGATTAAATCTTACGGCATTATACAATAAAGAGCTGATCAAACTATCCAATGGTGAAACCAAGCGCTTGCGATTGGCCTCGGCACTGATCAAAAATCCAAAATTATTATTGCTTGATCAGCCGCTGACAGGGCTTGATGTGGATGCAAGGAAGAGTTTTGACGCGCTGCTCCATGAGATAGCTGAGGCAGGAACTACCATAGTGATGGCCACATCGCCGAACGAGATACCATCCGTCATTAACAAAGTGGTGTTATTAACCAGTGGCAGAACAGATTTGATAACTTATGCAGCTGACTATCGCATAAAACAGTTAAGCCGGCACAGTAACGATACAAACATCAATACTGAACATTTAGCAGGCTTGTTAAGTGCAGACTACGAACGATTTGATACCATTATCAAAATGGCGAACGTAAACGTTCAATACGGCGAAAAAAATATACTAAAAAATATTGATTGGGAAGTGCGGCAGGGTGACCGTTGGGCGTTGCTTGGACATAACGGTGCAGGTAAATCTACTTTGCTAACTTTAGTTTATGGTGATAACCCGCAGGCATACGCCAATGATATTGTACTATTTGACAAGCAGCGCGGAACAGGTGAAAGCATTTGGGATATTAAAAAGAAGTGCGGCTTTGTTTCGCCAGAGTTATTTCAATATTTCCCGACAGATAATAGCTGCCTGCAAGTTATTGAGTCGGGATTTTATGATACACTTGGTTTATTCAGGATGAGTGAACCTTCGCGCGCGGCATTATCTTTAAAATGGATGGAAGTATTGGGGATTGGGCAATACGCAAGGCAATTGCTCAAGAATATCCCCGCCAGCGCACAACGCTTGTGCTTCCTGGCAAGGGCACTGGTAAGGAACCCTATATTGCTTATTTTAGATGAGCCTTGCCAAGGAATGGATGAAGATCAAAAGGAAAACTTTAAACACATTATTGATACCATTTGCGAGCAAAGCGACATGACCATGATCTACGTTACGCATTACACGGAAGAACTGCCCGACGCCGTAAATAAATTTATAAAGCTAAGCGCGGGGGAAGTGGTAGAGCAATCTGCATAATTCACAATATTGTAAATCCTGTAGCTTAAACAGCCGTTTACCGTTCGCCGTTTACCATTTACCCCAAACACTCCGTATCTTTATAATATGAATACTGCTGACCTGCTATCGCGCGCGTTGAACTTTGATTTTCTAAGTATCGAAGAAGGGGTTTTCCTTTACCATAACGCGTCGACGCCCGAACTGATGTACACGGCTAATGAGCTGCGTAAAATTCAGGTGCCGCATGGCAAAGTTACATGGCAAATAGACCGCAATGTCAACACCACAAACGTGTGTATCGCCAATTGCAAGTTTTGTAACTTCTTTCGCCGACCCGGTCACGAGGATAGCTACATCACAGACATTGAGACTTACAAACGCAAAATAGAGGAGACCTTTAAATACGGCGGCGACCAGTTGCTGCTGCAGGGCGGCCACCACCCCGATCTTGGTCTTCAATTCTACACCGACCTTTTCAGAGGGCTTAAAGAGTTATACCCGAATCTTAAATTGCACTCGTTAGGCCCGCCGGAGATTGCCCACGTTGCAAAACTGGAAGGCATGGCACATATTGATGTGCTGCGTGCTATGCAAGAATCTGGATTGGATTCGTTACCGGGTGCAGGTGCAGAGATCTTGAATGACCGTGTGCGCCGGCTTATTTCGAAAGGTAAATGCGGCTGCCAGGAGTGGCTGGATGTAATGCGTGCAGCCCATAAGTTAAACCTGCCAACATCCGCCACTATGATGTTTGGACACGTGGAAACTATCGAAGAGCGCTTTGAACATTTAGTTTGGATACGCCAGGTACAGTCAGAAAAGCCGGAAGGGCATTATGGATTCACAGCATTCATTCCATGGCCGTTTCAGGACGATGGGACATTGCTGCGCAAAGTTCGCGGCATCACCAATAATGTTACAGGCGACGAATATATCCGGATGATAGCACTGAGCCGTATCATGCTGCCAAATATTAAAAATATTCAGGCCTCGTGGCTTACAGTGGGCAAACAAGTGGCCCAGCTTTGTTTGAATGCCGGCGCCAATGATTTTGGGTCAATAATGATCGAAGAAAACGTAGTATCAGCCGCGGGTGCGCCGCACCGGTTTACTGCCCAGGGCATTCAGACTGCTATTAAAGAGGCCGGCTTTGAGCCGCAATTACGTAACCAGAAGTATGAATGGCGTATAACACCGGAGCAGTTAGAAGAGCAGGTGATAGATTATTAACCCCTTAATCCCCTGAAGGGGAAACGTGCCTTTTTTAAATATTAAGATTTTCGTCTCCTTGTTTAATGGAGGCAAATATTTGGATTATTTTATTTTTCCAACTCCCCCCCCCTTTAGGGGGCATAAAAAAGTCGGATTCACTCTCGCAGTTAGCCCGACTCTACATCTACCTATGAAAAACAGTCCTTTGGAAGGACTTTTCCTATTAGCCAACATTTGTGCCAATCAGTTAAATATTAACTTATACGCTTTAAAACGCGCTTTGTGGGTTAACAAATTTTCTATTGTGGAATATTTTGCACCCGAAACGGGGAATATATTGCAAAAAAAAAGTCCCGCTTTAGGCGGGACTTTTTAAAGGAGTCGTTCAATTGTTATTTGATAAACGGACCTACGACTGCTAATACAGTTGCTGTATCTAACGGTTCATCATATGCCTCTACCGCTACACTAAATTTAGTTGTAGAGGTTTGGGTAAGATTGGTATAACCTGGTAGGGTAGTAAGATCTACACCTGCCTGCACGGTGTTGCTTTCAGAAGGGAAGCTTGCCGCTGGAGAACCCGGGCCGTAGTTAGCGTTTGCAGCAGCAACGCCGGTATCATTACCATTAGCTGCAGTGCCGGATATCCACGGTTTAATGTTTATACCTTTTTGTTTGATCAGGTAACGAATTGCTGATGCATGGCGTCCTTCTACAGAGTGGATCTGCAAAGCAGCAGTTAACGCTACCTGGTTACCTAACAAGAAGCCAGCCTGGCCTTTGTAAGCACGTACACCTGTATCTTCAAACGCTAATGAAACATTAAGGAAAGTGTTATAGTTAGTTAACACATCCGGGAATGTTCCTTTGGCAGTAAGATCAAACGCAGGCGAAGGAATAGCCGCACTACTTAAAACGCCTTTTAAAAACGCCACGTGCTGATTTTCGTGAGCGGCGATAGTGTTAAAGTAAGACGTTTTATCGGCAGAAGGAATCAGGTTGGCTTGCGCAAGGCCTTGGTTGTAGAAATACGATTCAAGGTATTCAAGCGTCAGAGCAAAATTCAAAACGTCTGTTACAGAACGTGTTGCGGTTTGGCCATACGCTTTTTTAAACAATGTTGTGAATGCGAACGGCGCAGCTGCGGCAGCAACCTTGCTGCCAAAGCTGGTGATATTTTTTATCGCGGCGCGGCGCGGGCTGATCCTGTCTTTAAATTCCGGGTCAGCTGTTTGTATATCGTCTAGTATTTGAAATAAATTCATGATTTTTCTGGTTTTAAGGGTCTGCTAATAAACTCCGTATTGTGGTGCACGCAGATATTTACCTGCAATGAACTGATTGGCAATAGGAATTACCTGGTTTGGCGTTCTTGCTACATCCAGGCCATTTGAATCAATGACTGTTGAATCTGCAAAAGAGCCATAAGTGATCAGGTTGCGAATTAAAGATGCGTGGCGTGCTTCAACAGAAACAATTTTACCGGCAAGGCCCAAATAAGCAACGTTCTGGATCATATAACCTGCTCCGTTATAAGCAGAAACACCTAAATCTTCAAATGTACGCGCGGTTGTTAAAACGCTTGCACGGTCGCCAAAGTTAATTGATGAGAAATTTGGTGTAATAGGACCAATCGCTGCGCTGCCTAAAGCTGCTTTGAATAATTCGCGGTGCGAAACTTCGTGATCGCGGATGTCTGTAAGATATGCAGCTTCTGCAGATGTGATACCGGCGTAAAAAGTTCCGCATACCTGAGTGTAAAATGCAGCTTCAAGTTGCTCAAGGGCATAGGCATAGTTTAATATACCTGTGTCGCCGCTACCAATGTCAAGGTGGTCACTTTCGTAGTTGGTGTTTTTTTTGCAGGATGATGCTGCAATTACACCGGCTGCCATTGCCGCACCTGTACCGGCATAACGCAGGAACTTGCGGCGTGGCATACCCTCGCTCTGTAAGTTTTGTGTTTGTGTTTCCATAAGAGATGTTTGTTTAACTTTACGTATTAGTTGGTTACTACAAGCTACGCAGGTATTTGTTGCGCGGTTTTTAAGAGCCTAAAGAAGTGCATAAAGCATGTGAAAGGAAAATGGAGAATTTAAAACAGGTTGTGCAGGCACTCATATTTGCGTCAGAACAAAGCATACGCATAGAAGAACTGCAATTTTGCCTTCAGGCGACTTATGAAAAAGACATTGAGAAGTCTGAAATCGAGGATACAATTAGAGCTATTAGGAGTGATTATTCTGATAATAACTTCGCTATCGAGTTGATAAAAACCGGGAATGGTTACCAATTTTTAACCAAAAAGGAATTTCATCCGGCTATAAATCAGCTACTGCAGCAGCGCTCAAAAAAGAAATTAAGCCAGGCGGCAGTCGAAACGTTGGCTATAGTTGCCTATAAGCAACCAATAACCCGGGTTGAAATAGAACAGATACGCGGGGTTAATTGCGATTATACTTTACAGAAATTATTGGATAAGGAACTGATCACTATCAGTGGAAAATCAGATACGGTAGGCAAACCTTTGCTTTATACCACCGGGCAACTTTTTATGGACTATTTCGGTATTAACAATTTGGCCGATCTGCCGCATGTTAAGGACATTGCGGAAAGTGGCGAAACTATTGGCGACGAGGCAAAATAAATTTCAATTTTTTTTCGAAATTACGGTTTAAACTGTTTTTAAGAAACATTAGATTTGCAACACAAGCACTAATTAATACGTCTGATTGTTTATACATTTAAAGTTTTAATGTGATGGCAGTACCTAAGAAAAATACAAAGCCGGTAGACGATGCTGATGACGATTTGGATCAGGATCTGTCTGAAAATAACAGCCGCTCGGCGACTAGATCTGACGATGACGATGATTTTGACGCGCCCTTAGACGACCTGGAATATGATGGCTATGAAGACGACGAAGACGACGATTTTTAATACGAGATAAACGAATAGCTTTACAGCATCCGGGCGATGAGCACGGGTGCTGTTTTATTTTAATACGAATGCAGATCAAAGAAGTTGCCGATAAACAAACACGCAGGACGTTCTTAGAAATGCCGGTGGTCATTTATTACAACGATGAAAACTGGGTACGCCCGCTGGACAACGACTTGAATGCAGTTTTCGATCCTGCAAAAAACAGTTTTCATAAACACGGCGTAATTAACCGATGGCTTTTATTTGATGGCGATAAGGTCGCTGGACGCATTGCGGCATTTATCAACTATAAAAAATCAGATCAGGATGGTTTACAGGTAGGAGGAATTGGCTTTTTTGAGTGCATTAACAACCAGGCTGCGGCGAATTTATTGTTCGATACCGCAAAAAACTGGCTTGCCGGTAAGGGCATGCAATCCATGGATGGCCCTATCAACTTTGGCGAGAACGACAGCAACTGGGGGCTTTTAGTAGATGGTTTTGTATCGCCGTCCTTCGGGATGAATTACCACCCGCCTTACTACGAAGTGCTGTTTAAAACGTATGGATTTGAAGTGTCCTACACCCAGATAACCAATAAGTTGCAGGTTTATAAAGAATTTCCGGAACGTTTTACAAAAATTGCTAATTGGGTAGCTAAGAAACCGGGATATGAGTTTAAGCACCTCACGCTTAAAGAGCTTGATAATTTCGCCGCGGACTTCAAAGAAATTTACAACGACGCCTGGCAAGATTTCGAGAATTTTTCGCCCATAACTACTGAAGCGATTCTGAACAGTTTTCGACAGATGAAGCCGATAATGGATCCACAGCTCATTTGGTTTGCATATGTTAACGGCGAGCCGGCTTCTGTCGTGGTGGTCCTGCCGGATGCGAATCAGATGATCAAAAATCTTAATGGTAAGTTAGATCTGATTGGCAAGTTAAAGTTTGTATATAACAGGTGGAAAGGTGCGACCCGTATGCGCGCGGTGGTAATGGGAACCAAGCAGAAATTCCAGAACCACGGGCTTGAATCGGCAATTTTCATCAAAATAAAAGAGCACGTGCTGCCGCTGCACCAATACGAAGAGTTGGAACTATCATGGGTTGGCGATTTTAATGAGAAGATGCTGGCTATTCATTACGCTATGGGAGCAGAGACCAGCAAAAAGCACCTAACCTTAAGATACACCTTAAAATAAAAAGCCCATACTGTTTAAGTACGGGCTTGAATATTTTCACAGGGATTAATGTTTACGCAGAAACTTTGTTTTGACGAAGTTCTTCAAAAAGCTCGATCACTTTTTTCTGAAGGTCGATAACTTCTGTTTCTCTGTCCATCAGTTTCTTGTTAACAGACTCCAGCTCGTTGGTATATTTCAACTCGCCCTCTGCGTCATTGAAGGTTAACAATTGAACAACAGACATTTCAAAAAGATCAGCTATTTGCTCAAGGCGCGATAGGTTGATGTCTGTAATACCCGTTTCGATCTTCGAAAATGCAGGTATCGAAATATCCAATCTTTTGGCTACATCTTCCTGGCTCCAGCCTTTTTGGTGGCGTAATAATCTGATTTTTTTTCCCAGTGTTTTCATTTAAAAGTTTAATTAGGGTGAAGGTTTCTCAATAGTTAATAAAGTTACAACAAATTTTCGCATTATAAATTATTTTCTGCAAAAAAGATTTATCAACATATTTTTAACGCTCATTAACAAGCAGTTATGAGGCCTCGTTTCCCTAAAAGAAAATCTGAAATTTTAATTTAAAATCGAAATTCGCCTGGTTTTGGCGGGTTGTTAAATCCTTAAAATCCACTTGTGGGTTCAGATTGTAATTAGTTTTTACAAATTTTGCTGCCACCCAATCTTTCATTTTCTTGTGGGCTATGTAATGCATTTTATATTTCGCGGCTTCAGATTTGATGATATCCAGGTCGGGGCTTTCATAAAAACCACTGAAGTAGATTTCGCCGCCGTGTTTTAAAACTTTAGCGTAACGTTGCATTTGGTCTACCAGTATGTTACGGTTAATATTTGCCAAAATAACGTCGAACTGTTTATCAGGTATTGCCTCTTTAGATCCGCAAATTGAAATGATGTTATCTATATCATTTAAGCGCGAGTTTTCTATACTGCTGTCGTAGCAAACGGGATCATTATCTATCGCGGTTATTTCCTTAGCACCCAATTTGGCAGCTAATATTGCCAGTATAGCAGTGCCGGCACCCATATCAAGCACAGTTTTGTCGGTAAGATCTGCTTTAAGCAGGTGCGCCATCATCATGGTAGTAGTTTCGTGATGGCCCGTACCAAAAGCCATTTTCGGGTCGATGATGATCTCATGCTCAAATGCCGGATCCGGCTCATGAAATGTAGCACGAACGCGTACCTTGTCACCAACAGTCATAGGGCTGAAGTTGCTTTCCCACTCTTTATTCCAGTTTGTCTGGGGGATGAGGTTTACCTCGTACCCAAAAGAAAAGTCGTTCAGAAATGGGGCCAAAGCGGTATCCATCTCGCCGTTATTGAAAGTGGCGATGGGGATGTATGCTTTAAAGCCGTTATCGGTTTCCTCGAAAGTATCAAAACCTAAGTCGGCCAATGCGGCGATAACCAGGTCTTTTTGATACTCTTCGGCCTGTAGGGTAAAAACTAATTCGTAATAGTCCATTGTTTCTTATACGTCATTGCTTCTCCCGGTTTACCGGGAGAAGCAATCTCATTTAACATGTCTGCAGGGGATTGCTTCGTCGTACCTCCTCGCAATGACGTGGGAGGAAGTATTAATTAAACACCTTTACGATGTCCAGAAAATCGCGCGATTTTAAAGATGCGCCGCCTATTAAACCGCCGTCTATATCCGCCTGCGCAAACAATTCGGGCGCGTTTTTAGGGTTACAACTGCCGCCATACAAAATGGTGGTATCGTCCGCAACTTGCTGGTTGTATTTATCAGCGATCTCTTTGCGTATGAACGCGTGTATTTCTTGGGCCTGCTCTGATGTTGCGGTTTTGCCGGTGCCTATTGCCCAAACGGGTTCGTAAGCGACAACCAGTTTGCCGAAATCTTCGGCCGAGAGATGGAAAACACCTTCTTGCAATTGGGTTTTGATCACATCGAAATGTTGGTTGCCTTCGCGCTCATCTAAGGTTTCGCCAATGCAGAAAATAGGGGTAAGACCGTTTTTCAAAGCGGTGTCTGTTTTGGCGGCCAACAGTTCATTGTTCTCACCAAAATACTGGCGGCGTTCTGAGTGGCCAAGGATCACATAATCGGCACCGGTAGATTTTACCTGCTTAGCAGATGTTTCGCCGGTATAGGCTCCCGACTCTGCCTGATGGCAGTTTTGCGCGCCAATGCCAATTTTGCTGTAGCCTTTTGCCAGTTGCGCAATACTGTATAAATGGATAAACGGACTGCAGACTACAGCAGTCTGGCTGCCGGTGATCTCGTCGTTTACCATATTAACGATCTCCGAGAATAATGAAATACCCTCGTTATAGTCGAGGTTCATTTTCCAGTTGCCGGCAACAATTTTCTTTCTCATAATAAAATATCTCTGTATGTTTTAGTTATATCAAATACGTTTTGAAGTAGGTCGCGCTCAATCTGGTCAAAGTCGCGGTTTTCGCGACGAGAATATACCAGGGCTGCAGTCTCAAACATCTTGTTAATCGAATACTCTTCCAGGCCTTGCGCGCCTCCCCAGGTAAAATCGGGTACAAAATTATTGGGGAAGCCGGCGCCAAAAACGTTGGCACTCACACCTACCACTGTACCGGTATTGAACATGGTATTAATGGCACATTTTGCATGATCTGCCATAATTAATCCGCAAAATTGTAAGCCCGTTTTACGATAATGCTCTGTAGCATAATCCCACAATTTTACTTCGGCGTAGTTATTTTTAAGGTTAGAGTTATTTGTGTCCGCACCCATGTTGCACCATTCGCCCACCACAGAATTACCTAAGTAACCTTCATGCCCTTTGGCCGAATAGCCCCAGATCACTGCGTTGTTTAACTCGCCGCCCACACGTGAATAAGGGCCAATGGTAGTAGCGCCATATATTTTAGCGCCCATCTTTACCTGCGAATGGTTGCAAAGCGCAAATGATCCCCGAATATGTACACCTTCCCAAACTTCGGTATCGTTGCTCAGGTAAATAGGCCCGTTACGGGTATTGAATGTAGCGCAATCTGCAATTGCGCCTTCCTCGGCAAAAAAATCATTTCCAATTATCACGTTTGTGCTACCCACAGTTGCGCTTGTGCGGCCTTTGGTCAACAGCCTGAAATCTTTGCGCAGCTCGATGTCGTTGTTGCGGAAAATGTCTTCCGGATATTTGATGTAAACAGGTACGCGCTCGTAAGAGATAGTTTTATCAAATTGTGCGTCAAAAGCAAAATTTTCAGCATCAACTTGTGGAAATTTTACAGCTACCAGGCGGTCTTTATAGGTTAACGCTTCGCCTTGGCTAAGTTTATCTATTGCCTCTACCAGGTTATCATCGGGACAAAAACTGCCGTTGATAAAAATATTGTTCTTGCTTATTTCCAGCGGAAATTTTGCCTGCAGGTAATCTTGCGTTTTAAAAGAATAGCTTGCCTTTAGATATTTTGCCCATTTCTGGGCTATAGTGATGATGCCGACACGCAGATCTGCAACAGGGCGGGTAAATGTAAGGGGGCGAAGTGTTTGGTGAGTGTTATCGTCAAACAGGATGATTGCCATTGGGCAAAAATAAAAAAGTCTCCCGATAGTGGGAGACTTTCTCATATTTTAATAGAGCAACAGATTACTTTTTAGCGTAACGGTTGCGGAATTTATCGATACGGCCCGCGGTATCTACCAGTTTCATTTTGCCTGTGTAGAAAGGGTGCGAGGTGTGCGAGATCTCTAATTTTACCAATGGATATTCATTGCCGTCTTCCCATTTAGTGGTCTCGCGGGTGTCTATGCATGATTTTGTGATGAAAGAATAGTCGTTAGACATATCTTTAAAAACAACTAATCTATAATTTTTAGGATGCAAATCTTGTTTCATTGTCGTACTTTCCTTTAAAAAGAGGTGCAAATATAGGTAATTAATTGAAAAGTAAAAAGGCAAAATTCAAAAATGTTGTGATTAGGCTTTAGGCAGGAGAATAGTTTTGTTCGCCTCACCCCAACCCCTCTCCAAGAGGAGAGGGGCTTTAATAAATGGCGCCTGTCATTCAGAGCGTAGCGAAAAATTTTATTCAGCTTGTAAGGTTTTTTAATTTCTTGAAAATGAACGCTGGTGCTGCTATCAAACTGCAGCCCCGCTATTCGCTTTACTTCGTGCCGCTGCTATCGGGTTTAGGTTTCAAGTCCTGTGCAACATTGTACACTTGGTGTCAGCATTTCTTAATTCTTGTCTCTTGGTTCTTGTGTCTCCTTTTGCATCTCCTGGCACAACTCAACCAAAACGCCGTTAGCGCTCTTAGGGTGCACAAAGCAAACCAGTTTATTATCCGCACCGCGTTTTGGTGTTTCATTTAGTAGTACAAAACCTTTGCTTTTCAACCGGGTCATTTCTGCCTCGATATCGGCTACGTCAAACGCTATATGGTGTATCCCTTCGCCTTTCTTATCGATAAATTTAGCGATAGCGCTATCATTAGAACTCGCTTGCAGTAGTTCTATTTTATTTGGACCGGTTTGCAGAAAAGCAGTGATTACGTGTTCGCTCTCAACGGTTTCAGTTTTATAAACACCTGTATTTAGAATTGCCGAATAAATTTCCCCTGCCGCTGCAATGTCTTTCACGGCAATGCCAATGTGCTCTATTTTTAGCATGTGTAAATATTGTAATTAAATGACGATGTACGGCGTTTCTGACGGTGTTTTGAGAAATTAAAGATAAAACTTTACTTATCTTTGTATTGAAATTAAAGACGCTATGAACATCCCCGTATATTTAGATAACAACGCTACCACACCGATGGACCCACGCGTGCTGGACGCTATGGTACCTTACTTTGTACAAAAGTTTGGTAACGCTGCCAGCCGTAACCACCATTTTGGTTGGGTTGCCGAAGAGGCCGTTGATTATGCACGCGAGCAAGTTGCCCAGTTAATTGGCGCTAATGAAAAAGAAATCATCTTTACTTCCGGTGCTACCGAGTCTGACAACCTTGCCATTAAGGGTGTGTTTGAAATGTATAAAGAAAAAGGTAACCACGTTATTACCGCGGTTACAGAACATAAAGCTGTTTTAGATACCTGCAAGCACATAGAGAAATTAGGTGCAAAAGTTACATACCTGCCTGTGCAGGAAGACGGCCTGGTTAACCTTGCCGAACTGGAAGCTGCCATGACACCGGAAACTGTTTTGGTTTCTATCATGTATGGTAACAACGAGATTGGCGTTATTCAGCCGGTTAAAGAAATCGCCGCTATTGCCCACAAGCATGGCGCGCTGTTCATGACAGATGCTACCCAGGCGGTAGGTAAGATCCCTGTAGATGTTAACGCCGATGGTATTGACCTTTTGGCACTGTCTGCACACAAAATGTATGGCCCTAAAGGGGTTGGCGCATTATACGTTCGCCGCAAAGGGCCAAGGGTTAAAGTTACCGCCCAAATGGATGGTGGCGGTCACGAGCGCGGGATGCGCTCGGGCACGTTAAATGTTCCGGGTATTGTTGGTTTAGGCAAAGCCTGCGAGTTGGCACGTTTAGAAATGGCTGATGAAGCAGCACGTTTATCAAAATTGCGTGATAAGTTAGAAAGTTCGTTGACTGTTTTAGAAGAAAGCTATGTAAATGGTAATGTGGATCACCGCTTGCCGCATGTAGCTAATATTTCTTTCAAGTATGTAGAGGGCGAAGGTTTGATGATGGCTATGAAAGATCTGGCAGTATCATCTGGCTCGGCTTGTACTTCGGCATCATTGGAGCCATCTTACGTGTTAAAATCCCTTGGCTTGTCAGATGATCTGGCGCATTCTTCTATCCGTTTTGGTCTAGGCCGTTTCACAACAGAAGAAGAGGTTGATTACGCCATCGAGGTGACTAAGAAAGCCGTTACCCACCTGCGCGAACTCTCTCCACTTTGGGAAATGTTTAAAGAGGGGATAGACCTTAATTCTATCGAGTGGGCAGAGCACTAATTTTGATTTCGGATTTCGAAGTTTCAATTTCGGAATTTGAAAAAGGTTAAAATGCTATACACATAAACATAGAGTTAATAAAGTCGAAATCGAACATTCGAAATTTTAAATAAAGAGATATGGCTTATTCAGATAAAGTAATAGATCATTACACCAACCCGCGCAACGTGGGTACATTAGACAAAAGCAGCACACAAGTAGGCACAGGCCTTGTTGGCGCCCCAGAGTGCGGCGACGTTATGCGCTTGCAAATACAGGTTGACAGCAATAACGTGATCACCGATGCTAAGTTTAAAACCTTTGGCTGCGGATCGGCAATTGCATCATCATCTTTAGCTACAGAGTGGCTTAAAGGTAAATCTATCGATGATGCTATGGCTATCGACAATATGGACATTGTAGAAGAATTGGCTTTGCCGCCGGTTAAGATACACTGCTCTGTTTTAGCCGAAGATGCTATTAAAGCTGCCATTAACGATTACCGCGTGAAAAATGGCTTAGAGCCGATCGAACTGGAGAAATCGCACCACTAATTTTTAGTGATTGGTGAGAGGTGAATAGAGAATAGTCATATGCTACTGTCTAACACCTTACGATACTTTATTTACGATTAGTCTAAATATACTTTATCTACTCACCACTCACGTTAATAACCACTCACTAACCAATGGTTACAGTAACAGATAAAGCAAAGGAGAAAATAAGCCATCTGATGACAGATGCCGGGCTTGACGCGTCGTATTTTTTACGGGTGTCTGTACAAGGCGGCGGTTGCTCTGGGTTGTCTTATAACCTTGATTTTGATAACGAAGAGAAAAAAGGCGATCAGTTTTTTGAAGATAAAGGCGTGAAAATGTGCCTTGACATGAAATCTTTCCTTTACCTGGCCGGCACAGAACTGGACTTCAGCGACGGGTTGAACGGTAAGGGCTTTAATTTCCATAATCCTAACGCGAGCCGTACTTGCGGCTGCGGTGAAAGTTTCTCTGTTTAACTTTTAATTGCAAAAGATATTTTGAAGGCGTCTGGTAGGGCGCCTTTTTTGTTATGTATACGACTGTTAGCGTTAGCGATTGCAGCGAAAAGCCCGCATCCCATCCCGATGGCTATCGGGATCAGGAGAGGACTTGTATCACTTCGACTAGCTCAGTGTAAACTCCAGCGCGACCCGCGGGGGAATGCCCTCTAGCTCCTCTCTATAGGGGAATTGATAAACTACTCTAAAACTTCTTCCACTCTCTTTTATTAACAATATCCACTCTTGCAACTATGCCTCAATTATTTAAATTTGTTTTGTTATAAACCGTTTTAAACTTAGATGAACCTTCCTGAACATGTAAAAACCGTTCCGCAAATGTTGCGAAACGTGGTTAAGAATATTCACCCCGATACGCATACATTTTTACTGGATAAAGTTGGCAATACTTGGCAAGAGATATCTTATAAGGAGACCCTGGAAAAGGCTGACGCTATCTCTGCATGGTTTCTGGAAATGGGCATCAAAAAGGGCGACCGGTTAGGCCTGCTGATAGAAAATGGCCCGGATTACATCTATTACGACCAGGCGCTGCAGCAAGTTGGCGCGATCAACGCGTCTATTTATCCAACACTTACAGAAGCAGAAACAGAATATATCCTTAATGATTCGGGCGCAAAAGCGATATTGGTAGGTAACCCCTTCCTTTTGCGTAAGGTATTGAAGGTGTCTAACAACTGCCCCGAGCTGATGCGTATCATTCCGGCCTTTGATGACTTCGAAAAATACACCGGCGCGGCTAACCTACAGGCAGGAGTTATAGGATTTGAGGACGTCATTGCCGAGGGTTTAAAGCTAGTGCCAAAATATACAAAGGAAATTGACCAAGCCCGCGAAGCCATCACACCGTCAGACTTGTCTTGTTTGATCTATACATCGGGTACAACTGGTACCCCGAAAGGTGTGATGCTGATGCACAGCAATTTTGTAGAAACAGTTAGATATGGGTTAGACCAGATCAGTATTGTTGAGCCTACTGACAGGTTCTTATCTTTTCTGCCGCTTTCGCACGTGTTTGAGCGTTGTGCAACTTATTACATCTGCTGCGGCGCGGGGTGCAGTATCGCATTCGCACAAAGTTTGGAGTTGCTGGCCAAAAACCTGACCGAGGTTAAGCCAACCATTATGAACTGTGTACCACGTTTACTGGAACGTATTCATGATCGTGCTTACAAAAACGGTGTAGCCGCTGGCGGTATCAAGACTAAGATATTCAATTGGTCTATGGCTATTGGCCAGAAGTATCGTAAGGTAAAGGAGAGCGGGAAAACGCCGGGCTTCTTATTAAGCCGTGAACACGCCATCGCCCATAAACTGGTGTTCAGCAAGATCATCGAAAAAACAGGCGGGCGGTTGAAATTTCTTATCTCGGGTGGTGGCGCCTTGCCTAAAAATGTGGGCGAATTCTTTGGCGACCTGGGTATACCGATCCTTGAAGGGTTTGGCCTGACGGAAACTACCGGGCCAATGTGTGTGACCGAATTTGAGCGCCAGGTTTATGGCACCGTTGGCCGCATCTTGAAAGGTACCGAAGTGGGCATCCAGAATATCGAGACCCATAAGATCTATACTGTTCAAACGCATGATAGCTTTAACCCTGAATTTGAGTCGGAAGAGGGAGAAATACTGATCAAAGGCATAAGTGTAATGAAGGGTTACTGGAACAAGCCCGAAGAAACCGCTACAGCTATAGACGCTGAAGGCTGGTTCCACACCGGCGACATTGGGCGTTTTCACAAAGGTTATCTGCAAATTACAGACCGCCTGAAGAACATGCTGGTAAATGCCTTCGGCAAAAATATTTATCCCACCCCGGTTGAAAATACTTACTTAAAAAGCCCAAAAATTGAACAAGTATTTCTGGTGGGCGACAAGCGCGAATATGTTACCGCGATAATTGTTCCGTCGAAAGATAGCTTGCAGGAAACCTTTCAATTCGATCAGCAGTATTTTGAGCAACCCGAATTATTTATCAGTGATAAGCAGGTGACAGACTGGATCAACGTAGACCTGAAAAAACTATCTAACGAGTTAGCCAAATTTGAGCGGATCAAGAACTTTAAGGTAAAACGTAACCCTTTTAGCATGGAAGACGGCGAAATGACCGTGACCATGAAAGCCAAACGCAAAGTCATTGAAAAAAAATACGCCGAGGCGATAGAGGAGATGTATGCGGGAGAGGTGGAGGAATAAGGCTCATATAAAGAGATGCGTTCCCCAATGATGTCATTGCGAGCCATCAGAGATGGCGCGGCAATCTCGTAGCGTTTAAATCAAATATCAACTTACTGTGCGATGGGATTGCTTCGTGCCTCGCAATGAAATAATGGATAGCTATGCCTACAGAAAAAGAAAAAATGCTTGCCGGGGAGCCGTACTTGGCTTTCGACCCGGAATTATTGGCGGACCGTACCAAGGCCAAGCAACTGCTGCACAGGCTTAACGTTACTGAATACGTTTTTAATGATAACACCAAAGCGATAGTTAAAGAGCTTATCCCGAACTCCGGCGAGGGTTTGTATATAGAGCCGCCGTTCCATTGCGATTATGGCTACAATGTTACCTGCGGCGATAACGTTTACTTCAATGTAAACTGCGTGGTGCTCGATGTGATGGAAGTGAAGATCGGCAGCAACGTTTTCTTTGCGCCTGCTGTGCAGGTTTATACAGCAACACATCCGTTAGATGCTGTCGAGCGCCGGTCGACCGAATTCGCGAAGCCTATTACCATTGGAGACGATTGCTGGATCGGCGGCGGCAGTATCATTTGCCCGGGCGTTATCATAGGCAACCGCTGTGTCATTGGCGCTGGTTCTGTAGTTACCAAAGATATCCCGGACGATTCGCTGGCAGTAGGTAACCCGGCGAGGGTGATCAGGAAATTGTCTTGAACTAGAATTCAGTCCCGATAGCTATCGCGATTTAGAATAAGCAGAATTAGGTGCTATAACTTTGGGAGTTTCTTAAGATCCTCGGGGGTATCGATGGCGTAGGTTTCCAGTTCCGTCTCTGCTACTTTTATAAAAAAGCCGTTTTCTATCCAACGCAATTGCTCCAAGCTTTCGGCTTTTTCCAGAGGGGATACCGGCAATTTGGTAATCTGCTTCAGAATGTCGGCACGGTATCCATAAACACCAATATGCTTAAAATACGTATAGTGTTTTAGCCAGTCCTTTTGCTCAACACCTCTGATATGCGGTAGTGGCGAACGTGAGAAATATATCGCCTCAGCAAAATGGTTGATCAATACCTTTGGGTGGTTAACGTTGACCAATTCTTCGGCGTTTGCTACCTTTTTTATGAGCGTAGCTATCTGCGTTTCTGGGTCAAGGAAACAGGCCGCAACTTTGGTCAGCTGTTCCGGATCTATAAAAGGTTCATCACCCTGAATGTTGATCACCACATCGTAATCGGGGTAACTTTCTGCAACCTCGGCACAACGGTCGGTACCGCTCTGGTGTTCAGCAGAGGTCATAACCGCTTTGCCGCCAAAATCTGTTACATGAGAGAAAATACGGTCGTCATCCGTAGCGACCACCACTTCACCAAATGAGATGCACTTTTTAGCCTGCTCATACACCCTTTGAATCATGCTTTTTCCGCCAATATTCACCAGCGGTTTGCCCGGGAACCGGGTAGACGCATAACGGGCCGGAATGACGCCGAGGATTTGACCTCTCCCAACCCCCTCCGAAGGAGAGGGCTTTTCACCTTGTAAAGGAATAACTTTCATCACTTATTTTAGAATCCTCTCCTTTGGAGAGGGCAGGGTGAGGTATTAAAACAACCCATTTATTTCGCGCTCGACTAACTGAACAATAGTTGCCAGGTCTTCGGTATTATTGGCAAAGTCAAGGTTTTCCATATCTATCACCAATAGCTTGCCTAAGTTATAATTGGTTATCCACTTCTGGTATTTTTCGTTCAGCTTAGACAAATAATCTAAACGGATACCGATCTCGTACTCCCGCCCGCGGCGTTGAATATTATTTACTAGTTTTGGTACAGATGCCTTCAAATAGATCAGCAGGTCAGGTGGTTTTATGAACGACGTTATATTGTCAAAAATGTTGTTGTAGTTCTCAAAATCGCGCGTGGTCATCAGGCCCATATCGTGCAGGTTCTCAGCAAAAATGTAGGCATCCTCATAGATGGTACGGTCTTGCACCACATCGCGGGTACCGTTTTGTATCTCAACTATCTGGCGAAAGCGGCTGTTCAGGAAATAGATCTGCAGGTTAAAACTCCAGCGTTTCATGTCGCTGTAAAAGTCCTCCAGGTAGGGGTTATTATCAACCGCCTCATACAAGGGGTCCCAGTTATAATTCTTAGCTAACAGCTCTGTAAGTGTAGTTTTTCCGGCTCCAATATTGCCAACAATAGCGATGTGCATCTGATAAAGTTAATGGTTATCGAGACACTAAGTTATTGGTTGTCGTAAATAATTGAAACGGAATTGGATATTTTGTTAAGATTTAGCTAATAAAATTAACTAATTAATTGGAGATGAGTGCGATAAGAATAATAATTATGGCGTTACCCTGCTGCGCTTGGGTCGGGCTATACACTACAAGTCCTTGTCCCGATTGCTATCGGGACTGCGGGCTTTTCGTTGCTATCCCTAACGCAAGCTCCCTCTCTTTCGAAGAGGGTTGTGGAGAGGCCCTTATAACCAAATAACTAAACTAAAACGCCCTGAACCCTATGATCTCGCGAACTTCCTTGATTGTTTTTTGTGCACTTTCACGCGCTTTTATTGCACCATGGCGGGCAACCTGGCGTAAGAAAGATGCGTCGTTGGCAAAATGGTCTATCTTTTCGCGTATAGGGGCGGTGGCAATGATCATGTCTTCTGCCAGTTGCTTTTTCAAGTCGCCGTAACGGATCTGGCATTTGTTATACAGCTCGTCGAAATGCGCGTACGTGTCTGCGGTAGACACTACTTTCATCAGGTCGAACAGGTTTTGTATCTCGTCGGGCTTGGTTTGGTTCTCTACTGTAGGGCCGCTGTCGGTAACCGCCTTCATAACTTTTTTGCGGATCACCTCAGGCGAGTCTGACAAGTACACTGCATTACCTTCACCTTCAGATTTGCCCATTTTGCCCTTGCCATCCAAGCCCGGAATCTTTACCAGGTTCTGGGTAAAATTAAAGGCATACGGCTCGGGGAATAGATCGCTATTGTACAGCCTGTTAAAACGGTTGCCAAAGGTGCGCGCCATTTCCAGGTGTTGTTCCTGGTCTTTACCCACAGGCACTTTGGTGGCTTTGTGTATCAATATATCAGCCGCCATTAGTACGGGGTAGGTCAGCAGGCCGGCGTTTACGTTGTCTGGGTTTGCGCGTACTTTATCTTTAAAAGATGTAGAACGTTCCAATTCGCCCATATAGGCATTCATATTCAGGTATAGGTACAGCTCGGCAATCTCAGGAACATCACTTTGAATATAAAGCGTAGTGCGCTCTGGGTCCAGGCCGGCTGCAAGATATTCTACCAAAACTTGTTTAACACCTCCATGCAAATTCCCGGGAGTTGGGTGTGTGGTTAGCGAGTGCCAGTCGGCAATAAAGAAAAAACAGTTGTACTCATACTGCATTTTTACGAAGTTTTGGATAGCCCCGTAATAATTGCCCAAGTGTAAATTCCCGGTAGACCGGATGCCGCTAACAACAGTTTCCATACGGCTGCGAAAGTAAGGATTTTTTATATTTTTGGTGCGGATGAAAACGACATTGCGGAAGGTGCACACGTATTGGTATATTGGTATGGTCGCGCTTTTCTTCTGTTTACTTTACCCGTTTTTGTACTTCTTTTCGCGCAAGCCGTCGCGGTATAAATACATGAATGTGGTGCGTAAGGTCACCGCGTTTTTAAGCTCATCGGCATCGGGGATATTTTATAAAGTAAGATATGAGAAGCCTATCGACTGGAGCGGCACTTACATCATTTGTCCTAACCATACCTCATCGCTGGACGCATCATGCTTAAGCCTGCTCATGAAGAACAACTACTGCTTTATGGGTAAGGAAGAATTGCTGGATAACTTTGTGCTTACGCTTTATTTTAAAACGATAGACATTACCGTTAACCGCGATAGCAAAATGTCATCCTTCCGGGCATTTAAAAAGGCCGGCGAGCGAATAGCCGAAGGCATGAGCCTGATCATCTTTCCCGAAGGTAAGATCCCCGACGATTACCCGCCATCTGTACACGAATTTAAGAACGGGCCATTTAGACTGGCAATTGATTACCAGATACCTATTATCCCTATCACCTCGGTAAATACCTGGCAAATAATGTGGGATACCGGTCTGGAAAAAGGGAGCAGGCCCGGCATTTGTGATATATTTGTACACGAACCTGTTGATACCAAAGGCTTGACAGCCGATGATGCCGACGCGTTAAAGGAAAAAGTGTACGGCATTATGAGCCAAAAGTTTGCAGCACAATGAAGGTAACAGAAGAAACCGTTGATAAGATAGCACACCTTGCCCGTCTAGAGGTTAGCGCCGAAGAAAAGCAGGACCTTATGAACGATATGAGCCGCATACTGAGCTTTATGGATAAGCTGAACGAGGTAGACACTTCTGCTGTTGAACCGCTTGTTTATATGACCGAAGGCGGCAACGTATTTCGTGAAGATGTGCTCAAGCAGGAAATTACACACCAAGAAGCTTTACAAAACGCGCCGCAGAAAGATGGTACATACTTCATGGTGCCCAAAGTGTTGGTCAAAAAGGCGCATGGCGACAAGGCCTAATCCTCAAAATTGCTGACGCATTTATGGGGTGTAACATGTTACACTTTCTCACTAAATACTGACTTATTAGTATCTGACAAGATTTTGTCAGTGTGATAAATGGCTGTAAATCAACCATGCACTATCATGTCAGTGTAACACATTTTACCGATTTTCAGTGAAAAGTGTTTCATTCTGTTTCGCGATGTGACAATGGCAAATAAATGTCAGTAGTGCTGTCTGCTGAAGATTTAACCCTAATCAACAATGTATCCCTCGAAGTTTTACTGAATAAAAACCAAAACATATTAGGATTTAACCGTTGTAAGGAGAAACAATCCTGTTATGTCCACCGCGAACAGTTCGACAAAATCTTCCAGAATATTTATGATCGGATTGTTTGTAGTGATCATTGCTGTGATCGTGATCTGGATAAGGCATAACCGTAATACCACAACGGGCTATGATGGTAAAGGTAACCGTGTGATAGTAAAGCCCAACGGAGCGGAAAAGAAAAACAATACGGGTAAATAGAATTGCTCTTTAAGATAGCCTACAAATTGATCGAAAAACAAAAAAGCCGGCGTTAATGCCGGCTTCATCTATAATACCTTTCAGTATTACTTATGCATTTTCTGCATTTTGCGCAGGTTTTCATGCAGCTGTTCACGGACATAATGCAGTTGCTGCCTCACAGCTTCAATCTGTTTTTTGACAGCGTCAACAGGTAATTCTTTATTATTGTTGAAGTCCATATCAAAGCATAAGCAAAAGGCGTGCTAAAAAATATTGCTTTTGAGCTTTCAGTGGCAGAATCTGTAAATCACCGACAAATCTTGGTCTCCTTTACTTTATGTAAGTATGTAAGAATGTTACTGTCTTTGGCCGTCAAAGAAAGTAACCAAAGAACTTAGCGAAGCGATCTCATGAAATAAACTCGCGGCTGCACCCTGCGCTACAATGTTTCTGTAAGTTTCAAAGCCAGTGATTGCCGCACAGACTGATGCCGCATTTTTCGGTGCCGCCAATTCAGTGCCAACAGTTTTATTTTTTAACGATAGCGCACTGCTTCAATGATGAGTTGCAGCTCCTATTTTGTAGCCCTCATTACTCAACCCCAACCCTTCTGCAAAGGAGAGGGGCTCTCATCTCTTTCGAAGCAAATTCAAATGTGTATTAGCGCCCTCTTTTGGAGACGTCCCGATAACTATCGGCGGGGTGGGGTCATAATTTTAAAAAAGCCAAGCCAGCTCTACTCATACGGCTGCATTGTGCCGCAGCTGCAAACACAGTTAGGGTCGCTCACACCAAGTTTTCCTAAGAAGTATTGATAAAAACCAATGCGGTCTTTCATGTTGTATACATCTTCTCCGTGGTTACATTCTACGCCGCCGTTAACAATGTTTATCACCATTCCAAAACCCGGTTTGCGGCCTTTAGAAGTATCGTAAGCGCTTGGTTTCCATTTGCCGCTCATCACATCATGCGCCGATGGTTTGTGTGTTTGGGGTGTAAGCCAAAAATAGATGGCTGTCTTAAACGCAACCACAGGGTCGGTTTCAACAAGCGCCGGGTTATTTAACAAAACCTTCTCATCGCCGAAAATACAGTCAGACGCGTAGCCGTAATTGCCGTTGTAGCTTATCTGCATTGGCCCGCGGCCGTAATATTTTTGGCCGGCAACAGGCGGGTAGTCATCGCTTTCGCCTATGTAGGCGAGCGAGGTGTTATTCTCATCTATTAGCATCAACCCGTCGTTGTAAGCACCGTTTTGGCCATGTCGCGTTTCGTGGGCTATCTGCGCAAAAAAGGCAGCCAGTTCGCGTTTGTTGGTCGTCGCGTCGCCGGTAGTGCAGAAATCACCGTAGTTTATGGTATACGTACTATCTGGTTTAGCCTTAGCCCAGGCTTCGTTCCAATCGGCATCCTGACGTACTATCGCCGTTTTACCTGCCGACCTGTCTGTCCGTACCAATTGATAAACAGAAACGGCCCTGCGCGTAACCTTTACGCTGATGTTGGCCAACTGATCTGCCGCCTTTATAAATGCAGCGTAGGTGTAAAACTTGTCGCGCAGCGGGAACAACTCGTTAAATTGTTTCTCGGATATAAGCGTAGAAAAAGACGACCTTTTCTTTTGGGTTGCCGCTTTGTGCTGCTCCTGGCTGGCATTGCCGCAGCTTATGTTCGTCATTACCAGCAGCCCGGCCAGCAAGAACGTATTGATCCTGATTTTCTTTAAGAATGTCATTACAAAAACTTATAAAGCGTAGAACAAATTAACGGCTAATAGTTTAACGGTAAATATTTATTCACATCGTAAATTAGCTGTTTTAAAATGTAGTAATTGCATTCGACATGAAAATCTACACCAAAACCGGCGATAAGGGCTATACCTCTTTAATAGGCGGAGCGCGGGTGCCAAAGTATCATTTGCGCATAGATAGTTACGGGACCGTTGACGAACTTAACTCTTACATTGGTCTAATTCGCGACCAGGCAGATGTAGCTATGTACGATAAGGAATTGCTGAAGCAGATACAAGACCGGCTGTTTACCATCGGCGCGTCATTGGCGGCCGACCCCGAAAAATCTAAGATGGTGATACCGGATATTAAGGAAGATGATATAGAGATACTGGAAAAAGAAATGGATGCCATCAATGAGGTAGTACCACCGTTAAGGCACTTCATACTTCCGGGTGGCAACACCACTATATCTTTCTGCCATGTAGCACGCTGTGTTTGCCGCCGCGCCGAACGGTTAACTGTACAACTTGCCGAAGAAAGCACGGTGGAAGATAAGGTGATCATTTACCTTAACCGCCTGAGCGATTACCTGTTTATCCTTGCGCGTAAACTGGCGAACGATTTAAAAATACCTGAAAATCAATGGATTGCGCGTGTTTAAAAATTGTGAAAAATAATTTGATAATCAGCCACGAATTGTTATACTTTTGCGAAAAGCTAAAAACGTCAAAATAGACTATATAAATTTAAACAGATGTACTGGACACTTGAACTAGCATCGCATCTTGAAGATGCGCCATGGCCCGCCACTAAAGATGAATTAATAGATTACGCCATCCGTTCGGGCGCACCTGTAGAAGTTATTGAAAACCTACAGGCGCTTGAAGATGACGGCGAGCCGTATGAGAATATCGAAGAAATATGGCCTGATTATCCTACAAAAGACGATTTCTTCTTTAACGAAGACGAGTACTAAACTCGCTCATTTATAAGGAAAACCTCGCCGTGGCGAGGTTTTTTTATTTTGCGACAACCTTTTGGAATGGTTTTGGTTATATAGGGACAACATTAACTTTAAAACTTTAACAATGAGAAGCTTACTTTACATAATTGCTGTAATCCTTGTAATTGGCTGGGCGCTGGGCGCGTTTGTTTACCACCTTGGCGATATTATTTACATTTTGCTGGTAATAGCCGTTATTTCGCTGTTATTGGGCATTATCAGAAGAGCATAACAATCATTTACATTCAACTATAAAAACAATCAAATCATGAGAGGTCTTTTGTATTTAATCGCGGTAGTATTGGTAATACTATGGGTTGTAGGTTTCGTATTTAACGGTTTAGGCTCATTTGGCAGCGGCGGTATCATCCACGTATTGTTAGTGATCGCTATCATCGCCCTTATTTTAGGCGTTATACGCAGAGCATAAGCAAATCCGTTTATAAGGATATAAAAGCTGCTTCGGGTTACCGGGGCAGCTTTTTTTGTATGGTTTCTGCCAGGGCGATATCTTCGGGGTAGGTGATCTTTAGATTCGTGTAGCTGCCTTCAATCAGAGTAATGGTTTCTCCAAGCGACTCTACCACACTCGCGTCATCTGTAAAGCCATCATGATAAGGTTGTTCATAAGCGGCCTTTAACAAATTGTACCTGAAGGTTTGAGGAGTTTGCACCAGGTAGATCTCGTCCCTTCGCAAGTTTTTTGAAACACCGTTGTGCATTTGCCTTATGCTATCGCGGCTTTGTACAGCAGCGACAGCAGCGCCGGTTTGAGCAGCCACTTTATAGGCCTCGTCTATTACAGCTACAGGTGTCAATGGCCTCACTGCATCCTGAATAGCCACCAGTGCATCACTATCTGTTATGAGTTGAAGCGCATTCTTAACCGAATGAAAGCGTGTTTCGCCACCCGCGACAATCTCATGCGTCAAATCGAAATTATACTCATCACACAGATCCTTCCAATATCCGTGAAACTGTCGCGGCAAGGCCAGTATGATCTTTGGCCGAAAAGTGCTTTGCGCGAACGCCTGTATAGTATGCATCATTACCGGCAAGCCATTGAGCAATAGAAACTGCTTCGGCACATCAGATCTCATGCGCGAGCCGCTACCCCCGGCAACAATGATAGCGTAGTATGAGATTTGAGATGTGAGATTTGAGATGTGAGATGTCAATTGGTAATTAATATTATGCAATTTGTCATTGCGAGCGAAGCGCGGCAATCCTGGCATTAAATCATGGTAAATATCCTATAAGATTGCTAAGTGACTCGCAATGACAAACTAAGGTAAAACAAAAAAGCCGCTCAACGTGAACGGCTTTTTAATTTTGAATTTTACCTTTTGAATTGCTTAGATGATCAGCATAGCGTCACCATAGCTATAGAAGCGGTATTTCTCTTTAACAGCTACTTCGTAAGCGTTCATCACGTTTTCGTAACCACCAAACGCGGCGATCATCATTAATAACGTTGATTCCGGTGTGTGGAAGTTAGTGATCATAGAGTTAGCGATGCTAAACTCGTACGGCGGAAAAATGAATTTGCTGGTCCAGTCATTAGTTGCCTTAAGCATGTGGTTTGCAGACACGGCCGACTCGATGGTACGCATAGATGTAGTACCTACGGCGCAAACGCGGCGCTTATTTTCGATAGCGCGATTTACAATGCGAGCTTGTTTCTCTTCTATAATTATCTGCTCAGAGTCCATTTTATGCTTGGTAAGGTCTTCAACCTCAACCTGGCGGAAGGTACCCAAACCTACGTGCAGCGTAACTTCTGCAAATTCTACACCTTTCAATTCCAGGCGTTTCATCAGCTCGCGGCTAAAGTGTAAGCCGGCAGTAGGGGCAGCCACGGCACCTTCGTTTTTAGCAAAGATGGTTTGGTAGCGTTCTTTGTCTTCTTCGGTAGCTTTACGTTTTATGTATTTTGGAAGCGGTGTTTCGCCCAGGATCTCGATATTACGGCGGAACTCCTCGTCTGTACCGTCAAACAAGAAACGGATAGTGCGGCCACGCGATGTGGTATTGTCAACAACCTCGGCAACCAACAGATCGTCATCACCAAAATATAATTTGTTACCCACACGTATTTTACGGGCAGGATCAACCAAAACATCCCAAAGGCGAAGTTCTTTATTTAATTCGCGCAGCAAGAACACCTCGATAGTGGCACCTGTTTTCTCTTTATTGCCGTACATGCGGGCAGGGAAAACTTTGGTGTTATTAAGGATCATCACATCCTTATCATCAAAATAATCCAGAACGTCTTTAAATATTTTGTGTTCAATCTGGCCCGAATCGCGGTGCAAAACCATTAATCTTGATTCGTCGCGTTTTTCTGACGGCGAATGTGCGATCAATGACTCAGGCAAATTGAATTTAAATTGGGATAACTTCATTTTTACGATGGTAAATTAGGGCGCAAAAATACAAATAATTCGCTAATATTAAACGCTTTTGCCGCCTGTTGGTTTACAAAGATTTGAAGTGGTTTTTTGGTAGTTATTGTTGTAGAAACCATAAAACTTAAAGCCTCCTTTATAGTTTATTTTCCATTTGTTTACATGTTGCTTTTGCTTGTTAACAGTTAGCTTTTTAAGCCTAAAATCCACAGATTTAACTACATTTGCCTACCAATAAACTAAACGTATATGTCTGATACTGCACAGCTCAAAATTGGCGACAATACCATTGACCTGCCCGTAATTGAAGGAACAGAACAAGAAAAGGCGGTTGATATTTCAAAATTGCGCGACCAGAGCGGCTATGTAACCCTTGATATAGGTTACAAAAATACAGGGGCTACCAAAAGCGCCATCACTTTCTTAGACGGTGAAAAAGGGATCTTGAAATACCGTGGCTACCCGATAGAGCAACTGGCATCACAATCTACTTTCATCGAAGTGGCCTATCTGCTGATCTATGGCGAACTGCCTTCTACAGAACAACTGAATGATTTTCAGTTTCAGATAAGCCGCCACACTTTGGTGCATGAGGATATGAAAAAGTTTTTTGACGGCTTCCCGTCAAAGTCGCACCCGATGGGTCAGCTTTCTTCATTGATCGGCGCGTTGGCCGCCTTTAACCCAGATTCGCTTAAACAGGGGCAAACTAAGGATGAGATCAACCTGGAGATCATAAAGCTTATTGCTAAGATGAGCACGCTTGTTTCATGGATCTATAAGAAATCTTTAGGCCACCCGGTAATTTACCCGCAGAACAAATACGACTATGTAACCAATTTCCTGCACATGACTTTCGGTCAGCGGACAGAGGATGTGAAGATTGAGCCGGTTGTGGTTGATGCCATGAATACCTTGTTGATCCTCCACGCCGACCACGAGCAAAACTGCTCTACTTCAACCGTGCGCATAGTGGGCTCGTCAGACGCTAATCTTTATGCCTCTATTTCGGCAGGTATTTCTGCATTGTGGGGGCCGCTGCATGGCGGTGCTAACCAGGCGGTGATAGAGATGCTGGAAAAGATCAAAGCCGATGGTGGTGATACAGATAAATGGATCGCCAAGGCAAAAGACAAGAACGATCCGTTCCGCATGATGGGCTTTGGTCACCGCGTGTACAAGAATTTCGACCCGCGTGCCAAGATCATCAAAAAAGCTTGTGACGATATATTAGACAAGCTGGGTATCAACGATGAGGTATTAGAAATTGCCAAGCGCCTGGAAGAAGCTGCCTTACAAGACCCTTATTTTGTTGAGCGTAAGTTATACCCGAATGTAGATTTTTACTCGGGTATCATTTACCGTGCTTTAGGTTTCCCTACAGACATGTTCACCGTGTTATTCGCGCTTGGCCGTTTGCCGGGCTGGATAGCGCAGTGGAAAGAAATGAAAGAAAACAAAGAACCTATCGGCCGCCCGCGCCAGATCTATGTTGGTGCTACCGACAGGGATTATGTCGATATCGGCAAAAGATAAACCACTTTTTGAAAACCCGTTTTAAACGGGTTTTTTTGTATCCGAGAAATAATGACCATCCACGAGATACTTTCGCGTTACTGGAAACATCAGCAATTCCGCGCTTTGCAGCAGGAGATCATCACCGCTGTATTGGAGGGGAGGGACGCGCTTGCCTTATTGCCAACTGGTGGCGGTAAGTCGGTGTGTTTCCAGGTGCCGGCTATGGCAATGCAGGGTATCTGCATTGTTATTTCACCGCTTATCGCGCTGATGAAAGACCAGGTAGAAAACCTGCAGGTAAAAGGTATCAATGCAGTGGCGATAGTTTCGGGAATGTCGAGGCGTGAGGTGGATATTGCCCTGGACAATTGCGTGTACGGCGATGTCAAATTTCTGTACCTCTCGCCCGAAAGGCTGCAGTCTGAATTAGTGCAGGAACGAATCCGTTATATGGATGTTAATCTGATTGCGGTAGACGAGGCGCACTGTATATCGCAATGGGGCTATGACTTCCGGCCGCAATATTTGCACTTAACCCTGCTGCGCGATCTGCATCCAAAAGTGCCAATCCTTGCATTAACCGCAACGGCGACGCAACGGGTAAGAGACGATATTTTAGAGAAATTGCAGCTGCGTAATGCCGCTATATTTCAAAAAAGTTTTGCCCGTTACAATGTTTCATACCTGGTAGAACATAAGGAAAATAAACTGCGCCGCATGCTGCAAATTGCCCGCGGGGCCAAAGGCAGCGGTATTGTTTATGTGCGCAGTCGCAAGGACACCTTTGAACTGGCCCGCTTCTTAAATGAAAACGGCCTGCGTGCCGACTATTACCACGCCGGCCTGCCCGGTGAGCTACGCTCTGCCAAGCAGGAAAGCTGGAAAGGCAACCAAACTGATATTATGGTGGCTACAAACGCCTTCGGGATGGGGATCGATAAGCCCGATGTAAGGTTTGTGATACACCGCGATGTGCCCGAAAGCCTGGAAGCCTACTACCAGGAAGCAGGACGTGCCGGCCGCGACGAGCAGCGCGCATACGCGGTACTTTTATATACCGCTGCGGACAGGAAATTACAGGAAAAGAAATTTGCTAATGCCTACCCATCTTTAGAAGAGATAAAGCAGACCTACCATTACCTGGCTAACTACTTTCAGCTGGCATACGGAGCAGGGGAGGGTGTAAGTTTTGAATTTGACCTGGCCGAGTTTTGCAGCCGCTTTAAACTGGAGCCTATAAAAACGCTTAACGCGCTAAAGTTTCTGGAGCAGGATGAGTACCTGTCGGTGAATGAAAGTGTCTACCTGCCGTCGCGGTTTAGGTTTGAGGTGCAGAATGAAGAGTTGTACAATTTCCAGATCCAGAATTCGGCCTGGGATTCTTTTATTAAAGTGTTGCTGCGCTCTTATGGCGGCGCGTTCGACCATTATGTGAATATCAGAGAGGTTGACCTGGCAAAACGTACAGGCGTAACCGTACCTATGGTGATAGACAACCTTACGCAGTTGCATGATTTTGGCGTGCTGAATTATTTGGCGCAAACGGATAAACCGCAACTTACCTATTTGAAGCCGAGGGTAGATAACAAAGGCTTGCTCATCAGCATGAAGTTTATTGAAGAGCGCAAGCAACTATATAAAGAAAAGTTAGAGGCAGTATTCAATTACGCGGAGCATCAAAAGTGCCGCAGCCAAATGCTGCTCAGTTACTTCGACGAAGAGGACGCACCTAAATGCGGCATATGCGATGTATGCCTTGCCGAGCGCCGCGAAATAAACCGTGATGCCATTACAGAGCGCATGATCGCGGATATAACACAACTTTTATCATCGCCGCTGACGTTAGATCATCTCATTACAGCCATCCCCGGCGGCCATCAAAAAGAAAAGCTCGCTGTTGTAAGAACTTTGTTAGATGCAGGGAAGATCAAGACAAATGGGGAAGTATATTATCTGTAATTGTCTAAACCAACGCCGATAGCTATCGGGATTTCAGGATTTAAGAATTTACAAAATTCCTACTCAGCATTAGCGATAGAAGCACTTCGACAGGCTCAGTGCAGGCTCTAAGCCCGGACCCATTAGCTAACGGGGAGGACTTGAAGCGGATAGGGCGGCACGGCCGAAGGCTGCGCAACGCCTACAGTCTTACTGTCATTTCGAGCACAGCGAGAAATCTTCTGCGATAGATTTTATGGGATGAGAAGAGCTGCACACTACACATCACAAATATAGTTGTAGGTGGCGATGGCCAGGGGGAAGCGGTGCTATCAGGACTAAAATAAATTTAGTTTAAAATTTAAATAATTGAATATCAATTGTTTGTAATTATGACATTCGCTTACGCTTTATACTGACACATACTTTTAGGGCATTATTTAGTTGTCATCGCCATAGTATCGCCATGCCATCGCCATAGCGAGCGTGTGTCTTTGACCCATTTGCCGCGTAATTGTACAAACCGCTAATTCTGCACAAAAATTTCTTCTTTTTTCACCGACGTTTTTCCGCCGTTCGTCGGTAATTACAGGGCGCTTGCATAGAAAGTGCCCCAAATAAGGCATTTGAGCATATCGCGGCTGTAACGTTTTCTTTTGATGCCCGTCTTATTATCGTAACTGCCACAGAGGGAGTTGCTTAAAAGTCAAAATCAAAACATTAAAAAATATCGTCATGAAAACAAGAATCTTAACAGTAGCCGCTTTATTAACCTTAGCCGTCACTACTACCAGCGCAACATTTGCATCAACAGTTAAAGAAAAAGCTGCAAGCACCGTACTTACAGATGTAAAACACATCAATAAAATAGAAGTACGCGGCAACGTAGAACTTTACGTATCTGAAGGTGCTGATGATAATGTAAAAGTTTACAACAAGTATTACAGCGAAAACGCGCTGGTTCAAAACCAAAACGGCGTGCTGCGTATCTCGGCCTATAACACAGATAAACTGGTTGTTTGGGTAACCGCTTCAGACCTGCGCAATATCAGTGCTTATGATAACACAACCGTTAAATCATTCGGTAAACTGTCAGGCATCGAGTTGGGTGTAGATCTGTACAACCACGCTGCTGCAGACCTTGACCTTACCGCTTATAACGCAACTATCAACGTAAATGATGCGGCTACTGCAAACCTAAGCGGAGATGCTACACAATGCAACCTTAAATACAGCCAGTACGCCCGCGTTAACGCTGTAAAATTTAATGGCAACTTGGTTCGCACTGTTAACTTCGACAGATTTGCCAAAACTGAACAATTAACCGGCTTAGAGTAATCTGCACCTTTTTGCAAAAGTTAATATATATGTTACAGCCATCCGT
Source organism: Mucilaginibacter ginkgonis (assembly GCF_009754905.2). Lineage (NCBI taxonomy): Bacteria > Pseudomonadati > Bacteroidota > Sphingobacteriia > Sphingobacteriales > Sphingobacteriaceae > Mucilaginibacter > Mucilaginibacter ginkgonis. The sequence continues at coordinate 1,960,113 of NZ_CP066775.1, read as the reverse complement.
TAATCAACGGGTGGCTTTTTTTATTTTAAGTGTAACCTGTATCGTTTACCTTTGGTCAAAACCAGAAACACTGTTATCATGAAAAACCTTAAGATGAGCATTTTGGCAGCCGCGGCAGCCGCATTTACCTTAGTTACTTCTTCTTGCCATGTGGGCTGCATAAAAGGCTCGGGCAATGCCAATACAGAAACACGTAAAACCGGCAACTTTACCAAAATAGATATCGAGGGTGCTTTTAAAGTTACCTTGAAGCAAGACAGCAGCGCCAGCCTGACAGTTACTGCTGACGACAATATCCAGAAATACATACACACTACAATTGATGGCGAACGTCTTCGCATTTACTCGCGCAAAAACCTTTGCTCTAAAACCCCAACAACTCTTGTTGTAGGGGTAAAAAATTTATCATCGATAAAAGGATCGGGCGCGGTTGAGTTGTATACAGATAGCGTGCTAAACGTACAGGACTTGACATTAGGGTTTGCGGGTGCCACAAAAGCTAACCTGAATATCCATGCTGCTAATGTTAAAACAGAGGGCAGCGGCAGCACAGAGCTGACGCTTAGGGGCCAGGCTAATTCGCATGCAATTGAATTTACCGGCAGCGGGCATTTAAGCGCTTTCGACTTTGTTACAGGAAATTACGATATCCATACTACAGGTGCCGGCGATCTGGAAATTAATGTGCTGCACAGCCTTAAGACTAATACTACCGGCGCGGCTTCAATTAAATATAAAGGCAGCCCTTCAACTATAGAGAATAGCAAAACCGGCGCGGCCGACCTTAAGCACGTAGACTAAGCTGCGTTAAGAAACCTCTGTCGCGGCAACAAACTTGTGAACTTTATTAAATAGTTCGTCGGGTAAAAAGGGTTTACCCACAACGTCGTCCATCCCGGTGCTGGCTGCATAATCTGCAACCTCGCCGGGAAGGTTTGCGGTAAGCGCGATGATAGGTGTATTAATACCATTACTGCGGATGATCTTTGCAGTTTCATAACCATCAAGTACAGGCATGTGCAGGTCCAGTAAAATTAAGCGGTGTTTTAAGTGGTCAAAACGGTCCAGCGCTTCCTGTCCGTTAGAGGCTACATCAACCGTAGCTCCCCATTTCTTCAGATACGTTTGCGCAATGAGGATATTCATCTGGTTATCATCAACCAGCAAGATGTTGATACCGGTAAACGGTTTATCATCAGCAGCGGCATCTACAGGTATAGGTTTGCTTACCTGCTTCTCCGGCAATTCAAATCTTTGAACGAAATAGAATGTCGAACCTTCGCCCACTTTACTGTTCAGCTGTAAAGTTGAGTTCTGCAGTTCGAGCATTTTTTTACTGATAGATAAGCCGAGGCCTGTGCCGCCAAAACTGCGCGATATTGATGAATCGGCTTGGGTAAAGCGCTCAAATATGAGCTTGTGTTTGTCTTCAGCAATGCCAATGCCGGTATCCTTAACCCATACTTTAAGCGTAACATGGTGTTTGGCCATGTTGGTTACTTCTGCGCCAACTTCTATATAACCTGATGATGTAAATTTAATTGCATTGTTAACCAGGTTGCTGATGATCTGTGTGGTGCGGGTAGGGTCGCCCATCACTTTTGTTTGCAGGGCTGTATCGATGTTCACCCTCATCTCTAGCCCTTTATCAGCAGCGGTGATCTGCATCCCTTTAGCAATGTTGCGAATGATCATCGCCATATCCATCTCTATCTTCTCGAACGTGATCTTGCCGGCCTCTATCTTATTATAATCAAGTACATCATTAACAATACTAAGCAGGTTGTTGGTAGAGAACAGCATTACATCCAGGTATTCTGCCTGTTCTTCGCGCGGGTTGCCTTTAAGCAACAAATGGGTTAAGCCAATAACAGCGTTCAACGGGGTACGAATCTCGTGCGTCATGGTGCTTAGAAAATCGCTTTTTGCTCTCGAACTTTCTTCTGCAACCTGCTTAGCCACATTTAAATTAAATGATACATGGTAAGATAAGATGAGCGACTGCAGGAAGAAGAAGATCATGTAGCAGCAAAAGCTGATAAATGCCAATGGCGGCAGATAACCCCAGTAGTGACCCAATGATATCGCGAAAACGATCATAAGTACAGATACACTCAGCATGGCATATTGCGAACCCGGACGGCGCCGCTTATACGCTTTGTAGTAGACCCAGGGTGTGTAAATGAGGCAGTAGATCATTACCACCAAAAAAGGGTTAATAAGCTGCGTAAAATAATAAGGAGGTAATACCAGCGCTGCTAAAGTAAAGCCGAAACAGAATGCAGCAATAGCATAAACCACTTTGCGGTTAACATCAAGCGGGTACAGGTGAACGGTGTATAACGCGTATAAGCCAATGCTCGAGAACAGCGTCATGTACTCCAGGCGGATAGTGATGTACCAGCTTAGTGTGGGGAATATAGTGTGCAGCACGTAATTGTCAGACCCCATAATGCGGTAACTATACGTCATGCAAAAAAGCGAGAACAGCAAAATGGTCTTGTCGCGGTGGCCTAACAGGTATAATCCTAAAAAAAAACAGGCCGCCCATAAACAGGCAGCCGGTAAGCAAAAGGTCTATAGCAGTAGTGCGGTAGCGGGCCAGCTCTATCGCTCCTTTTTCGCCAAGTATTAAAGGTTCTGATACGCCCGCTTTGCTATGCACAAAATTGGCGATCTGCAACAAAATGTGCAGCGTATCAGTATTAGGTACGTTAGCCCCATGATATAGCCAGTGCGGTTCAAACTTATCGGCAGTGGTATCGGTTATGCCGTTTATTGCCATTTTCTCTCCGTTGAAGAAAAGGTTGTATGACGTATATACGTCCGGCATGGCCAGCCTTAGCTGAGGTTTGTTCTTTGGCAGCAGTACGATCAGCTCATAAGTGGCATAACCGAAAGATGGCAGCTTCTTGCCATTCAACTTATAGCCGTTCCATTTAAAAGGGAAGTCGACAATGATGGGTTTTTCATTGGGTTTTTCGCCTGGCGCCAGCAGGCGGTGCCAGTAGAATTTCCATTGGCCGTTAAGCGATATCTTGTCTGAAAAAGATTGATTGCGCAGGTCTAAAACGCCATTTATGGCCTCGGGAGAGGGCTTTGAGGTATCGTTAGCTCGGCACGTATGAATGCCAAACAGCAATACAACGAAAGTGCAAAGCAGTCTAAAGTTCATCAAGGGGGGCGTTTACGCAAACATAAATATTTAAGAATTAATTATTTGCAAAATTTTAATTACGATGCGTGTTCAGACATCGAAGACAATAACAGTATAGTTTGTTTGATAATGCATTATAATTTTGGGGCTTAGGCTCGATTTTTGTTGCTGATAATCAACACCTAAACTCATTGTTCAATTTAAATTACATTTATGAAAACTGCTGTTCAGCCAAGTAAAGGCATTTTTAAGAGATATCTTTTGATCATCCCGGTTGCCGCTGCTGTCTTGGTAGCATCAACTGCTAATGCGCAAACATTGCCTGCACCGCCTGCGCCGCCGGCGAACGCGCCTGCCAATGCACCGACACCGCCGCCATCGCCCGGCGAAATGTTCAACAAGATCAATCCGTTTAAAAAGAATAAGAGTGCCAAAAGCACCAAAAAATCATCAAGCTCTTCGGTAACGCCGCCTGCACCGGCAGACGGTCCGCCGGCGCCGCCAGACCCGCTGGGTCTATTCAGGAAAAAGAAGAAGTCATAACGCATTAAACAAGGAAGCCCCGCAATTGCGGGGCTTCTTTACTTCATCATGTCGACAAAATCGTCAAACAAATAGCGGCTGTCATGCGGGCCGGGCGACGACTCGGGGTGGTACTGCACAGAAAACGCCTTTTTGCCTTTAACACGTATACCTTCTATAGACTGGTCATTTAAGTTAACGTGGGTGATCTCCACCTTATCGCTCGCGCGCACAGCTTCCTGCACCACACCAAAGCCATGGTTTTGCGAAGTAACCTCGCAATGGTCTTTTATGATATTTTTCACCGGGTGGTTTAGACCACGGTGGCCGTTGAACATTTTTTTAGTTGGGATTCCGTTGGCCAAAGCCAATAACTGGTGCCCAAGGCAAATACCAAACATCGGTTTTTCCGATTTCAGGATATCTTTTACTGTGTCAATGGCATAGTCCATTGCCGCAGGGTCGCCGGGGCCGTTAGATATAAAGTAGCCATCGGGCGCGATGTCTGCCTCGATGTCTTTAAATGATGTTTTTGCGGGATATACTTTGGCAAAAACGTTACGCTCAGAAAAGTTACGCAAAATGTTCTTCTTCACACCCAGATCGAGCACCGCCACACGGTAAGGCGACTCGGGGTTGCCTATCGTATAAGTTTCTGTGGTAGATACCTGTGATGATAATTCTAAACCATCCATCGATGGCACGGCGGCCAGCTTTTCTTTAAGCTGATCGATGTCCAGTATTTCAGAAGAAATAATGGCGTTCATGGCACCCTTATCCCGGATGTGGCGCACCAGCTCGCGGGTATCTATATCTGATATACTCACCAGGTTTTGCTCCTGAAAGTAATCCTGGATAGATTCATCGGCTTGTTTGCGGCTGTACGCAATGTTATAGTTCTTACAAACCAAACCTGCTATCTGTATTTTTTCAGACTCAACCTCCTCATGCGCGATGCCATAATTGCCGATGTGCGCATTGGTCGTTACCATGATCTGCCCGAAATAAGATGGATCGGTAAAAATTTCCTGGTAACCCGTCATGCCGGTATTGAAGCAAATTTCGCCGGTAGTGGTGCCTATCTTCCCCGCGGCTTTACCATGGTAAACGGTACCATCGGCAAGTAACAAAACGGCCGGTAACTTGGTGTAGTTGGTCATCTGTTTAAAAAAGTAAAATGATTAAATGTGGAGCAGCCGGATTGAAACAAAGCTCCGTGAACATCGGCAGAATGCAAGAAGAGAAATATCCCCTTATTCACGCCGCAAAACTACGATTTTTAAAAATGCCTGCGCAGTAAATTTTCAATAATTTGTTAAATGAGTTTCTACCTTTGTTCACCAATTAAACTTTACCCATGTCTGTAAATAAAGAGGTTAAGCGTATTACTACTCACCAGCTGCAGGAGATGAAAAACCGTGGCGAGAAAATTGCCATGCTCACCGCGTATGATTACTCGATGGCAAAAATCGTAGATGAGGCTGGTATAGACGTGATCCTGGTGGGCGACTCGGCCTCTAACGTTATGGCAGGCCATGAAACCACGCTGCCCATAACCCTCGATCAAATGATCTACCACGCATCATCTGTTGTGCGTGCTGCGGAGCGGTCGTTGGTTGTTGTCGACTTACCTTTTGGTTCATATCAGGGCAACTCTAAAGAAGCATTGGCATCTGCGATACGCATTATGAAGGAAAGCGGCGCGCACGCGGTAAAATTGGAGGGTGGGGTAGAGATCGCTGAATCTATTGGCCGTATTCTAACCGCGGGCATCCCGGTGATGGGGCACCTTGGCCTTACACCGCAGTCTATCTACAAGTTTGGAACATACACAGTTCGCGCAAAGGAGGAAGCCGAAGCGCAGAAACTTAAAAGCGACGCCTTGAAATTGCAAGAATTAGGCTGCTTTGGTGTGGTGCTGGAGAAAATCCCTGCTACGTTGGCCAAAGAAGTAACAGATAGCCTTCAGATACCAACAATTGGTATTGGGGCTGGGCAGCATTGCAGCGGGCAGGTATTGGTAATACATGACATGCTCGGGCTCAACCATGGCTTTAAACCACGTTTCCTCCGGCAATATGCCAACCTTTACGAAGTTATGAATGGTGCGATCAAAGGCTACGTAAGCGATGTAAAGTCAAACGATTTTCCAAACAATAAGGAGCAGTATTGATTTTAGGTTCATGGTTCATAGGTAATAGATTATGGTAAAAACCACGCTATTTGATTTTTTGTTATTTGCCATGAACTATGAACCATCAACTATAAACTAAAAGTGCAATCCATCCCTTCAAACATCACCGATGCCGATGTCCTTTTTGAGGATAATCACCTGATTGTGATCAATAAGCGCGCAGGTGATATTGTGCAGGTAGACGATACCGGCGACGAGCCGCTCGACGAAAAGGTCAAACGCTACCTCGCGGCAAAATACAACAAACCCAACGGCGCATTTTTAGGTGTGGTACACCGTTTGGACAGGCCCGTAAGCGGAGTGATCTTATTTGCCAAGACCAGCAAGGCGCTGGAGCGCATGAACGAGTTGTTCAAGATCCGCCAAATGCGTAAAACCTATTACGCCGTGGTACGCAACCGACCTGAGCCGCCTTTTGGAGATTTAGTACACTGGCTGGTAAAGAACCCCAAAAAGAACGTAACCACGCCGCATAATAAAGAGGTACAAGGCAGCCTGCGGTCGGAGCTGCATTACCGGCTGGCCGGCGAGCTTAATGGTTACTATTTGCTGCAGGTTAACCCCGTGACCGGCCGCCCGCATCAGATAAGGGTGCAATTATCCACGCTTGGTTGCCCTATAGTCGGCGACAATAAATATGGTTACCCCCGTGGCAGTTTGCGTAAAAGCATTTGTTTGCACGCCCGCCGCCTGCAATTTATTCACCCCGTAAAAAAAGAACCTGTAGATGTTATCGCCCCGCTGCCCAAGGACGGTTTCTGGGAAAAATTCGCGCACCTGGTGCAAGAGGGCGATGAGCAGGTGAGACTGAAAACTGAAATTTAACGGTGCAGCACCTTCTCTCATAAAGGGTTTGGAGAGTGGTCACTTTCATATGACAATTGCATGTATCTTCTCATGTAACTTTTCCTTTGAAAATCGGTCTTATATTCAAATACAAACCATAAGTTTGTACTAACCAACTAGACCAAATGAACTCTTTCGAACAATTTACGGTGATCATCGGCCTCCTGGCTGTAGCCTTCGAGGGATGGGATCATGTCAAAGACTTCTTTGCCAAAGCGTTTGCAAAACGCAAAACTGTAAATTAATTTCTGGAAATTTATGGGTATCTTGAAAGCTTATGACAAAAGTTACATTTCTTTTGAGCTTAGTCCTGACGTTTTGCCTTGCTTATAACGTTCAAACGCGGCGGAAAACAGAGTTAAAAGATGTAACCAAAATATTGTTCTATTATTACCAAGGCGGAATTTCAAATAATAGTAGCAGCTATCAGGTTATTTTTGAAAACGGTAAATGGAACGACTACCGTTTAAAGCTTCACAAAAGCGGACTAGGCACCGAGATAAGCGACAGCACACGCACATTCATAAAATCAATAGATCAAGATAAAGTTTCGACACTTTTAAATATCGTAGACAAAAGCGATACCTCTTTAAACATTAGCTTGTTCAAAGTAAATAAAGACGAGATAGTATTTAAGCTGGACAGTTTATACCCTGAAATACAAAAGAGTGAGCGGAAACTCTTGATTAAGACTTTGACAACTGCATGTGGCAGAAGAAAAGCGCTAAGGGAATCACTCAGAAACTTTCCGATGGATGATAAATCCACCTTTCGCATAGTATTGGTGACAAGGTTTGGCTCGTATAGTATTATAGCAAAGAGTTTTGCCAGCTTATATGAAATTCCCTGGGATTTGGAAGGTGCCAAATCTCAAGACCCCCGCTTGGGTTTGTTTTTCCATTATATTATGGATGAAACAAAATATGAAAATCAAGAAAAAATCTTTTTATACGACCGCATGATACGCGAAGCTTACCATGACATATTTAAAACGTACCTACCGGTAAAGAGAATAACTAATTATTAAATCAGGGTTTATACATCGCTATCCTTCCATCGTTCCCTGCTAACAACACCAGTTTGCCTTTCTTGGCTTTACGGCATACGTTGAAGCTATTATCATCGAATTTAGACCAGGTTATTCCGTCATCAAAACTAATATTTGACCCTGAAGTGCCTGTCGAAAGCAAAGTTTTGTTGCTCAAGTATTCCACACAAGATTGATAACCCGCAGGCAAAGTTTTAGATAAGTGCCAGGTTTTTCCAAAATCATCAGAGTAGCACGCCGTCGAGTCGTTGTTTTTGTCGTCCTTATAATCCCCACCAACTGCTACCCGACGCCGGCCATTTATGGTTATAGAAAAAGCACCCTTGCTAGGTTGCCCGCTGCTTAGCGGAAGTTGTTGATGTACCCAATCACCGTTTACCGCCAACGTTATCAGCTCCGCAACTGATCCTCCGGTAACAATCCCAACCTTTTCATTACCCAACAAACGTAAACATGTCCCGCTTGCGGCAAAGGACGCTTGCCCTTTTAACGCAACCGGCTTATTAGCATATTCGGCCCAGGTATTGCCGCCGTCTTTGGTTTCCAAGATCAGGAATTTATCGTTGATCGGGTCGCCAAGAATAAAGCCGTGCTTGTCATTCACAAAGGCGATGGCATCAAAAAAGTATGCGCTGTCGATGCTCTTGTATTTTAGTTGCCATGTTACCCCGCCATCAACTGTTTTAAGTATAACAGCAGGTGTGCCCGAACTCATGATCACCGCTTCATCCTTTGAAAATGCTTCAATTCCTCTAAAATCAGACGCTTCATAGCCCTTTACTTGTTGCCACGCCCAGGTTTGGCCGCCATCTTTTGTAAGCGCCACATAACCTTTACTGCCGCTTATCCAGGCAACCTTATCGTCCACTACCGATAGTCCTCTTATACTCGTCGGTTTATTTTGTTGTAACAGGGTAATGTGCTGCGCTCCCGATCGGGTCGAGATCAGCAAAAGCATCACTAGCAATGCGGCTGAAAGTTGTTTTAACATTTTTGTGTGTTATCGCGTCCGATAAGCAAGTTACAAACCACTATCAAACTATCCTTAATCTTATCTGTCTTTTTCAACATGGCAAAAACGCTCCGGCTTATTCTTGGCGATCAGTTAAACAGTACCCACCGTTGGTATAAAGACAAAAACACCGACATGATCTATGTGCTGATGGAAGTAATGCAGGAGCAGGAGTACGTGATGCACCATGTGCAGAAGATCCTGGCCTTTTTTGCTGCGATGCGCAATTTCGCTCACCAATTGACCAAAGCAGGTCACCATGTGGTTTACATTAAACTGGACGACGAAGACAATGCGCAAAGCTTTGATAACAACCTGCAATCGATCATAAAAAAATATAAGATCACCCGCTTTGAATATCAACTGCCCGACGAATTCCGTCTGGACGAACAACTAAAAAACTTTTGTAATAAGTTGAGCATCGATCACGGTGTGGCAGATACAGCGCATTTTTTGAATACGCGGTATGAGGTGCGCGATTTCTTTGGCGACAAGAAAAGCTACCTTATGGAAAGCTTTTACCGGGCTATGCGTAAGCGGTTAAACATTTTAATGCAGGGCGACGATCCTACAGGCGGGCAATGGAATTTTGATCATGATAATCGCAAAAAGTACGATTTTAAAGTCCCGTTAAAAGATCCTATGACTTTTAAACACGACCTATCCGCTCTAAAGGAAATGATAGATGCCAAGGGTGTAAAGTACTTTGGTAATGTTGATGCCGGGAATTTTGGCTGGCCGTTGTCGCGTAAAGAAGCCTTGCAGTCGCTGCACTTTTTTTGTGATGAGTTGCTGCCGCACTTCGGAACGTATGAGGATGCCATGCTTAACGAGCACATCAGCCTTTTTCACTCACGTATTTCTTTTGCGCAAAATGTAAAGATGATTGCCCCGGCCGAAATCGTTAGCGCGGTGATTGCTGCCTGGCATAAGAACAAGGAAAACATTTCCCTGGCACAGGTAGAAGGTTACATACGCCAGGTAATTGGCTGGCGCGAATTTATGCGCGGCGTTTACTGGGCAAAGATGCCGGAATTTGAAAACTTAAATTTTTTAAACAACGCCAACCATTTACCTAAGTGGTATTGGAATGGCGAAACGAAGATGAACTGCCTTAACAAATGCGTAGGGCAGTCGCTTAACCATGCCTGGGCGCACCATATCCAGCGGCTAATGGTCATTGGTAATTTCGCGCTGCTGTCGGGCTCGCACCCTGATGAGGTAGACGACTGGTACCTGGGGGTTTACATTGATGCGCTGCAATGGGTAGAGATCACTAACACCCGCGGCATGAGCCAATTTGCAGATGGCGGTATCATTGGTTCTAAACCGTATGTAGCCTCTGCCGCGTACATCAATAAAATGAGCGACTACTGCAAACGCTGCCATTACGATTTTAAAAAACGCCATGGCGAAAAAGCCTGTCCGTATAATAGCCTGTACTGGAACTTTTTTGACCGTAACCGCAAACAATTAGAGAACAATCCCCGCATAGGTATGGCTTACCGTCTCTGGGATAAAATGGCTGCCGGTGAAAAAGAAAAAACGTTACAGCAGGCGGCGGAGTATTTAGATAGGGTGGATGAGTTGTGATTGAGAGCAATAGCAGTAAGGAGGATGTAAAAGTAGCAGTTGCAGTAGCAGCGGCAATAGCCCATCTTTTCATTGCGAGTGAACCGCGGCAATCGCAAACAAGCAAAGCCCCCGGGTTACTTGATATTACAGTATACAGGCCGCGTTAGGGACAGGAGCGGCATCCTGCGAAGCAGATACAGCGAATGGCCCGGCCCGCGAAGCGGGTAACGCCCAAAGTCATTTTTCAAAGGCTCCCGTGCTATTGCTACATTATCCATTTCCTATGTTCGAAGTTTGAATAATATAAGATCTTACCCCATTCATATCAGACAATAGCAAGGATGGAGTTTAATAGCGCATAAGATTCTTCACTGCGTTCAGAATGACAAAAAATGTTGATTTTAAAAAGACTCTATCGCGCTCAGCTACGTTGACATTTCCCAAGAACCGGTAATTTTTTCTAACTCTCAATTAAACCAATAACCCGTCTTAAAATCAATTAAAACGCACGGAAATACCATGTATTTGTCTTAGTTTTGTACCGTTTTCCAATTTAGTTTAATATGGATCGTTTTACATACCTCAATAACGAAAACTCTGCCTACATAGACTCTTTATATGAAGCCTACAAACAAGACCCCACGTCTGTAGACTTTGGCTGGCAAAAGTTTTTTGAGGGTTTTGATTTTGGCCGCGATGGCCAGTCGGGAACCGCACCTGTTGCAGGTACTGCCGGTACAGATGCTACGCCGCAGCACGTTTTAAAAGAAATAAACGTGCTTAACATGATCAACGGTTACCGTACACGCGGCCACCTTTTTACAAAAACTAACCCGGTGCGCGAGCGCCGTCATTATTTTCCGGGCAAAGAGCTGGAAACTTTTGGTTTAAGCGATGCCGATCTTGATACTGTTTTCAACGCCGGTGTTGAGGTAGGCTTAGGCCCAACATCTCTTCGTAACATCCGCGACCTGTTAGAAGAAACCTATTGCGAAAGCATTGGTGCCGAATATAAATACATCCGCAACCCGCTCAAGACCAAGTGGTTTGAAGAGCGTATGGAGAAAACCCGAAACCAACCTTCTTTCTCGAAAGAAGAAAAAAAACGCATTCTTAATAAACTAAACCAGGCGGTTGGCTTCGAAAACTTTTTAGGTACCAAATTTTTAGGCCAAAAGCGCTTTTCGTTAGAAGGGGCAGAAGCATTGATCCCTGCGCTTGATTCTGTGATAGAAAAAGGCGCGCAATTGGGTATCAAAGAGTTTACCATTGGTATGGCGCACCGCGGCCGTTTAAACGTGCTGGCCAACATTATGGGTAAAACCTACAAGGAGATTTTTTCTGAGTTTGAAGGTAAAAACTATGATAAGGACACCGTATATGGTGGCGACGTGAAATATCACCTGGGTTTTTCTACAGATATACAAACCAGCGGCGGCCAGAGCGTGCACCTGAGCTTATGCCCTAACCCCTCGCACCTGGAAGCTGTTGACCCGGTTGTTGAAGGCCAGACCCGTGCCAAGATCGACTTTAAATATGAAGGTAATAACGACCTTATAGCACCGATATTGATCCACGGCGACGCATCTATCGCGGCGCAAGGCATTATCTATGAGGTGCTGCAAATGGAGCGCCTGGAAGGTTATCAGACAGGCGGCACCGTCCACCTGGTGATCAATAATCAGATAGGTTTCACTACCAACTATAAAGATGCCCGTTCAAGCACATATTGTACAGATATTGCCAAAACGGTGCTTTCGCCGGTGTTCCACGTGAATGGTGACGATGCAGAGGCATTGGTTTATACCATTAACCTGGCTATGGAGTATCGCCAGGAATTTAATGAAGATGTTTTTATAGACATTTTATGTTACCGCCGATTTGGCCATAACGAGTCGGATGAACCTAAGTTTACCCAGCCATTGCTATACAAGGCCATCGAAGCGCACCCAAATCCGCGCGAGGTTTATTTGCAAAAGCTGTTGGCGCAACGGGATATAGACGAGGCTACTGCAAAGCAAATGGAAAAAGATTTCCGTGCCGAGCTGCAGAAAAGCCTTGACGAAAGCAAAGCCGAAGAGCGCTTTACAGGCAGCAAGCCCATGTTTGCCGGTGCATGGCAAGGCCTGCACCTGGCTACAGAAAAAGAAGCTGCAAGCGGTGTAACTACAGCAGTACCGCAAGAAGAACTACTTAAGATAGGCAAGGCGCTGACCACTTTACCGCAAGGCAAACAGTTTTTCAAAAAGATAGAAAAGCTATTTGAAGACCGTGCAAAAATGGTGAACGATACCCATGTGTTCGATTGGGCAATGGGTGAATTGATGGCTTACGGTTCGTTATTAGCAGAAGGGCATCCCGTTCGCTTAAGCGGTGAAGATGTTAAACGAGGCACCTTTTCGCACCGCCACGCTGTGTTAACGCTAGCCGATTCTGAAGAAGAATACACGCCGCTTTCGACTATCGAGACAGAGGCGCCTTTTTATATTTATAACTCATTGTTGTCAGAATACGGTGTATTGGGTTTCGAGTATGGGTATGCTTTGGCTAACCCGCATGCGTTAACTATTTGGGAAGCGCAGTTTGGCGACTTCTTTAACGGTGCCCAGATCATTGTAGACCAGTACGTTGCCAGCTCTGAAACTAAATGGCAGCGCGGTAACGGTTTGGTAATGTTATTGCCTCACGGTTATGAAGGCCAGGGCCCAGAGCATTCATCAGCGCGTATAGAGCGTTTCATGGAGCTTTGTGCAGACAACAACATACAGGTTGCCAATTGTACCACACCTGCAAACTTCTTCCATGTATTGCGCCGCCAGTTGCACCGCGATTTCCGCAAGCCGCTCATCGTATTTACACCCAAAAGTTTATTAAGATCGCCGGTTTGTGTGTCGCCGCTTGAAGAGTTTACCAACGGTCAGTTCCGCGAGGTGATAGACGACAACTTTGTTGAGGCAAAAAAAGTAAAGCGCGTATTGTTCTGTTCAGGCAAGGTTTATTATGATCTGTTAGAGAAACAACAGACAGATAAACGCAAAGATGTCGCGATCGTTCGGATCGAACAATTGTACCCAACGCCTGCTGCGCAGATGTTAAAGCTAAAAGCTAAATATAGCAAGGCCGAGGAATTTATCTGGGTACAGGAAGAGCCTGAGAATATGGGCGCGTGGCCATACATGTGCCGCCATTTCCGCAAAGGCGATTTGCAATTAGATGTAATATCCCGTAACGAAAGTGCAAGTACCGCTACCGGGTATGCTAAACAGCACGCTTCGCAGCAATTATACATTGTGGGCAAAGCGTTTGAAAGCGCGCCGGGCAAAGCGGTTGAAAAAACAGTAAAAAAAGCAGCTCAAAAAGTTGCTGAGTTTAGCGCTGATTGAGAAATCTAATAGATATATCAACCTGAAAAATTATACATTAGTAAGCGCAGAGCTTAAATAAATTTAACCTTTACTGCTTACTATTCACAAATAAACCATAACATGAGTTTAGAAATTAAAGTCCCGCCGGTTGGCGAATCAATTACAGAAGTTACCCTGTCGCGTTGGTTGAAAAAGAATGGCGACGCGGTGGAGATGGATGAAGTGATAGCAGAATTAGAATCGGACAAAGCAACGTTCGAACTGACTGCGGAAAAAGCAGGGACTTTAAATACAAAAGTTAATGAAGGCGACACGCTGCCAATTGGCGCGGTAGTAGCCAGCATCGAAGAAGGATCTTCGGCCCCTCATGGTGGCTCGGCAACTGAGACCCCGACCCAGGAAGAAGAGCAAGAAAAAGAAGCAACATCACCTGCGCCCCCGGCACAAGCCGATAAAGCGCCTGCGGCACCTGTTGCAGCAGCTGCGGGTGGTTCTATAGAAATTAAGGTTCCGCCGGTTGGCGAATCTATTACAGAAGTAACCTTGTCGCGCTGGATCAAAAAAGACGGCGACACCGTTGAAATGGATGAAGCCATTGCCGAATTAGAATCCGACAAGGCAACATTTGAATTGACTGCAGAAAAGCCAGGTGTTTTACAGACCCAGGCTAAAGAGGGAGATACCCTTGCTATTGGTGCTGTGGTTTGCTCTGTTGCCGTTGGCGCTGCTCCACACCCGGTAGCAGCAAATAGCGGCAGTGGCACTCAGCCGTCTGCCGAAACTGCAACTGCTCCTACCACTGCTACTAAAACTTACGCAAGCGGTACACCGTCACCAGCGGCTGCCAAAATACTGGCGGAAAAAGGTGTCGATCCAAAATCTGTTACCGGTAACGGTGTAGGCGGCCGCATTACTAAAGAAGACGCCCTTAAAGCTGATGAAAGTCCGCAAGGGGGTGCCAAGCAAGCAGCGCAGGCTGCTAAACCGCAAGCTGCTCCGGCGGCCGCATCACCAGCTCCTAAAGTTGCCGGTGCACGTAATGAGCGCCGCGAAAAGATGTCGTCTCTGCGTAAAACCATTGCTAAGCGCCTGGTTTCTGTAAAGAACGAAACCGCCATGCTAACTACTTTTAACGAGGTTGACATGCAACCTATAATGGACATCCGCGCTAAATACAAGGATAAATTCAAAGAAAAGCATGGCGTAGGTTTAGGCTTTATGTCTTTCTTCACCAAAGCTGTGTGCGAAGCGTTGAGCGAATGGCCGGCCGTTGGCGCCCGCATCGAGAACGACGAAATTGTTTACAGCGACTATGTAGATGTTTCTATCGCTGTATCCGCGCCGCGTGGTTTAGTGGTTCCGGTGATCCGCAATGCAGATCAAATGGGACTAGCTGATATTGAGAAAGAAGTAGTTAACCTGGCTACAAAAGCCCGTGAAAACAAGCTGACCATTGAAGAAATGACCGGCGGAACATTTACCATTACTAATGGTGGTGTGTTCGGTTCCATGATGTCTACACCTATCATCAATTCTCCGCAGTCGGCTATTTTAGGTATGCATAATATTATTGAGCGCCCGGTTGCCGTTAACGGGCAGGTTGTTATCCGCCCGATGATGTATATCGCATTATCATACGATCACCGCGTGATAGACGGCCGCGAGTCGGTAAGCTTTCTGGTAAGAGTAAAACAATTATTGGAAGACCCAACGAGGTTATTATTAGGGGTATAACCCACCGAAATCTTCCCTTAAAGGGGAGGACTTAAAAGCAAATGTCATGCTGAGGCACTCGAAGCAACATTTGCTTTTTTATTTTACACCCTGCGCGCCATGCTTCGAGAGCCTCAGCATGACATCTTAAAAATTGATTCTAAATGAGCAAGCAAACCAAACCCACCATATTAGTAGTAAATGACGACGGCGTAACCGCGCCGGGTATAAAAGCCCTGATGGGTGTAATGAAAGAACTGGGTAGGGTAGTGGTAGTAGCGCCGGACAGTCCGCAATCCGGTATGGGGCATGCCATCACGATAGGCAAACCTTTGCGCCTGGATAAAGTGAATGTATATGAGGGTATAGAAGCTTACGCCTGCTCAGGTACGCCTGTAGATTGCGTTAAACTTGCTGTTAATACAATCTTAAAAGGCAAGAAGCCAGACTTGTGCGTTTCCGGGATTAACCATGGATTGAATAACAGCATCAACGTTTTATATTCCGGAACTATGTCGGCTGCGGTTGAAGGCGGGATTGAAAAGATTCCGTCGATCGGTTTCTCATTGGATGATTATACCATGCAAGCCGATTTTAGCCATTGCTTAAAATGGGTTAAACAGCTAGCGCAACAAGTATTAAAAAATGGCTTGCCTTTAGGAACGGTGCTTAACGTGAATTTTCCAAGTGGTAATGGTATAAAAGGCATAAAGATCTGCCGTCAGGCTGATGCCAAATGGGCCGAAGAATTTGAGCAGCGCATAGATCCGTATAAAAGACCTTATTACTGGTCTTCAGGGGTATTTGAACTGAATGAAACAGGAGAGGATACAGATTGCTGGGCTTTAGCAAATGGCTACGCTTCCGTTGTACCTGTGCAGTTTGACATGACCGCGCATCACGCCATTCCGCTGTTGAATAGTTGGGAGTTTTGATCCCCCAAATAAGAAGTCATCCCGAACTTGATTCGGGATCTCACTTGCAAGTTGTAAACCTACTTTTGGGATGCCGAAACAAGTTCGGCATGACATGAAATTTTGTTCGCGTGGCTACTCCTTTACCCCCGTTAGCTCCAGATCAATGCCCTGCGGACTGCCTGTCAAGCGGCATATCAATGGGAAAGCCGGGTATTCAATATCCACAATTTGGTTTTGCCTTTATCATCCACCGCGTAGAAGACATCGGCAACTTTGTCATTTATCTTAAAGTCGGTATTGTCCTGTGTAACTGTGAAATTGCGACCATTT
This sequence comes from Mucilaginibacter ginkgonis, assembly GCF_009754905.2. NCBI lineage: Bacteria > Pseudomonadati > Bacteroidota > Sphingobacteriia > Sphingobacteriales > Sphingobacteriaceae > Mucilaginibacter > Mucilaginibacter ginkgonis. The sequence continues at coordinate 1,943,434 of NZ_CP066775.1, read as the reverse complement.
AACGTGAAGGATTTCTTTTCTGTCAGGTCTTTAAAAACGGTTTTAGATACAGTTACTAAAGTCTCATTGTCCTTAAGTTTCGTAATCTCGTCCGGCTCCGGTTGCTTGAAACCAATCTTGTTTGCGCTTTGTATCGCGCTTGCTGCTATTACAAACTTACCGGTACCATACCCCGCAAGTAGCCATTGCATGGTCAGTGTGCTATCGGCATTAAGAATGGTCAATGTAAATGGTAAACTTTGCCCTAAAGCGTTGGCGTGTGCCTGGTAAGATAGTACCGAGCCCTGTTTTATTTGCGGGATATATTTTTGTGCATTAGCTGTTGTGGTTAACAATAGCGCTATCGTGAAAGCATATAATATCTTCATGCCGTAATGTAATAAAACAAACAAGGATTAAGGTTAGATTAGCCTACTTTTGCGCATATCCTCGTTCATTACGAACTGCTGCGAGGTTGTGCGGCAATCTTTTTAAGGGGGCATTAGCTATGAGATTGCTTCGTGCCTCGCAATGACAATATTGAATAATGTTTAAATTCAACAACTTCTATCTTGGGCTGCTTGTCGGCGCCATTTTCCCGGTGCTGTCATGGCTTACCTTTCATGTTTGGTACAGCACACTGGTTTTTATGAACAAGCCGGTGATCCCTTATTTCACTGCGATTTTGATCAATCTCGTCCTAATCAGGACCTATCATAAGAACGGCGCAGAAAAAACGACGCGCGGAGTTATGCTTGTTAGTTTTATTTTCTTGCTGATGATCTTGTTTATCAACAGGGTATAGTAGACTTCTAGTCAATTTTTTCTATAATTCCGTGATGATGCTCTTTGATAGCCGTTAGCACTTCGGCCCATGTTTTTACGCGTTGGTGATGATTTTGATTTACGTTATGTGCCGAATGGAACATTAGCGGCTTTCCTTTAAAGTTGTCCAGGTTTTTACAATGATCGTCTATCAGGTAATCGGCATCGATAATGCTTTTGTCGCCGCAAAACACAATGTTCTTCCAACTTATAAACGGAAAATGTTGGGCTAGCCAATCATACTTCTCATTCAAGGAATTTGGAAACTCCATCGCTGCTGAAACAATGAAGACATTATAATCTTGCATTAAACTTTTTACGGCTTCCACCGCGCCATCCATTACCGGGAGCGTGCGAAAAAACCCCGGAGTGAATACCATCTTGCGGATAGCGCCCTCTACCGGGAAGGCCTCATATTCGGGTTTTCCCAATAAACTTTCGTAAGGCATGCGTACACCATAATCGCGCTCATACCAGGTTAAAAAATGTTGGTCGGTATCGGCCAAAACGCCATCCATATCAATGGCGATTATCTTACGTTTTTCCATATTGCAATTTTATGCAATTAAAATTTAATATTGCAAATTATTGCAAATTAAATTGCATGTTGTTGCAGGTTAATTTTTTGTTACCTTTGAATATGCTTAAAGAAGAGCGCTTAAACTTAATTATGGAACAGGTTGTTAAGCACAATAAGGTAGTGCTTGACGAGCTAAGCGCCACGCTTAAAGTGTCAACCGACACTGTCCGCAGGGATATTAAAGAGCTGTCTGATAAGGGTTTATTAAAAGCTGTACGGGGCGGAGCGATCCATCAGTCGCCGTTGCCGCCACCATTTAAAGAACGGCAACAAATAGAAATTAAAGAGAAGCAGATCATCGCCCAAAAGTTAGTTGAGTTTATCAAGCCGCATCAGGTTATTCTGATCGACTCGGGCACCACTACCGTTGCCGCGGCGCAAACATTGCCAAAGGATATGCCACTGACGGTGATCACCAACAGTTTTCCGGTGGCGACAGCATTGGAAGATTTCGATAAAATTGAGGTAATGTTCATTGGCGGCAAGCTTGATCACAGAACGGCATCGACACATGGGTATGAAACAATAGAGGCCATCCGTAAAATCAGGGCCGATGTATGTTTGTTAGGCATCTGTAATATTGACTTGACTACAGGAATCACAGGCTTAGATTATGAAGACAGTATGGTGAAGCGGGCCATGATAGAAACTTCGCGATACATTATCGCCTTGTTTACATCGGATAAGATAGGGCAGAGCAATCCGTTCTACATTGCCGCGGCTAATAGTGTTGACGTGTTAATAACCGAAAAGGAACCAACCTCTTACGATCTCACAGCCTTTAAAGAAGCAGGCATTCTTATCAAATAAGTAAATTGCAGCAATGAAATACTACCTGGTGGCCGGTGAGGCATCGGGCGACCTCCACGGCGCCAATCTAATGAAAGAACTGAAGCTGATAGACAGGGAGGCAGAGTTTCGTTTCTTTGGCGGCGACCTGATGCAAGCTCAAGGCGGCATATTGGTGAAACACTACGCTGAAATGGCTTATATGGGCGTGGTGGAAGTAGTCATGAACATTCGCACCATAGCCAAAAACATGGCCGCCTGCAAAAAAGATATTTCAAACTGGCAGCCTGATGTGGTTATCCTTATTGATTTCCCGGGTTTTAATTTGAAGATAGCGGAGTTTGCAAAGAATAACGGTTTGCTTACCTGCTTTTATATATCACCAAAAGTTTGGGCCTGGAACCAAAAACGCGTATTAAAAATTAAACGGGTGGTTGACCACCTGTTTTGCATTCTTCCTTTCGAGGTTGATTTTTACAAAAGCTGGGGAATGGAGGTAGACTATGTGGGCAATCCGTTGTTAGACGCTATCGCCGCTTTTACACCTGATCAAACATTCTTACCAAAATATAAACTTGAAGAAAAACCAATGGTCGCCCTGCTTCCCGGCAGTCGTAAGCAGGAAATAGTAAGGTTGCTCCCGGTAATGCTGTCGGTAGTTGATAAGTTACCCGCTTATCAATTTGTTGTGGCAGGCGCTCCATCTTTTGATGCAGCGTATTACGATCAGTTTTTCAGCGTCACTAAGCTACCCATTATATTTAATGCTACTTATGATCTGCTGGTTAATGCGCAGGCGGCTATCGTAGCCTCTGGTACGGCAACGCTGGAGACAGCATTGTTTGATGTTCCGCAGGTGGTGGTCTATAAAGCCAGTCCGTTGTTCATCGGCTTAGCGCGCATTTTTGTAAAGTTGAATTATATATCCCTGGTGAATCTTATTATGGATAAGTTGGTCGTAAAGGAACTTATTCAGGAAGATTGCGATACAATCCATATTTCTGCCGAACTAGATCGTTTACTGAAAGATCAAACTTACCGTTCAGCCATGCTGGCAAATTATGACGAACTTGATCTGAAAATGGGAGAGCCGGGTGCATCCGCTAAGACTGCCGGGTTAATAGTTAAGTATGTAAATAATTCTTCATCGATAAAATGATCGTTATTGGGTAACGCAAACTCGAGGTAATCTTAAAGCTATTCAACGCTATGGAGATCGGAGATTGCTTCGTCATGGCATTTCTCGCAGTGACGGGACAGCTATAAAAATAAAGCCTCGCGGAAACCGCGGGGCTTTATCGTTTTTCACAGATTGATGTTGTAGAATATATATAGGTAGATGATGTGCTTAAGCTACTGATAGGCGGTTAACCGCAACGCTGTTGGTTATTTTGTCCAATACCTGATTTTTAGTGCGGTTGATAGCTTTAAGATCTTGAAGGATCAGTTTTTTTAATTCGTTGTCGAAACGAGACACTAATTTGCTAACGGTTTTTGTGTTTTGAGTTGTCATAACTGTAATTTCTTAAGGTTGAATATTTTTTAATTTTTTTGTTCTTTGTCTATGTGATCGGTCTCGGTCAGGTTGTCTTTTCTTCTTTTAGCTTCTTCGTGTTGCCTGGCCAGTTGTTCTTCTTCGCGATGGTCTTCAGGCTGCTCGGGGTTTTGCGGGTTCTCCCACTCTTGCTGTTCGTCCGGGTTTGTATTGCCTGAAAGTATCATCTTAACTTATTTGATAGAGGTTATGCCAATACAATGCCAAAAAATTAATTGGTGTCGCAATTAACTATTTAGCATGGTGTCATGAAGGTTCGAAAACACTGATACGAGCATCAGAAACCCATTTTAGTGTGTATGAAGAAATTTTAAAAAAATTCCGGTTAAGCTGATACGAAAGGAAATGGTGGTTAGGCCGTCTGCATTTTTTTGCGGTTAACCAGATGTACAAAAAGTACGATAACAGACAGTATTGTACCAATACCGCACACACCCGCCCAGCCGAAACCTCCCCATACCAGGCTTGCGGCAAATGTACCTGCAGATCCGCCTACGAAATAAGACACCATGTAGATAGTGTTGATACGGTTCCGTGCATCGGGGTTTAAAGCGAAAATTATGGCCTGGTTGGAAATGTGTGTGGCCTGAACGCCGATGTCCATTAATATCACACCTATAATAAGCCCTGCAATGCTGGCCGATGAAAAATAATATACAATGAAAGAAACGGTAACCATCAGTATAGTAAATGCAGATAGCTTGAACGCATCGACCTTATCGCTTAGGCGCCCCATTAACCCTGCGGCAAGTGCACCAAAAGCTCCTACCAAACCAAACGCGCCGGCTACGGCGCTTCCCTGGTTTAAGGGAGGCTGTTTCAAAAGAAATACAAGTGTTGACCAAAACGCGCTGAAAGCAGCAAACAATAGAGCTCCGCGAAACGAAGCCAGCCTGAGTTTGGGCTCGGCGATAAACAAGTCTTTAAGCGATTTCATTAAGTCACTATAGGTGCCTGCATAAGTAGGGGCAACCTCTGGCAGTTTCCAATATATGAGCAGCCAGATAATGACCATCATTACAGCGGCAGCGTAAAAGATTGCGCGCCAGCCAAAATGTTCGCCCACAAAACCGCTTAAAGTTCGCGACAGCAAAATACCGATCAGCAATCCGCTCATGATAAAGCCTATCTTTTTACCACGCTCTTCGGGTTTGGCCAAATGTGCTACCATTGGTATAAGTAACTGCGGAATTACGGTGGTAAGGCCTACTAAAAAGCTTGTGATAAACAAAACGTAAATATTGGTCGCTGTAGCCACGCCAATAAGCGATACGGTAACAACAGCCAGATCGATAAGCATTAGCCGTTTCCGCCTGAACATATCACCAAGCGGGATGATAAATAATAAACCGGTGGCATAACCGATCTGCGTAAACATGGATACCTGGCCGGCCTTGCTGTTATTTATATGCAGGTCTTTAGCAATATCGCCGAGCAATGGCTGACTATAGTAAATGTTGCCGACCACAATAGCCGTTGTGATGGTCATTAGCCATAAAAGAAAAGGCGTGAGTTCGGGCTTATGGGAGTTATTGTTAGTAGGCATTAATAGAAGTGCTATTGTGTAAGTGTTAAAGTTGTGTTAAAATTTTGGACGGATAAATGTTTTAACATCCACTTTAAATGGTAAAAGTTGCATTATAGGCAATTAAACGCAATAAACGTTTTTAGGATGGCAACATTTACTGTAGCGCATTGAAAATATTTTACAAAAAAATTTTGCAGTATTGAAACTTAGTGTTACTTTTACACCATCGGAAACGATAACGAAATAGTCTTCTCATAATTTAGGTTTATAATTGGTTAGTAAAGGCCTCCTGCCCATCAGGAGGCTTTACTGTTTTTAGGAGTTTGGTAAACCAAACATACTTGCATAAAAAATCCCGCACCTATGTGCAGGATTAAAAAAATTTCAGGTTATTTAACGCAACCGGTCTGCAGAGCGCACTAAGGCATCATCTTTCCTGATGGCCTTCATGGCCATAATAAGCAGAAAAATGCTTATACAGCTTAGAAATATACCAATGCCAAGGTTATTGGTGCCTAACACGATATCGCCAACAACGTTTTTCACCGTTTGTGCTGTCCAAAAGCTGTATCCAATTATAATTGCCATTGCCAGGTAGCAGAAATTTGCCTGGCGTTTGCGGTTCCTGAATAAGAAAATGATCACAATCGGCACTAAAGCTACTACAGCGGTTGCAATGGTAAGCGCTGTAAAACTTTGTGTTTGCATTTGCTGGCTGCCGTTATCCTGGTAAATGCCCGTAACCTTTATCATTGACGGTACGTTGTTTACGTACACGTGGTGAGCTAACGGGAAAAAGAAAAGCGCGAATATTAATAAGCCTGCAAAAAACAGGTAAACGGTTTGTATTCTTTGTATCATAGTGCTTTATAAATGCCGTAAAGATAATATTGTTTACGTAAAGCGTACTCTGTGTTTAGTACATTTGCCCGGCTGTGGAAACCTTGCAACGATATTTTATTGAACTGGCTTATGATGGTACCAATTACCACGGTTGGCAAGTGCAAGAGAATGCCATAAGTATTCAGGAAATATTAAATAAAGCTTTAAGCACTTACCTAAGACAGCCGATTGAAACCACCGGCGCCGGCAGAACAGATACGGGTGTACACGCAAAACAGCTTTATGCGCATTTCGACTATAAACCTCAACCCAGTAAACGGGTTGAAGAAAATTTTGTTAACGGAAGCGGGCGTGAAGACCGAGTCTCCCCCTTTAGGGGGCGGGGGGGTGACAGTATCAATGCTTTACTCCCGTATGATATCGCCGTTAAAGGCATTTTGCCTGTTCATGCGAATGCTCATGCCCGGTTTGATGCAACGCAACGGTCTTACGAATATCATGTGCATTTTAAAAAGGATCCGTTCAAAACAAGGTACTCGTGGCTGCTTAAGTCGAGGCCTGATGTTGATTTAATGAATAAGGGAGCGGAGATAATTAAGCAGTACACTGACTTTAGCTGTTTTAGCAAATCAAATACGCAAGTGTTCACAAATAATTGTAAGATTACCCGGGCTGAGTGGCTTGAAAACGAAAACGGGATTGTTTTTCATATCTCTGCAGACAGATTTCTGCGTAATATGGTACGTGCAATTGTCGGCACTTTGATAATGGTTGGCAAAAAGGAAATAGAGCCGGAAGCGATAAGACAGATCATTGAGAGCAAAAACCGCAGTAATGCCGGTACATCTGTACCTGCCTGCGGATTGTATTTAACAGAGGTGAAATACCCGTATCCCTTAACCCCCTGAAGGGGACAAAATTATTAGCTTTGATGGACGATATTTTAATATACACAATTAAGAAATCCCCCCTTTAGGGGGTCAAGGGGGTATGGCAGTAACAGGTAACGCGATAGATTGGGGTTTGATGCGGCGCGTAATGCATTACGTTAAGCCGTATAAATTAACGTTTGGCCTTGCGGCTTTTCTAACGATCTTTCTGGCGGTTGTAGCCCTTATTCAACCAATATTGATTCAGCGTACGCTGGATAATTATATCGTTGTTGGTAATTATAACGGTATGGTTTTTATGGTGTCGCTAATGATAGGGCAACTGGCATTGCAAACAGTAGCTCAGTATTACCAAACCTATATGACAAATGCCTTAGGCCAATCTGTGATCAAAGACCTGCGCATGGATATTTTCAACCACGTAATGAGTCTGCGGTTAAAGTTTTTTGATAAGACACCGATCGGTGTTTTGATCACGCGTACCGTATCTGACCTGGAAACTATCGCCGATATATTTTCTGAAGGATTGATTTCGATCGCGGGTGATATGCTGCTTCTAGTCTCGGTGATCACTTACATGCTGATACAAGACTGGAAGCTAACGCTCATCACACTTGTGCCGCTGCCGTTTTTGATCCTGGCAACTTATGTTTTTAAGGAGGCTATCAAGTCTTCTTTCCAGGAAGTGCGGACGCAGGTGGCGCGCTTAAATACCTTTCTGCAGGAACACATCTCGGGTGTTAGCATCATTCAGTATTTCGCACGCGAAGAGCAGGAGATGCGCAAGTTTAAAGAAGTAAATGAAAAGTATCGCGATGCTAACATCCGCTCAAATTGGTATTACTCTATCTTTTTCCCGGTGGTAGAAATCCTGTTCGCGGTTTGCATGGGGCTATTAGTATGGTATGGTTGCAAGCGAATCTTGTCTGACGGCGAACTGGCATCAATATCAGCTTCAAAAAAAGGAATTACGCCGGGGTTAATTGTTGCGTTCATCTCGTTGCTCAACTTACTGTTCAGGCCGATACGCCAGCTGGCAGATAAATTCAATACGCTGCAAATGGGTATGGTGGGTGCCGACCGTATTTTTAAGGTTCTGGATACCGACGAAGTTGCCATAAATAACGGGCAGATACGTAGTGGCGAACTGCGTGGCGAGATAGAATTTGAAGATGTTTGGTTTGCGTATAACGACGACAACTGGGTACTCAAAGACATTAGCTTCCATGTTAAGCCCGGAGAGACATTAGCTTTGGTTGGCGCGACAGGGGCCGGTAAATCGTCAACTATCAATATTCTGAACCGTTTTTATGAGATCGGTAAAGGCAAAGCGAAGGTTGATGGTGTGGACATCCGCGATTACGATGTAAATTTCTTGCGGTCGAAAATCGCGACGGTGATACAAGATGTGTTCCTTTTCTCAGATACCATCGCCAATAATATCAGCTTAAATAATCCGGATATAAGCTTAGAGGAAATAGTTAAGGCAGCCAAAGATGTGGGTGCGCATGATTTTATTGAACGCTTGCCTGGCGGATACCAATATAATGTAATGGAGCGGGGAGCGACCTTGTCGTCAGGCCAGGCACAATTAATTTCTTTTATAAGGGCATTGGTATATGACCCGTCGATATTGGTCCTGGACGAGGCAACATCATCCGTTGATACCGAAACGGAAGTGCTTATCCAGAATGCCATCAACAAATTGATGGAAGGCAGAACGGCTATTGTCATCGCTCACCGCTTATCAACCATTCAAAAGGCTGATAAGATCATAGTACTGGATCATGGCGAGATCAAAGAGATGGGCAGCCATCAGGATCTGCTACGGATTGAAGATGGCCTTTACCGTAAACTTTACGACCTGCAATTTAACTCGGCGGGGATAGAGCGATAATTAGTGGTGGTGTAAGCGCAGTGCTAACACAAATAGTGCGATCGGTAAAATGATGATCATAAGTGCCGCTAGAACATTCGCAATGCTTTTGCCAATGCCAAATCCCTGGAATACCGTTAAGCCAATAATTGTAAGTATGAAATGACACCAGGCAATAAAGTTGACACTGTATTTAACGGTTTGTATGATAGCGAAGTAGTCGTCCCCCCAAATGTGTTGTTGAACATTATAGTCTGCCACAGAAAAATTTAAAACTCTTAATATAATTATCGCGATCAGCGAGATCATTAATATAAGAATGCCAGGAACTGCAGCATAACTCAACATGTTAAATATTTGTGATTGATCGCCATGTCCTCCAAACCACTTTCCTGTTAAATAGATGAGATAAGAATAAATATAAATGCCAACCCAGCCAATTAGTGCACCAACCAAAATCAGAACAAATTCGCGAGGCCAAAAATTATTATTTATGTCGGACAGTTTTAAAAAGTCACGATGAATGACATTAGTTATGCCGATGAGTATTAGGAAGTAAAATTGGTATTTGTCAAGATCATACCTCTTAATAAGCTTAAACGCTTTCTTTGGCTTGATTAAGAGATTAGATAAAACGGCGCGGTAAAGATTGGTCATAGAGGCTTGCAAGTGCAAGCAATTTATGAAACCAGAATATTAAAACCAATACTAGAGGGTATTGCTAATATTAAATAATTTAACCTGGTACGCAAAGTGCAACTTACGGCTGCACTTTGCCCTCTTCCTGTCCTTTTTGTTCGGTAGGTGGATTTTTTATTGGGTGCACCGGTTCACCATCCTCACGGTACTGCTTGTTAACGTTACCGAAATTGGCATCATCGCCATCGTATTTTTTGTCCCTCTCTTTCAAGACGCTTTTATGCCCTTTGTCGTTTGGGCGGTCAGTTGGTGTATCAGATGGCGATGGTTTATTTGAATTGTTGGCTGGCTTAGTCATTGTATTACAGTTTCTCTTACAACCATAGGTGACCGTAAAATGTTTAGCCGCGACGTTCAATCCGTTAATAAATGTTAAAACTTGTTACGCCGCATCTCGGCAGACGTATTAATAACTTTTAAATTTTACCTTTAAGGCTGTAATTGTATTTTTGCGGTTTACCAGAAAATTTATGGAAGAATTTGAAGCCAGTTCGGCAGCTAAAAAAACCAAAACGATATACATATCTACCGTTTTCGGTATCGCAATGGTGCTGCTGATGGTTGGTTTATTGGGCTTGATATTGGTGCATGCAAACAGGTTGTCGCGTTACGTTAAGGAAAACCTGGTGGTGAACGTATATGTAGACGAAACCGCCCGCGAAACCGATGTGATCCAATTGCAGAAGCAACTGGAAACAAATCTGCAGGTAAAGCAAGCTGTATACGTAACTAAAGAGACAGCGGCCCGGAACTTGCAAAAAGAGCTTGGCGAAGATTTTATTAAATTCCTGGGTGTAAACCCGCTTTCAGAATCTATAGATGTGTATCTAAAGGCAGACTACGCCAACAATGCCAATATAGAACGCTTCAAGGCTCAGTTGATGAAAAACCCGCTGGTTAAAGAGGTGCGTTACCAGGCAAATCTGGTCGACAAGATGAACCAAAACTTGGGTTCTATTACCCTTATCATCTTAGCATTCGCCGGCATTTGGGTAGTTGTCTCAGTAGCGCTCATCAATAATACCATCAGGCTGGCCATTTATTCGCAGCGCTTCCTAATCAAATCTATGCAGCTTGTAGGTGCTACTAAAGCATTTATCCGCAAGCCGTTTTTACTATACGGCATCTGGCATGGATTATTGGGTGCATTGATAGCGATCATCATTTTAGTAGGTACCCTTGCACTGGCCATAAAACAGATTCCCGATCTGGTGATCCTACAGAATTACTACGAATTTGGTATAGTATTTTTGATCGTGGTTGGTTTAGGTATTCTCATTTCAGGATTAAGCACCTTTTTGGCAGTTAACAGATTTTTACGTTTAAAAATATACCAGTTATACAGATAATATGGCACAAAAATATACTCGCCCTGTTGTGGCGCCTAAACCCGAAGAGAAGAAAATGCAGCCTGTACAATTTATTTTCGACAACTCGAACTATAAATTACTGGCTATAAGCGTGGCCATTGTGGTACTAGGCTTTATTCTAATGAGCGGCAACACAGACATTTACAGCAATACCAAAATAGTGATAGCGCCATTAGTAGTGCTTGCAGGTTTTGGTTTAGCATTTTATGCTATTCTTAAAAAGCCGGGGACAAAGGCATGAGCCTGATACATGTGATCATACTGGCCATTATTGAAGGCCTTACGGAGTTTTTGCCCATATCTTCAACCGGGCATATGATCATTGCCGAGTCTGTAATGGGTGACAAGGGCGACTTTGTAAAACTGTTTACCGTAGCCATTCAGTTAGGGGCAATTCTATCTGTAATAGTGCTGTACTACAAACGTTTCTTCCGCGACTTTAATTTTTACATCAAGCTGCTTATCGCGTTTATACCTGCAGCCATATTCGGTTTGCTATTTGCGAAGAAAATTGATGCGTTGTTAGACAGCGCATTAACTGTGGGCATTACTCTCTTTCTTGGCGGCATTATCCTGTTGTTTGTAGACAAGTGGTTTAATAAGCCCGTTGTAACAGAAGAAAAAAATATCAGCAACCTTACGGGGTTCAAGATCGGGTTGTTTCAATGTCTCGCCATGATCCCGGGTACATCCCGTTCTGCTGCAAGTATAGTTGGCGGTATGTCGCAAAAATTGTCGCGTACGGCTGCGGCAGAATTTTCATTCTTTCTGGCGGTGCCGACCATGTTTGCAGCGACTGCAAAAAAGCTTTGGGATTTCCACAAAGAGGGCCATGTTTTTAGCGGCGAGAAAATTAAATTATTGGCGATTGGTAATTTTGTCGCGTTTATCGTGGCATTATTGGCTATCAAAACTTTTATTACCTTTTTAGAGAAAAGAGGCTTCCGGTTGTTCGGTGTTTACCGGATCCTGATTGGCGGATTGATTATTGCCATTTATTTAAGCGGTCATACCTTAGAGGTTATATAACAAGGCCGAGATATCATTAAGAAGACGCAATCATTGCGTCTTTTTTTGTTTATTAATGTTGCTAATTTGAGATAAGAGCGACATGGTCAAATCAGTTCAACCATAACGTTTCATTACCTTTGTACTTTATATCAAAATTTGTCTACTTCAGAAAATACACTACAGAGCTTTGCCGACGGCAAATTGCTCCTAATAAACAAGCCGTACAAATGGACCAGTTTCGATGTGGTGGGAAAGCTACGAAACGCATTCAAGCCATTGAAATTAAAGGTCGGCCATGCGGGTACATTAGATCCGTTGGCTACCGGTTTACTTATTGTTTGCACCGGCAAAATGACCAAGCAAATAGATACGTTCCAAGCCGAAGAGAAAGAGTACACCGGCACCCTTATCCTTGGCGCAACAACGCCGTCTTATGACATGGAAACCGAGGTCGATGAGCGTTTTGATACATCTGGCATCACAGCGGACGACATTGAAAATGTGGCAAAGCAATTTATCGGCGCAATACAACAATATCCGCCTGCTCATTCTGCCATAAAAGTAGGGGGTGAGCGCTTGTATGAAAAAGCCCGCCGTGGCGAAGAAGTCGAACTAAAATCTCGAACGGTTACCATCTCAGAGTTCGAGATCACCAACATTGAGATGCCGGAGGTGCAGTTTAGAGTGATATGCAGTAAAGGAACTTACATCCGCTCGTTGGTCTATGATTTTGGCCGCGCGCTAAATAACGGTGCCTATCTTTCTAAACTTCGCCGCACCCGCAGCGGTAGCTTTAGAATTGAAAACGCGAGGGAGATCATGGAAATGGTTGGAGAGATTCGGGCATTGAAAGAAAAAAATATCAACGCAGGATCATTGCCCCACCTAAGCCCTCCCCGGGAGGGAGGGTTTGAAAATCCGGAAAGTGTTGATGACAAATTGCCCCACCCAAACCCTCCCCCGATGGGAGGGCTTACGCCATCTGATAAGGTTAGTGGTTATAGAGAAAATGCTGATGCGGCAAACTACGAGACCTTAAAAGCTTTTAGCCGTTCAAACAGGCATCAGCCCACTGAAGCCGAAAACGTTTTATGGCAATTATTAAGAGGCAACACCACAGGGTTTAAAATCAGACGGCAACACGTTATTGGAAATTACATTGCTGATTTTGTTTGTTTGCAAAAGATGCTTGTTTTTGAGGTCGATGGGGAGTATCATAAATTCACCTCAGAAGCTGACGATTTAAGAACTGAAATTTTAAGCGATCTTGGGTTCGAAATAGTCCGAATTAAGAACGCAGATGTTCTGATATCTCCTGATAAGGTGTTTAATTTTATAGTGACTAAAATAAATAACACACCTCAAAGAAAAGCCCTCCCATCGGGGGAGGGTTTGGGTGGGGCGGATTTTAATGACGATGCCATTAGTCACAGTGAGGAGGTTCAACCATGAAAACCTATCATAACATCAATGACTTTATCCCTGTAGCAAATGCAATTGTTACCATTGGCACCTTTGATGGGGTCCATCAGGGTCATCGCGAGATTATTAGCAGAATTATAGACCTGGCAAAAGAAACCGGCGGCGAGTCGGTAATTTTAACTTTTTTTCCGCATCCCCGAATGATACTGCGTCCGGAAGATGAAAGTATAAAGCTCATCACCACCATTGCGGAAAAAGCAGCATTACTGGAAGAGCTAGGACTGAATCATTTGATCATAACACCTTTTTCCCGGGATTTTTCTAACCAAACAGCTGAAGAATATATCCGTGATGTTTTGGTGCAGAAGATCGGTACTAAGAATATCGTAATAGGTTATGATCATCGTTTTGGAAAGGACCGTTTAGGCGGGCTTGCCGATCTGCAACGCCTGGCGCCTGTATATGGCTACAATGTTACCGAAATACCGGAACAAGACGTTGATACCGTAGCGGTGAGTTCTACAAGAATAAGGCAGGCCATCTTGCAAGGAGATATAAACCTGGCCAATCAGTGCCTTGGCTATCCGTTTTTTATTAATGGGAAAGTGATCAAAGGCGATCAACTGGGCCGTCAGCTTGGGTACCCTACAGCTAACTTACTTGTCGAGGAGCAATATAAACTTATTCCGGGCGACGGCATTTACGCTGTATTGGTAACTATTAATAACGCGGCTTATAAAGGGATGGCTTACATTGGCCACCGCCCGACAATTAACGGCATGACACGTAACATCGAAGTAAATATATTTGACTTCGATGAAGATATCTATAATCAAACCGTTCGCGTGCAGTTCTTGCATTTTGTCCGCGAGGATATAAAATTCCCTTCATTAGATGAATTAGTTGTACAATTAGGCGAGGACAAAAAAACAGTTATTAAGTTACTGGGTAATTAAGTTATTCATTAGGAGTAAATGTTGTGAGGCAAGGTGTTCTTAGTAAGATTAATGATCAGTAAATAACTAGCGGTGCCTAAACTTAATCTCGATAAACAGGAGAGCGACTTTTTACATAAGGCGATCGGCGTTTGGGAGCGCGACCAACTTATAGATAATATAACGGCCGAAAAACTCCGTAACTCTTACGAGGTAAAAGGATTCGACTGGATGCGCCTTGCGAAATATTCGTTTTGGGTTGCGCTTATCTGTGGCGGTGCTTCATTTGCCTATCTCATTGTTAATGATGCTGTAATCAATCTGCTAAAGAAGCTGTATTACACGCCCGACATCATGATCAGCATTTTGTCGGCTGTCGCCGCTGCCGCGTTGTTTTACTGGGGGCGTCGGTTAGAGAAAACGAAACCAGAGCGGGTTTTCAGCAATGAGGCGGTTATATTCACGGGTGTGTTATTCACAGCTTGCTGTATAGCTTATCTGGGTAAAACCTTCGATGAGCGTTATGGTCACTACTCATTACTGTTTCTTCTTAGTGTTTTCGTTTATGGAGTTTTAGGGAAAAGGCTCAATTCGAGGCTGATATGGCTTTTCGCATTGATATCTTTGGGGAGCTGGTTTGGAACGGAAACCGGCTATCAAACGCATTGGAGCGATTATTTTCTGGGGATGAATTATCCCTTACGGTTTGTAGCCTTCGGAATAATATTAGTCACAGCCTGCCGCTTATTGCGGGGCAGTAAATGGTTCTCTTACTTCTATGAGCTAACGTACGTTTGCGGATTACTTTATCTGTTTATTTCTTTATGGCTGCTAAGCATTTTTGGTAACTATGGCAACATCAACGCCTGGTGGCCGGTTAAACAGATCACTTTATTTTATTGGGGGATAATCTCAGGCGTGGTAGCCGGACTATTCCTGTTGTACGGCTTGCAAAAGAAAGATGTAATAGCCCGCGAATTTGGTATTACCTTTTTTATCATTTTCATCTACACAAAATACTTCGAATACTTTTGGGACCACACCAATAAAGCGCTATTCTTCGCCATATTGGCTTTATCGTTCTGGCTTATTGGCCGCAAGGCAGAAAAAATATGGAACGTGCGCAGTAAGCCTAATGGTGGTGCTTAAAGAAGGTGATATAAACCAGCTTAAACACGTGGTAGGCCGCGAAAGAAAAGAACAGTATCGCAATGGCTACATTGATGACTTTAGTACTCAAATCAAATTTGCTTTGAATGTATTTGGCAAACTCGGCATAGATAAGTAAACATAAAAACGCGCCTCCGGCAGAGCCTAAGCTAAAGATAAACAAGCCCAAACGTGTTGGCTCTATCCATTCGTGGCTGATAACATAAGTGCCCGCAATCAACCAAAAAGGTATCTGCATAGGATTTAAAAAACCCAGTAAAATGCCATACTTGATGCTTGCGGTTTCAGAATATTCTTTTTTGGCAGGCTTGTTACGGTTTATCCAGGTGATGGTACCTAAAACACCAAATAGCCCAATCATTACAAAATCTATTATTGTGTCTAAATGCATCTGGCTGCTTAGCCAGTCGGCAGCATGCATAATAAAGTAGGTAAAAAAGAATTCTATGAATGAAAACGCGCCGATAAACTGAAGCGCCTGCTTCATGCCGCGGTTTATGGTGAGCTGTACCAGCGTAAGGTTGATGTTACCCGGCGGGATGTACCCAATAAAGTTTGCAATGAGGCCGATAAAGAAGGTTAAGAAGAGCATCGGAACCAAAGATATAACAGCATTTTAAACTTAATGTAAACATTATTCTTTGGGAAATGATTTTGCCGTTTTCTTTGCATCAATTATGGTAAGTGGCGGACAAGAGATAATGGACTTGGCGATACAGGGGCTTTCTGAAGAGGATGCCAACCCCCGGTTTATAGAAGAGTTGCAGGATAGGGTAGATATTGTGCAACACAAGCTTAAGTTCATTGAAAGGAAGCCATCAGTCGCGTTTATCAACACATTAGATTTTACAGAACATGCAGGTAATAGCCTTCTTAGGTTAATAAGTGCAGCCGGTGGAATGATGGTTAATACCAACCTATATTCGGGCTCTGCTTGGGAAAGTCTGATTGAAACCAACCCGGAGATCATTGTCGTAGCGCCCCAAAATAACACGATAGAGGATACGATGAAGCAAATGACTTCCTTATTAGATCAAAAAGGCTTTAGTGAACTTGCGGCGGTGAAAAACAACCGTGTATATATTGCAGACGGCAATCAATATTTCTACCAGCCGAGGGCGCGGATTGTGGATTCACTTGAAATCCTGGCAGAGATCATCAACCCTAAACAATTTATTTTTGGTTACGAAGGACAGGGCTGGGTGAGGTTCGATATGTAAACGGAAAATTTAGAACCTCACGTTAACGCCAATAAAATAATTTCGCAACGGCGCCGCGTTATAGTAACGGTTGCCAACGGCATTAAGGTCGTTACCCAAACTGTATTTTTGGTTTAATAAGTTATCGGCCCCAATATCAACCTCTAGCGCATTCCTTGTAGATAATTTATAAGTCCAGGACGCTTTTGCCTGCAATAGATTGTAATGGTCAGCATAAACAGAATTCGCATCATTCAATGGCAAGCCGGAAGTGTAATTGTGCTGTACATAAACACTAATCTCTTTAGGCAATAATAGCTGCAAGTCCGTGATGCTTACTTGCTTTGGGACGCCGGTAAGCGCATTGCCGCTATAATTAACCCCGGCTACGTTGTAATTAGCGAAAGTAAAATCGCTAAGCGTGAGGGACTCACTTATTTGAAGCCCCCTTACAATGTGCTCTGTGTTTTGCCTGATGATCCAAGCCGTGCTGTAAAATTCAAATCCGGGTTGTTTGGTACCTCCCGCGTTAATATAATATTCCGTTTCGTCGGTATTTAACTGGCGAACTATGGCATTATTCAATCGATAATAAAAAACGGATGCATCCACCATGAACCTGTCAAACTTATCGCGCAGGCGAAACCCTGTTTCATAGTTTACTCCAAATTGCGCGTTTAGTGATCTGTTGATAATGTTATTCGTCGGGCGGATCTCTGCTGTCGTTGGTGTAGAGTAGCCACGGCTTATAGATGCGCGCCACGTAAAGTTATCGGTTATCTGATAAGACAATGCCAACCTTGGCATTAGCTGCGGGGAAAAGTTGCGCGGTATAAAACTTTGTTGGTTGAGCGGGTATATATTTTTGAATTGATAACTGTAATAGTTGAGGCTAAGTGCCGCTTCGGTGTGAAGCCTCTTAAAAAAGTCTGTGGCGTAGCGCGTAAAAAAGAAATGCTGATTTGTATTTATCCGGTCGGCAGTTTGAGTGGTGTCTTTCATGCCACCGTGGTTGCCATAATTATTAATGTCAGCGTTGGTTTGAGACCATTCTAGACCAAGATCGATGTTCCAGTTATAATTCGGTTTTTTAATACCGCTGTATTCAAAATAAGTTCGTACGCCAAATGTGTTCTCATTGCGCTCCTCATAATTAGTGATGAAAGGATTGGAAAAATAGGTGTGGTTACCAAAGATGGCCGCCACGTTTCTCAATCGGGTATTAAGACGTGTTTCATTCACCAATCCACCAAAAAGCAGTCTGGTAGTGACGCCAATATTCTGCGCAATAGCCGAAGGTAGGGTAGGAGTAGCCTGCCGCGATAACGCAGGGTTTGCATTGTATTGTACAAGCGTTAACCCGCCTGGTGTCTGATAATTTAGGTCGCTATAAAAGCCAAGTACTTTTAAACTGTTACTAGTAGCGTATTGCCATTTGTTTGCGGCCTGGATGTAGTGCCGCTGCATGTAGCTGTGTTCGCGGTAGCCTCGATAAGTTTGATAAGCCTGATTAAAGCTAAACTGGTTATTGATCGAACCACTGCTAACGCTTGCATGCTCATGTACCAATGCATAAGATCCCGCATTAATGCCAACTTCGCCAGTTGTTCCCTTGCTGTTGTAACTTGCGGGATTTATAATGACCACCCCGCCCGAGTTGGCGCCAAACAAACTGCCGTCGGGGCCCTTTAGCACCTCAATACCTTTAACAGAGTTAAAATCTATTGCGTTTAAGTAGGTGTTTCCGCCGGCATCTGTCAGCGGTAATTCGTCGTAATAAACTTTAACATCGCGTACACCGAAAGGCGATCGCAACAAACTGCCGCGAATAGACAAACGGTAACTGCCGGGTGTACGCTCTTCCATTCGTACTCCCGGAACAGTATTTATGGTGCTAACCAGCGAATTTTCTTGCTGTAATTTGATCTGCGCCTGGCCTATCACGCTTACCGATGCAGGAACGCTAATGGCGGGCTGCGCAGATAAATAGCCCCGGACTAAAACTTCTTTGAGCTTATGGGTAGTATTTGTTTTAAGGGTGTCCTTTTTGAATTGTGCGTTGGCACAGGTTGTTGCCAACAATAAAAACAACAGAGTATAGACCGTAGCCATCGGTTTTTTATTAGGATGTCATGCTGAGGCTCTCGAAGCATGGTGCGATGGCCTTACCATAAAATGTAAATGTTGCTTCGAGAGCCTCAGCATGACATTTACTTTTTCTGCAAGTTAGCAAACTACAATTCTTTGATCTTAATGTCCCTAAAATAAACCAAGTCGTTATGATCCTGTAAAGTAATCTTCCCTTTAGTGAACTTGCCGAAATCCGGGTAAAATTTCATGTTGCCCTTTTGAATGGCTTCCTTCCAGCTTTCGGCGTTCATATCGGCTTCTAGTGTCTTTTTCCCATTGAGCCAAAAAGTAAGCTTGCCGTTCTTTTGCTCAAACTTTGACTGGTTCCATTGGCCAAAGGGTACAGGTTTTGCAGCGCCATTGGTAGGGATAACATTGTATAAAGCGCCTGCTATCTGATACGGGTTTCCTTTATGCACTGCCGAGTTCTCGTCGTCCAGCATCTGGTACTCGGGCCCCGTCATGAAAGTTGCCGGATATTTGGCATCTTCCTGCACATCGAAGATCACACCGCTATTACCACCTTTACCTACTTTCCATTCAAAGCTCATTTCAAAATTCTCATATGTGTTATCAGTGGTCAGGTCGGCGCGGGTTTTATTTTTGGTGGATGTATTACACCATAGCTCGCCATCTTTAACTTCCCATGCGGCCGGAACATTGCCTTTATTGTAAATATGCCAACCTTTTAAACTTTCGCCGTCAAACAACAAATGCCAGCCATCTTTTTTTTCTGCATTGGTTAACGTATTATGCTGAGGTTGTTGCGTACACGAAGAAATTCCGATAACCGCGGGAGCGATCAGCGCAGCTAATAATTTAAAAGGTTTCATAATTGCAAAGTTGATACCGTGGTTTTGCGGCAAGGCAAGATAATCATTGCGTTTATGAATTAAAATTAGTTTGGCGAATCGCTATTCATAAAATTGTTCATTAAATTTATGTCGATGAAGTATACAGAATGGTCTCGAACGGCCGAGGAATGGTTAATGTTAACAACACCGGTTGCGCTTCTTATGTATTACATCTTAAGTAAGTTAAGTCGAAAAATTTTTCAACTGCAGAGAGAGCAAATTGTATTTAGTTTGGTAGCTACAATAGTTATTGCTCCCGCTCTCACCGTTGGACTTTTTTTTGCCGCCCTCGGACTGACGTTCTACGAGCCTCAAAAAGAGTTTGACCAAAAAGCATGGTCTAAAGACGCGTTACACAGATTTAGGATGGCAGACGATCTGGTAGAAAAAAAGACAATTGAAGGTGTAGACACAACTCAACTTAAAACTATCATTGGTGGGAAACCAATAACTAAGACGGATACGCTTTGGATATACTATATCGGAACGGGTGGTGGGGTTTTTTTAGATCATTTTTTAAATATCAAAATCAAAGGCGCAAAAACAGGAAGCGTTAGCCATACCGCTCATGAAGGATAACTAACGCTTCTGATATATGTTACCTGGCAACACTCACGCGCCATATTCGGTTACTGGCATCATCAGCAACTAACAGCGAGCCGTCTTTAGCAACCGCCACACCAACAGGTCGCCCATGAACTTTTTTAGCATCGCCGGGAACGGTAAAGCCTGTCAAGAAATCTTCGGGCTTGCCGGGTTTGGTATTAGCAAACGGTACAAAGACCACTTTATAACCAACCAGCTTAGAACTATTCCATGAACCATGCTGACCTATGAAAGCGCCATTCTTGTATCTTGCAGGGAAGGTGCTGCCGGTATAAAATGCCAAACCTAACGAAGCAGTATGCGACCCAAGATCGACATCCGGTACGATCGCTTTTTTCACCATTTCAGGGTTTTTGCCTTTCAACCGTGGTTCTTCGTGCTGGCCCCAATATGCATAAGGCCATCCGTAGAATCCTCCCTTTTTAACGCTGGTTAAATAGTCGGGCACAAGCTTGTCGCCTAATTCGTCGCGTTCATTTACGGCGGCATACAAGACATTTGTGCCTGGCTGAAACGCAAGCCCGGCTGGGTTACGCAGGCCGCTGGCGTATACTTGTTCATTTTTACCTTCGAGGTCAACCACCAAAACATCGGCACGGCGTATTTCGTTTTCGGGCCCATGCTCGCCTACATTACTGCCGCTGCCAACGCCAATATAAATATGTGTGCTGTCTTTATCCGTGCGGATGTTGCGTGTCCAATGGTTATTGTATCCGCCAGCGGGCAGGCTAACGATCATTTTACCCGGAGCGGTGATACTTGTTTGGCCGGGTGTGTAAGGGTATTTCAAAACGCCATCGGTATTGGCTACGTAGAAGTTGTGCCCAATGATGAGCATACCGAAAGGCTGGTTAAGATTCTTTAAGAATACAGTTTTGGTATCCGGTACGCCATCACCGTTGGTATCTCTCAATAGTGTTATGCGATTGGCACTGGTCCCTAAATTTTCAGATTTATTTCTGCCAACAATTATATTTTCTGCCTTCTTTTTTACGCCCTTTGCTTCGGTGTTGGCTTCAGAAACAAAGATGTCGCCATTTTGCGCCACGTAGATATTACGCGGGTTCTGTAAACCGTCAGCAAACAAGTTCACCTTAAACCCGGCCGGTGCGACAGGCATTTCGCCTTGTTTCCAGCCAATTACATCACTAAAGTTGTAGGCAGATTTAGTTTCATACGGCGCAGGCAGGTTAACTGCTTGGCCATCTTTATCTGTAACCGTGTCGGCTTTGCTGCGGTCGGGCTTGGGTTGCGAACAGGCAGTTATTAAGACGACAAATGCTATTATGCTGATTGGCTTTGAAAATTCCATAAGGGTAACTTCTTTTAAGTCTAACCCTTAAAACACCATGATGTTTGCGTCTAATACTCTACCAGCTTATCTATTTGTTCAGCGGTATATTTAATAGTATCTGCCTGGTGCAATTGGCCATCCGCATCAAGTTCTTGCCTCACATTCGTAATGTGGATCTTTAACGGGTGCACGTGCAGGTGCAGGTAATTGCATACCCCGGTAAAATGATCTATGCCTCTTATGTTGCCATATTTACCAGACGATAATCCAACGAGGCCCGCTTTTTTGTTATAAAAGCTGCCGGGAAAATCGCAGGCGTCCATAAAAACTTTTAAAACGCCAGGAAAGCTGCCGTTGTATTCGGGGATAATAAAGATGAACTTATCGGTAGCGGTAACAATATCTTGAATGGGCTTAAATTCGTCACTTCGCTTCCCATAAAGATCAGTTGAGATGATCGATGGCGGCAAATCCTGCAGCGATAAAATCCCGGCCTCTACACCACGCTGCTTCAATTGCTCCTGGTAATACTTAGCCAGTTTAAGCGTTGAACTATTAGGCCTGTTTGTCCCTGAAATTATAGTGATCATTTGCAGATTGTTTGTAAGTTGTGGGAAAAACGGGTTAACTGGTACCGTTTATAATTTTGTATCTTTAACCCCCGTTGGTACCGCAGCTAAATTATGAATTCTGCTGTGTTGAGCGGCTCTTTTTATTGTAAACATTGATAACAGCGCATGAGTAAAATTATAGCATTGGCCAATCAAAAAGGCGGGGTAGGCAAAACAACTTCGTCTATCAATCTTGCAGCAAGCTTAGCCGTGCTGGAGTATAAAACTTTATTGGTTGATGCAGACCCGCAAGCCAACTCAACATCGGGTATTGGCTTTGACCCGCGGACGGTTAAAAACAGCATATATGAGTGTATCATTAACCAGATAGACCCGCGCGAAGCCATTCAAAAAACACAAACGCCTAATCTGGACCTGTTGCCTGCCCATATAGACCTTGTAGGTGCAGAGATAGAGATGATCAATCTTGATCAGCGCGAATACCGCATGAAAGAGGTATTAGGTCGTGTTGCGGACGATTACGATTTCATAATCATAGACTGCTCGCCATCACTGGGTTTGATCACCATCAACGCTTTAACTGCAGCTAACTCTGTAATTATACCGGTACAGTGCGAATATTTCGCGTTAGAGGGATTGGGCAAATTGCTAAACACCATTAAAATAGTTCAAAACAGGTTAAACCCTAACCTGGATATTGAAGGCATTTTATTGACCATGTATGATGTTCGCCTCCGCCTGTCTAACCAGGTTGTTGAAGAGGTACGCACGCATTTCGAAAACCTGGTTTTTGATACCATCATTCAGCGTAACACCCGCTTAAGCGAAGCACCAAGTTTTGGTGTGTCAGTAATTATGCACGACGCTAATTGCAAAGGGGCAATAAATTATTTGAACCTGGCGCGCGAGATCATTAAAAAGAACGGCATCAAGAAAAAAGACGCGGTACTAACTTCAGAAACCGTTTAAGTAAAGCATGAGTGCAGATAAGAAAAGAGCTTTAGGAAAAGGATTAAGTGCCTTACTGGATGATACCGATGTTGTACAGGTAAAACAGCAGCACAACGGCAGCTTTGAAAATAACTACAGTGGTGCAGGGTCTATCAACGAGATCAATCTTAACGAGATAGAAGTAAACCCGTATCAGCCCCGTACAGAGTTTGATCACATCGCCCTGCAAGAACTGGCAGACTCTATAAAACTACAAGGCCTTATACAACCTATCACCGTCCGCAGGGTAAGCAGTCATCACTATCAGCTTATATCAGGCGAGCGCCGTTTACGTGCTTCTAAATTAGCGGGATTAAAACATATCCCGGCATACGTACGCTCTGCCAACGATCAGCAAATGCTGGAGATGGCTTTGATAGAAAACATCCAGCGAGAAAACCTGAATGCCATAGAAGTAGCTCTAAGCTTTCAGCGGATGCTAGACGAGTGTAACCTGAAACAAGAAGAATTGGGTGATCGTGTAAGCAAAAACCGGTCTACGGTTACTAATTACTTGCGCTTATTGAAACTGCCGCCTGCCATTCAGGCCTCTATCCGCGATGGCGAGATCAGCATGGGGCATGCCAAGGCACTGATCACCATTGCAGACCCGGTTAAACAAATTTACATACACAGGCAGATAGTAGATAACGGCTTATCGGTACGGCGTGCCGAAGAGCTGGCGCGCGATGTGCAAAAAATTCCAGCTGCTAAGGCTAAGTCTAAATCAGACGGCGCGTTGTCTTTTCAGATGCAAAAGATACAAGATGATCTGGCATCGAAGTTTAGCACACGCGTTCAATTAAAGATCAATGAAAAAGGTACGGGTGCTATTGAGATCCCATTCTTATCTTCAGATGATTTGAACCGCATTCTTGAAATGCTCGATTGGTAACATGCGTTTCTGGCTATCCCTCATAACCACAACGCTGTTTAGCATCAACGCGTTTGCTCAAAGGCCTGATTCAGCCGCCACCCGTAGCCGCACAGATAGCCTAACGCGCGTTAAGGATTCCATAAGTTCAAAACCGTTTAAGCCAAAAGCCAAAACCAATAAGATTTACACTCCGGATAGTTTGCATGACCCGCACAAGGCAGTAATGCGTTCGCTCATATTACCCGGATGGGGGCAGGTCTACAACCACCGCATCTGGAAGGTGCCCATCATTTATGGCGGTTTTGGTGCTCTGGGTTTAGCCATTCAATACAATCTGCATTATTATAACCTGTATATCAAAGAAGCCAAGCTGCGCCGCGATACAGGTAAACCCTCGGCAGAATTAGCGCAATATTCCGGCGGATATCAGCAGTTTTTTGACGCTGCCGCCTCTAACCAGCGTAATTTTCAACTATCAATACTTGGTGTCGTTGGTGTGTGGGGCATTAACTGTATAGATGCCTATATAGATGCTAAGTTCAGGCATTCCTATACTGTTGACAACAACCTTAGTTTTAATGTAGTGCCGACAGTTATCACTCCGCCACTTTATGCGGCCAACCTTACCGGTTCAGTTCCGGGTGTAAAACTTACCTTTACCTTGAAATAATTTATACCAGAATGAAGATCGCATTATCAGGCTATGGCAAAATGGGCAAGATCATCGAAAAAATCGCCCTTGACCGTAAGCACGAGATCGTTTTGATCATAGACCAGCATAACCGGGCCGAAATTATCGATGAAGACCTGCAGCAGGCTGACGTGGTTATAGAGTTTAGCACACCTGAGTCAGCGCTGGAAAATATTCGCCAATGTATAAAGGCAGTTGTGCCTGTTGTAATAGGCACAACCGGCTGGTATGACCATATTGACGAGATTAAGCAGGAGGTGGCTGATAGCGATGGCGCATTGTTGTATGCGTCAAACTTTAGCGTTGGTGTAAATGTGTTCTTCCATGTAAACAAAGTATTGGCTAAGCTGATGAATAATTACCCGTACTATGAAGTGCAGGTAGAAGAGATACATCATACGCAAAAACTGGATGCGCCGAGTGGTACCGCTATTACCATTGCAGAAGGTATCATCAATGGCCTGGATGCCAAACAGGAGTGGAAAAATGTGCTGACTGATGGCACGACCGTTGTTGATGATACTGTGAAAAATAACCAGTTGCTTATAGAATCGCTGCGTATAGAAAATGTACCCGGCACCCATACTGTAATGTATGACTCTGAGGTGGATAGCATTGAATTTAAGCACACAGCCCACAACCGAAACGGTTTCGCCTTGGGAGCGGTGCTTGCTGCCGAGTGGTTACACGGGAAAACCGGTTTCTACACCGTACAAGACATGTTTAACTTTGGCGCGTAATAATTAACTTGCCCGCCACAACCCCTTTAAAATGAATTGGAAATTCTGGAATAAAAGAAAACCAAAAGACCCTGCTAAGAAGAAAAAAAGCGCTGCCCGCGAATGGACAGACGCTATCATATTTGCCGTTGTAGCCGCAACGCTTATCCGCACATTGTTTATTGAAGCTTACACCATCCCTACGCCCTCTATGGAGAGCTCATTGCTGGTTGGAGATTTCTTGTTTGTAAGCAAAGTAAATTACGGTGCGCGTACGCCTATGACGCCTATCGCTTTTCCTTTTGCGCATCATACCATGCCAATTTTGGGCACAAAAGCTTACTGGGATGGTATTAAGTTGCCATACTATCGCCTGCCTGGATTGAGCGAAGTAAAAAAAGGCGATGTGGTAGTGTTTAATTATCCGATGGATGCCGACACGCCTCTGTCGCGGCCTGTTGATAAGCGCGAAAATTACATCAAACGCTGTCAGGGTACTCCCGGCGATACGCTAAGTTTGGTTGACGACCAGGTTTTTGTAAACGGAAAAGCCGCGCCAACGGCGCCGAAAGGGGAGATGGGTTACCATGTTGTTACAGATGGTTCTGAAATAAACCCGCAGCTGATAGATGACCTGCACATACAGGATGTACAATTGGTAAGCAACACAGAATTTGTAGCGAACATGACTGCCGAAGCTGCTAAAACGTTAAGCGGAATAACAACCATTAAAAGCGTAAAGCCTGATGTTATGGCTAAAGGCATTTATGACCCGTCCATCTATCCGCATGATCCGCATTATCATTGGAACGTTGACAACTACGGACCGATCATTATCCCGAAAAAAGGTTGGAGTGTAAAGTTAGACAGTTTGACGTTCCCTATATATCGCCGCGCCATAGAGATTTATGAGGGCAATAAAGTTGAAGTTAGAGGTGCTGATATTTTTATAAACGGAACTAAAGCGGATAGATACACCTTTAAAATGAACTATTACTGGATGATGGGTGACAATCGTCATAATTCTGCCGATTCGCGGTTTTGGGGTTTTGTGCCGGAAGACCACATAGTTGGCAAAGCGCTTTTCATTTGGATGAGCTGGGACGACAAAGCCAACTTCTTTAACGGGATACGCTGGAGCAGGATATTCAGAGGGATACACTAAGCTGGTTTTTGCCAGGCTTCAGATCTTATAAAATCGCCGTAGAATGTTTTACAGGCGATTTTTTTGTATCCGTATTTTTCAAACACAGGTTGCATATCAGTGGTACGCTTGTTATTCACTGCGCCGAATAATTTAAAAAATAGAAGCATGGATTTAAGTAGTACCACCTGCCACCATTTGCCTGTAAGCTGAAAATCTGTATTGAGCCACAAGGCGTTTTCAGAAGTCATACTGTCTATATGTCTAAATATCTTTTCTGCGTATTCACCATCAAAGTTGTCAAATAAAAAAGGAGTGATGGCCACGTCAATATTGGCCAGCGCCATATCTTCTACAGGTTGGTTATAAAAGACGACTGAACTTTTTCCGGCACTTCGTTTAATGGATTTTGACAGCATTTTCTCGGACACTTCGGCGTAAAAAATTGTCAGCCCGGCCGGATGCACTTTTGCAACTTCTTCTAAAATCTTACCTGTGCCGCCACCGACAATCAATACACGTGAGTGAGGCGGAATCAGATTTAGAAATTCTTTTTGTGCCTTTATGATATTCTTTCCATACACCAACGTAGCGAGCGTATCATAAAACCAAACGGTATTATCGTAATTGGCGGTCATCAGGCAAATCTGGAAATACCGTCGAAAATTATCAGCAATACATATTGCAGGATCAAAACACCATCCATATAAAAGAAATAATACAACTCATTCTTGTCCCATTTAGAGCGGAAGATGAGCCAGCCGGTTAGTATAGCTACTAAGGCTAAGGCGAGAAAGTCCATATTAAAACCATTGTTCCTAAACAGGAAAAGCAATACCAGATATCCGCCTAAAAGAAGCTGGCATAAGTTATACGCATTTTTTTCGCCTAACGTGACAGGTATTGTTTTTAGACTGGCCGCCTTGTCGTCATCCATATCGCGGATATCATAGGGTATGGTCAAAGCCGCGATAAACAAGAAGCGTTTTGCAAATAAGATGGCTATATCACGAAGATTAATGGTGGTTAAATGCTGATCGGCAGCTTCTAAGACCGGAACCAAAACACCGCTCATACTCCAAACCAAAGTGATTAGAAAAGGCTTTAAACCGGGGATTTGCCTGAGCCCAAACTTTTTGTCGCCAATCTTGAATAAAGGCAAACCGTAACCGATAGATAGCACTGTCATGAACATCAGCAGCAGCTTTGAGCCCAGCGATACCAGAAAGAACAGGGGAAATAAAGACGCGAACGCAATAACAGTAAGCACCAGGTTTAACTTGTAATGCGTGTAAAACCACCTTACCCGGTAATGTTTAGACGACGTCGGATTTTTAGGCCGCGTAATTAAAGTGCTGAAGTTATATACCCCAAGCGTGGCCATAAAAAGGATGATCAATGGCGGGTAAATTGGCGCAGAGCCGATGAGGTGAAAAGTAACCAATCCCTGCGCGACAGCGCATAAAGACATGAAAATGTTGCCGAAGAAAATGAAGTCTGTGAGCTGCTTAAGGATTTTTTTTCATCTAAATGAACCATCGCACAATAATACCAAATCATGCCGTCATGCCGAACTTGTTTCGGCATCTCACACGCAATTTGGTTATGCATATCTTTTCTTTGGGATGCCGATTCGGGCTCTGTATGACGTGATATATTAAAAGTCTGGTTCTAGTGAAGATCTCAACTCAAATATCGTCACTTCGGGCAAAATACCTACACGGCCGGGATAGCCTAAAAAGCCGTATCCAACGTTAACGTAAAGTTGTTGGGCGCCTTTTTTATACAATCCCGCCCACTCTTCGTAAACGTATTCTATTGGGCTCCATTGAATTTCTTTAGTGCGTACGCCAAACTGCATGCCGTGCGTGTGGCCGGCAAATGTTACATCTATGTTGCCGTATTTCGGCCGTATCTCTGCGTCCCAATGCGATGGATCGTGCGATAGGAGGAGCTTTACCGGCAGGTCGGCTGTATCTTTGGTTGTCAGGTCCATTCGCCCATATTTAGGGAAGCGGCTCAACGTGCCCCAGTTCTCACAGCCCAAAATACCTATCTCTTCACCACCTACTTTGATCCGGCGGTTCTCATTTTGCAATAAGTTCCAACCCATGTTTTTGTGAGTTTGTATCAGGTCGGCATGATTTTTCTCCTTGGCGCCCGGCAACCAGCGGTAAGAGTAGTCGCCATAATCATGGTTGCCTAAACTCGAAAATACACCTAAAGGGGCTTTAACTTTAGAGAATATATCCTGGTAACCGTACATCTCATATGCTCGGTCATTAACCAAATCACCAGTGAAAAATATCAGATCAGGTTTCTCGCGCATTAACAGTTCCACGCCCACTGCAACAGCTTTATGGTCAGAAAAACTACCGGCATGGATATCTGATAACTGCCCTAAAGTTAACCCGTCGAATTGTTTAGGCAGGTTGGGCAGGTATAGCACTTGTTTACGTAAGCGGTAGTCATAAACGCCCTTAAGTGTGCCATAAGCCAGGGTAGCAATTGGCAAAGAACCTGCCAGTAACCCGGCTTTAACCAAAAACTCCGACCTCGGGATCGCCGTAAACGTTGGCGAAGATTTCTCCGCAATCTCAACGGCTGCTTTCGTCCGTGTTCTCCATACAAATAGCCGGCGAATATCGTCACCAAATAAAAATGGTAGAAACAGCACCTTCCCAGCAAACGTAAGGAAGAATGCCATCAGAATGGCAGCCCTTATCCCCACGGATAACTTTACAAAAATGCTAAGAAACAAACCCGCGATCAGGAAAAAAGAAAAACACCAAAAGAAAAAGCCAAACGCCTTTACGGAGCCTTTTCTTAATCGCAAGCCTTTGATTATTCCGCTGTAGATATAATAGTCAAGTACTAAAAGTACAATGGCAATAAGGATAAACAGCGGAATATGGTCGGTCATTTTATCTAGTAGCGGTCTTCGTTCAGGTCGTCATCATCA
Organism: Mucilaginibacter ginkgonis; assembly: GCF_009754905.2. Lineage (NCBI taxonomy): Bacteria > Pseudomonadati > Bacteroidota > Sphingobacteriia > Sphingobacteriales > Sphingobacteriaceae > Mucilaginibacter > Mucilaginibacter ginkgonis. The sequence goes on along the minus strand of NZ_CP066775.1, from coordinate 1,913,924 downwards.
TCGTCGCCCTGCAAGTTAAACAAGCTATCAAACATATCCGAGAAGGCAAAGCCTTTATCTAAAAATCCTTTGCTAAGTTGTGAGAATTCTGCCAGGCCATGCAACACAAACTCCATCAACAATAACTGCTGATTTTCTGACAACCGTGGGTGAAACTGCTTAACCAGATCACCTAAACCTTTAACGGAATTTAACAGATTTTTATACTCTATTAAAGATAGGTCATCTATCAGGGCTACTGTATTGCCCTCGCTAAACCAGTTGATGATCTCTTCATATGGATTGCCTTTCTTGGTTTTCTTAGCCTTCTCAGGGTCAGGGAAAAACTGCAGCAGTAGTGAACGGACAGATTTTCCAACCAAGATGTTAGCCACTTTTGCCGGGCCTTCCAATTCACCTTCGTAAACCAGTTCAATTTTTCCTGTAATGGCCGGGATAACGCCCAAAAAGTCTGAAATACGCACGAATGTGCTTTTCTCGCCATTGATCAGCATCCTGCGTTCTGCATTGCTTATAAGGTTTTCATAAGCTGATATTGTCAAACGTGCCGACACGCCTGATTTTTTGTCGATATATTCCGAGTCGCGCGCCTCGAAGGCGATCTGTTCTATCAAGTCTTTTACCAAACCATCGGCTTCGATGTTTGCTACCTGCGAAGGTGTTAGCTTTGCTTCCTGCTGCGTAATGCGTCGCGAAATATCAAGCGAACGCGGGTAGTGGGTTAATATCTGGCTCTCGATACGGTCTTTGAGCGGCGTTACTATGGAGCCACGGTTGGTGTAGTCTTCCGGATTTGCTGTAAATACAAATTGGATATCCAGCGGCAAACGCAGTTTAAACCCGCGTATCTGGATGTCTTTCTCTTGCAGTATATTGAACAAAGAAACCTGTATACGTGCCTGTAAGTCGGGCAACTCGTTAATTACAAATATACCCCGATGCGCACGCGGAATCAACCCGAAGTGGATCACACGTTCATCAGCGTAAGTCAATTTCAGGGTCGCCGCTTTTATGGGGTCAACATCACCGATAAGGTCGGCCACAGTAACATCAGGCGTAGCCAATTTTTCTGTATAACGCTCAGAGCGGTGCACCCAGGCTACAGCGGTATCATCGCCGTTTTGTTCAATAATATTACGCCCAAACCAGGATATGGGGTCCAACGGATCATCATATAGTTCGGAACCTTCTATGTAGGGAATGTACTCGTCCAGCAGGTTGACCAGCAATCTTGCTATACGAGTTTTAGCTTGCCCGCGCAAACCTAGAAGTAAAGTGTTATGGCGGGATAAGATAGCGGTTTGTAAGTCGGGAATAACGGTATCCTCATAACCAATAATTCCCTCAAAGCCGCCTTCCTTTTTTTGCAGCTGGATGATTAAGTTTTCTCTTAATTCTTCTTTAACAGACCTGCTTTTGTAATTAGATTTTTTTAGCTGGCCGAGTGTTTTTATACTATTATGGTCGTATGTCATTTAACCCCTCCCAACCCTCCCCTAAAGGGGCGGGCTTTGGTTTTTAATTTATGATTAGTGTGTAAATTTCTCCTCCCCTTCAGGGGAGGTTGGGTGGGGTACTACCTCACCGTTCTTCTTCTGTTCTTTATATAGTCTTCAAAAATGTATTCGCCTAACCCGTTAAGCGAACTGTAGAACGCCTTTCCGCCGTTAGTCTCCGTAAACTTGCGCACAAACTGCTGCAGGTATGGGTCCTTAGCTATCATAAACGTGGTGATAGGTATTTTAAGCCGCTTGCACTGCGCAGCCATGTTCAGTGTTTTGTTGACCACCTTACGGTCAAGGCCTATGCTGTTTTTATAATACCGGGTGCCTTCTTTTAAGCAAGTTGGCTTACCATCGGTGATCATAAATATCTGTTTATTGTGGGTCTTACGGCGGCGCAGCAGGTCTGTCGCCAGCTCTAAGCCAGCATAAGTATTTGTGTGGTACGGGCCAACCTGTAAATAGGGCAGGTCTTTGAGTGTTATCGGCCACGCATCGTTGCCAAAAACCACAATGTCTAAAGTGTCTTTTGGGTATTTGGTACGGATCAGTTCTGCCAATGCCATCGCCACCTTTTTAGCAGGGGTTATACGGTCTTCGCCATAAAGGATCATGGAGTGCGAAATATCTATCATCAGCACGGTAGAAGTAAGGGTCTTATAATCCATTTCCTCTACTTCCAAATCGCGTTCGGTCATTATAAAATCGCCGATGCCGTGGTTCACCTGCGCGTTGTGGATAGATTGTGTAACGTCTATCTGGTCCAGGCTATCACCAAACTCAAACTCGCGGCGTTCAGCATTTTTTTCGTCACCCTGGCCTGATTGCGGCGTACGGTGATTACCCTTGCCCGACTTCTTGAGCTTGCCAAAGATCTCTTCAAGGGATGATTGCCTTATGCTTTGCTCTGTTTTAGCCGTGATAGCAAATCCACCGTTATCGTTATCATCGGTCAGGTAGCGTTTTTGCTTTAACTCGTCGATAAAATCACCCATACCATACTCGTCGTTGGTAATGTTGTATTGCTTGTCCAGTTCGTTTAACCACGATAGGGCTTCGCCGGCATCACCAGACGTATAGTTCAGTAATTCTAAAAATAGTTTAAGCAGTTCGTCAAACCCGCCTTTGGGAATTTCGCGGGGTATAAATTTCGAGAACCCAAATCCTCGCATAGTATTGCCTTTCTGAAAGTAAATTAACGGAGAAATATCCGTAAAGTTTATGCGGTAAGCATAGTGAAGAACTTTTGTTAGCTGAATATGACAAAGGCAATTCCTTTAATTCTAAGGAGTAGAGTTAAAGTCTTTATAAAAATTTATGGTAGGTAGATTTATTTGTGCTGATAAGTGCCCTGAATTTCGAGGGCGTTACTCTAGTTTCACTCGGGTCCTCTCCCGATATACATCGGGATGCGGGCTTTTGCTTCAATCGCTAACGCAAGAACCATCAAGGTTAAATATTAAACCAGGTCTTTTGGATAAACCGGCGTCGCGCCACGCTGCCCGGCTACAAAAGCACCCACTTTGCAAGCGCGGTCTAACACTTCGTTAGGGTCATTATTGCTAAGCAGGCCTACGACTAAAGTTGCGAGGAAGGAATCGCCGGCACCTACGGTATCTACAACATTAGCGGGGTAACCGGCATGCTCGTAAAATTCGTCGTTGTGGAATAACAGCGCGCCCTTATCGCCGCGTGTTACGCAAACTGTTTTGGGGTGATAGGCCTTTTGAAATTCAATGATCTTGCTTTTTAAATCACCGCGGCCACGGATCAACAATTCGGCCTCATCATCATTCATCTTGATGAAGCTCGACTTCGCTGCAAGCGTTTGAATAGTGTCCAGGTTGTAGTGCGGAGCACGAAGGTTTACGTCAAAAACACGCATTTTACTGGTGTCGTCTAAAAGACCAACTAACGTTTCGCGCGTACGTTTGCCACGGCAAGCCAGACTACCAAATATGATCGCGGAAGCATTTGCCGCTGCCTTTTTTAATTCTGATGTTGCACGGATATTGTCCCAGGAAACCGGTTCGGGAATAATGTAGGTGGCATGCTGGTTAGCATCTAATTGTACGGTAACCTCGCAGGTCGGCAACTCGTCGCGCTGAATTAACGGCGAGTCTAAATCGCTTTTTTCAAGAAAGGCAAAAAGCTCATCACCCGACGCGTCTTTACCCAGGCTGCTGGCAAACTGCACATCTGCGCCTTGCTGTTTTAAATGCCAGGCCACATTCATTGGGGCACCGCCCGCTTTTTTACCATCGCCAAAGGCGTCCCACAACACTTCGCCAAAACACAATACCTTTTGGTTCATCCTACAGTTTAATTAGCTTTAAAAAGTGGTGCAATATTAATGCTATTTTTAAAGCTATGAAGAAATTTATTTTGGCAGCGGCGTTGCTAGTTAGCAGTTTTACTATTCGCGCGCAGGACAAACAGCAAATCTTAAACGTGTTGCATCGCCAGCAAATCAGCTGGAATAAGGGCGACATTGACGGATTTATGCAAAGCTATTGGAAGTCGGACTCGCTGCTATTTGTCGGTAAAAACGGGCCGGATTATGGCTGGCAAACAACGCTGGATCATTACAAAAAAAGTTATCCGGACAAAGCCGCCATGGGTACGCTGGATTTTAATATCCTTAAAGTGAACATACTTGACCCAACCAACGCGTTCGTTTTAGGCGCCTGGAAAGTAACGCGTACCAAAGACAGCATCGGGGGGTATTTCACTTTATGGTTTCGTAAATTAAAAAATGGCTGGAAGATAGTAGCCGACCATACCAGTTGATTAGATAGATTTCACAGATTTATATGCGTGATTACACAGATGGCTGGGTAACAGTGGATTGATTTGGCGGATTATAATTTAGATAACAAGCCACATCCGTTATGTGACGACAGTGAACTACGGGGAAAATAATCCTATCGATGGGGAAGTAATGGGGCAAGGTTAAGGTCAGTACAGGTTTCGAAATTGCGTTTTAAGCGAAATAACGGCACATGGCATTATGTTTGCCCTAACGCTTATCCGGCAAAAATTAGAAACCGTTACTATGATCTACTATCCGAAAGAATACAGTAAGTGGAAAATAGATTTTTCAAAAACTGCGCTATCGCAAGGTCCTAACTTTATGATATTTTATGTACTGTCTATGATATTGCTTATGGCAGCATCATTGGGCGTTACAATGGCGCTTGGCGCATCATAATCAGCACAGTACAAAAGTATATAATCCCTTTCTGCTAATTGCGGTAAAGGGATTTTTTTATTCACATTGCAAGGTAAAAGATATCCACATTTTTAAACTGCCGTTCTATATTGAGGTATCTTAGCATAATAAGATCCCCTAAATATTTAAGAGATGGCTACAGAAGTTAAATGCCCCAGTTGTGGTTATGGATTCCCTATAGAAGAGGTAATGGCCGAAGAATATAAGCAAAAGCTTCGGTCTGATATGCAGGCATTTAAACAGCAAAAAGAGAGCGAGTTTAAACGTAAGGAAGAAGAGTTTGCCGCCAGGCAGCAGCAGCAACAACAGGCCTTTGATCAGCGTTTGGTTGACGAAAAAAAGCAGTTGCAGCAAGCCCTTGAAGAAAATCTGCGCAAAACCATCAGTGCCGACTTTGAAAACCGTGTGCAACTATTAAATAATTCTGTAAAAGAGTCTGAAGAGAAATTAAAGGCCAGCCGGCAAAAAGAACTGGAGTTTATGCAGCGCGAAGCATCCCTCAAACAAAAGGAAGAGGAGATGGCGCTGGAGGTTGAGCGTAAATTGTTGGCACAGCGCCAGGACATTACAGAGCAGATACGTAAACAAGAGGCCGATAAGAACGCCCTTAAGGATAACGCGCATCAATTACGGGTTAAAGAACTTGAGATGCAGTTGGAACAGCAGAAAAAACTCGCCGACGAGATGAAGCGCAAAGCGGAACAAGGTTCCATGCAATTGCAAGGCGAAGCACAGGAATTAGTGCTTGAAGAATTGCTGCGTACACATTTCCCATTCGATCTGATAGGCGAAGTAGGAAAGGGCGTGCGCGGAGCCGACTGTACGCAAACAGTACGCAACCAGTTTGGGCAGGAGTGCGGTACCATTATATACGAGAGCAAGCGTACCAATGCCTTTGGCGGCGACTGGATAGAGAAGCTTAAAAAAGATATGCGCAGCACGGGTGCACACATCGCTGTCATTGTAACCCAATGCTACCCTAAGGACATGGACTGCTTTGGCGAGAAAGAGGGGGTATGGATCTGCTCTTTTGACGAGGTAAAGCCGGTGGCTTACATTTTACGCGACTTTCTAGTGAAAATGGCTGCCGAGGCGCGCAAGCATGACAATAAGGGTGACAAAATGCATCTGCTTTATGATTTCCTCACCAGCAGCGAGTTTTCTGAACAATGGAAAGCCATACGCGAAGGCTTTATGAGTATGCGCATGTCTATCCTTAAAGAGCGCGAAGCCATGGAAAAACTTTGGAAAAGCCGTGAGAAACAATTAGAAAAAGTTTTGCTGAGCGCGGCACATATCAAAGGCTCCATTGAAGGCATTGCCGGTAACGATAGCATTCAGCTTAGCCTAACCGACGATGATGATATGATGTTGATAGATTAAGGGATAAAATTTTTAACCTTTTTGAAATTTTTCCATTGTGCAGAACTCATCCGGCCGAAATAGTCGCTTTCAATCTGAGTGACAAAATTGATATTTTCACCAAATTTTTCTTCTATAAAACGCGACATTTCCTTTGGATTCATACTCGTTTTTACAAATATTGTATTTGGAAAAGAATAAAACCAAGTATCAATTTTACCATTTATTTCGAGAGCTTTAATGACAGCTTCTCTATCATATGTCGTGGATAATAAAATTAGTAATACATTATCCATTTTTATTTTCTCCTATTTCTTTTGTGGGTACCGATAAATCAACCGGATTAAACTCTATAGGTTTTCCTTTTGATGCAATAATGTCTAATTTCTTGTCTTCAATCCTGTAGTGCTCAGATTGTAAAAGTTTTGGATCCATGGCTAATAACACGACATACATCACAATTGCAAAAATAACCACTATTACTATTAAACCAAGGAACACATATTGAATTATCGGATTGGAAAAATAAAACATCCCACCCATGCCAGCAACCATTACAACTCCACATAACCAAATTAGAGGGGCATACGCATTTGTCTTGGAACCTGTTTTCATCAGATTCGCTAATTGTGCCATAATTTGGTCGTAAGACATCTCTGAAGTTTTTAGATTATTGTGAAGTTTTGTTCCGCGTTTGAACTTTAATAATTTTTATAATTTAAAAGTAATTCAAAAGAAAGGTTCTTGCAAGACAAGAACCTTTCTTTTTCAAACAATCAACTTTCATGGAGCGGATCAATACATTCAGTTTAGTTAGTTATAATGTGTCAACCCAACACAATAGTAATTATAAAAAACTAAACTGCAAAATTATACGTGTAAACACCTATCAATTTATTGCTGAGGTGTACCCGCCGGAGTGGCGCTGTTTTGCTGTTGCAACTTTTTCTGTTCTTCCTGCTGCTTGGCACGTTTTTTAAAAAAACCTTTTAAAAAGAAGTTATGCTGTGCTGCTTCCAGGTCGTCGTTAAGTTTTACAGAACCTTCCTGCAGGTTGTTAATGCTGCTTTGTACTTGCGTAGCACTTTTTTTGTCGTTTAGCAAAACCCCCAAAACATTGTCTGTACTGTTTAGCTTCTCGCTTGCTTTATTTAGGTTTTGCGTAAAGGTATTAGCGGCTTTAGTGGTTTGTCTTAGCTGCTCAACCGCTGCTTCGAATTTCTTGAATGTTGCCGTATCGGTAACCAGTTTATTAGCCAGACCATCTTTGCTATTCAGCTTAACGCCGTAAGCTTGCAATTGATGCGCCATAGACGCTGTGCTGTTGCTGGTCTCGTCAAGTTTAGTAACCATATTGCGGAAACGCATAGCCACTGTAGAGTCTGTCATCAATTGGCCAACCATGCCTTTGCCTTCAATAATCTTACGGGTAAGTGCCTTAAAATCAGATGTGATAGCTAATAAGTTAAGGTTATTTTTTTGCAGCGTTTTGGTGATATCGTCTGTCGACATTGTTGGTACAGCATTAAGCCTGTCGCCATCTTCTATAACCGGCGCACTGGGGCTGCCACCTTCTATAACTATGAGTTTGTTTCCAATAAAACCTTCGGCACTAACACGCACACCGGCATTACGGCGGATATACTGCTGCGCGTTTTTATCGATGTTCATGGTTACGTACACCTGCGATACACCCGTAAATTTAATGTCTTTTATGGTGCCGACTTTAACACCTGAGAACCAGACATTATTGCCCTTAGTCAGGCCGTTCACATCATTAAAAACGGCGCTGATATGCAACCCGTTACTAAAAGTTTTACGCTCGTTGCCAAATGTTAGCACACCCACTATAAAAATAGCGATGCCTATTGCGATAAAAACGCCAACCCAAATGGCTTTTTTGTTATCTGCGTTATTCATTTAATCTGTAAAATTATAATCGTAAAATGCTTTAACACGTTCATCATTCGTGTCAAAAACCTCTTCAAAACTACCCTGGCGCTCAAACCGCCCATCAAGCAGCATTACTATACGGTCGCCTGTGGTTTTAGCACAGGTAAGGTCGTGCGTTATAATGATTGAAGATGTATTATATATCTGCTGAACTTCGTTGATCAGCTCGTTGATGTCAAGGCAAGTTATAGGATCCAGGCCGGCTGTAGGCTCGTCATACAGCATGATCTTTGGCTTTAGTACAAGTGTCCGGGCAATACCAATACGCTTGCGCTGTCCACCCGATAATTCTGACGGCATCTGGTTAATGGTTTGCAGCAAGCCTACATTATCCAAAACCTCTTCTACCTGCCGGTTAATCTCTGCACGTGTAAGCTTGGGGCTGTTTCGCACCAATGGGAACTCTATATTTTGGCGCACGGTCATACTATCGTACAAAGCACTACCCTGAAAAGAAAAACCTACATCTACACGTAGGTCGCGCAGTTCTTTACTGTCAATGTTATTAAGGTCTTTACCTAAAACTTTTACGCTGCCGGTATCAGCAGTGAGCAGGCCGGAGATGATTTTGATTAAAACGGATTTACCGGTACCCGATCTACCCAACACTACCAGGTTTTCGCCCTGGAATAGATCTAAATCTACCCCACGTAAAACGTGATTGTCTTCGAACGATTTTTTCAGTCCGCGAATGGCGATAACCGCGTTATTATGGTCTATATGTGATTTCGGTTTTTCCATTATCTATACCAACCGATAATTTGAACCAATAACATCTCTTCGATAAATACCAAAAACATGGCCGTAACCACAGCGCTGTTCGCTGCTTTACCCACGCCTTCTGTACCCCGCGAAGAGTTATATCCTTTATAAGTTCCTACTACGCCAATCGTAAAACCAAAAACCAGTGATTTTATCAATGCTGAAGTGAAATCGATGTACGCCAGAGGTGAAAATGTTTGCTCAATAAAAGTGGCAAAGCTGGTGCCCTCATTTTGATGGACGTTAAGGTAACTGCCAATGATGGCTACGCATCCCGAGAAGGTTGCAAGTATCGGTACCGAAATGGATGTTGCTATGATACGGATGCAAACCAAAAATTTAAAAGGGTTGGTGCCTGACACTTCCATAGCGTCTATCTGCTCGGTAACGCGCATGGATCCGATTTCTGCACCAATGCTGGATCCAACCCGTCCGGCGGTGATCAGCGCGGTTACCAAAGGCGCCAGCGCCCTAAATATGGCGATAGCCGTAAGCGAGGGTATCCATGATTGGGCGCCAAAATTAGCCAGTGATGGCCGCGACTGCTTGGTAAAGATTAGCCCTACAATAAAGCCCGTAAGTGTAATAAGCGCAAGTGACCTTACACCAATTTCATACAATTGGCGTAACAACTCTTTACCTTCATAAGGCGGCGCGAAAGCTTCTTTAAAGAAACGTGCAATGAATTTCGCTACGTTATACAGGTCTACAAAAACGCCCCCAAGTTTTTGAAAGAAGCCGGGCTTCTTCTTTATCGCCTGATCGGCAGGTTTTTCAATAATCTCCATTAATTACTTGGTAGTAGCTCACTAACCGGAATACGTTACAAAGCTAAACCATTTTTGTTTGATTAGCCGCCGATGACTGATAAAGATGGCTAATTTAGAACGCGTTTAACTTTTCTATGACGTAAGATACCTGCTCTTGCGTGTGCCACCTTGAGCATGGGAGGCTAAGTGTAGTACGGTGAATCTCTTCTGCGATAGGGAATTGCTTGTTTGCAAAAATATTTTTGAGTGCCTGTTGCTGATTTGGTGCCACCGGATAGTGTATCTCTGTATCGATGCCATTATCGAAAAGGTATTGCTTTAACTCATTGCGTTTTGGGTGGCGGACGTTAAAGATGTGATATACATCGTTATAGTCGGTATCCGTTACAGGCAGAATATAATCGGACTTTAAATTTTCCAGATACAATGCTGCCAGTTTCTGTTTATGGGCGTTAATCTCATCGAGGTATCTCAACTTGACACTCAGGAATGCCGCCTGTACTTCGTCCAGTCTTGAATTAGCGCCAACGTATTCGTTGTAATACTTTTTCTGCGAGCCGTAATTGCGCAGCATTGCTATTTTTTGGGCAAGGCCGGTATCGTCTGTCAGGACGGCACCGCCATCGCCCAACGCTCCCAGATTTTTAGTGGGGTAAAAACTAAATGCACTAAACTCGCCAAAAGTTCCTGCCTTTTTCCCTTTGTAAGTTGCGCCATGCGCCTGTGCGCAATCTTCAATAAGTACCAGGTTATATTTTCGTTTGATAGCCATAACGGCATCCATGTCGCAGCATTTGCCATATAGATGCACTATCATCAATGCCTTGGTTTTTGGCGTAATGTGCTGCTCAATTAATGCGTGGTCTATATTGTAGGTTTGGATGTCAGGTTCGACCAATACCGGCACTAACCCATTGTTGAGAATAGACAGTATTGTGGCGATGTATGTATTTGATGGTACAATTACTTCGCTACCTGGTTCAAAATCAAAAGCCTTCAGGCTAAGGGTTAGCGCATCAAGTCCGTTAGCGACGCCTATACATTGTTTAGATGTATTCCACGCGGCGAATTCCTGCTCAAACTGCGACAGCATCTTGCCCATAATGTACCAGCCATTCTGCAGGAAATTATCAAACTGGGTTTTAAACTCATCATGAAACGGCTTATTCAGTTCGAAAAGGTTTTCGTAAGCGATCATGATTTTTCCGGGTATGGGTCAAATATATAATCGGTTGGGTCAAATGGAGTAGAGGCAAGCACCAACAGAATAGCATCAGTGCTAAAATTTTTCATGATATGCCAGTCGCGTGGTTCCAGGATAAGGCATTTACCCGGCGAGTCCATTTTAAAGGATGTGAAATTGTCGCCGTCGTGGTTGTCAATGGTGCAGCTTCCTTTTATACATATTGCAGCCTGGTAAGTTTTATGATGGCGGTGACCACCACGTGCAGATGCATCTACATCATAGATATAAAATAGCCTGCGGATGGCAAACGGAACCTGATCATCCAGTACGGTGAGGCGGCCTCTGTCGTCGCTAAAGGTGGCGATATCTAAAAAATAAGCCATACAGATTAGTTAAGACTGTCGAGTGTGTCCATAAACTCGTCGCTCATGTTCTCGTCAAACTTGCGGGCAAAAAGGTCGTTACTGGCTTTTATTTTTGGCAGATCTGCTTCTGTCAAAATTTTTGGGTGGGCGCCGCCCTGGCTCCAGTCTATGTACCGAAAATCATTGTTTACAACACTATCCTTATAGTGTGAATTCATCAGCACGGTCTGGAAGGCAAATTCGTCGCTGCCCCACGTAAACAAAAAGAAACGCGCCAATTCTTTATGCTCGCGGAAGAAATCGACCACATATAACGCGCAATCCATCGTTAGCATCCAGAACATTGATTTGCCATATGGTTTCAGGTTATCGGGCAGTTCGCGTTTGGGTAAAAAGAAGTTAATAATCTTTTCTAACCTGTACCGCCCCCTGAATGTAAAGTTGGCAAAATGATAGTTAGTGATCCGTGGCAAGGCTTCTATCCACTGGTCTTCTATACTGGCATATTCTATAAACTGTTTGCCTTTGTTCTTTTTGAAAAACTCGAGCATATACTTGCCGGATTTGATAGGATAATCCTGCCCGCTGATGAAGTTGATATAATCATACTTAACCTCAGTCGCTGCGATTTCCTGTATACATTTAAAAGTTGCTTTAATAGTATTGAAACCTGCCCAGCGTACATCTTCGCGGTTGTGGATCAGGAACACGTTGGTGTACTTACGGAGATATAAGTAAGGTTCTATGCTTAGCTTTTTATCAACGTGCACGTAGAACGTAAATTCGGGCTGGTTGAGCCGTTTTATAAGCCGCTCTGTTAATTTGGGATTGGTATACGTTAATATAAGATGTGCAACTTTCATTTAGTGATAGGCACTGCAACGTTTGGTTGAGCGCAGGTAGCGTTTACAGTATCTTAAAAGGGGCAACAGCCGAAATTATCATTTTAACGCCGCATTTCAAACTGCTTAAACATGCGGGCTCCTTAAAAGTTTACCAAAAAGCCTTTACATCATTGTAATTTACAGGTTGATATACACAATTAACTTATTGGTGTCTATAAAATTGTAAAGGCAGGCTATTTGTCAAAACTTTTTTAAGTGGTTGAACATTTATTAACTAAAGCTAAAATTAAATGAAAGCCTACCAACAGAAATGGATAGATGTATTATCGCAGACCAATATACCGGGTTGGAAATTTGAAGCATTGGATAACGACGTGGTAATTGATGTGCCCACCGGACGCAGTATTAAAGAGATTGCCGATAACCTGGAAACCGTGATAGCCGAACTGTCGCTGGATATTAACCTGCCAAAAGAGCGCATGCGTTTTGTGATTACTAATGGCAGGGAAGAACTTGATTATGTACTGAACCCCGAAGAGACCGATCTGACAACCGAAGACGACAAATAGCCCGGAATTTTGTAACATTGGCCTTTGATGATAGCAGACCAGATCAAAGCCGTAATAAGGGATATTCCCGACTTCCCGAAACCGGGTATCATATTTAAAGACATTACACCTATATTAAAGGAACCTAAACTTTGCGAAGACATTGTCGACGCGTTTATAGGTCAATTGCAAGGCACCCGTGTTGATGTTGTGGCAGGGGTAGAGAGCCGCGGCTTTTTATTTGGGCTGACCTTAGCCAATAAACTAGGGGTTCCGTTTGTACCCGTACGCAAAGCGGGCAAATTGCCTTATTCTGTCAAGCAGAAGGTTTACGAACTCGAATACGGCTCGGCTACTATAGAACTGCATACCGACGCCTTTGAACCCGGCCAGCATGTATTGATACATGACGATCTATTGGCTACAGGCGGTACTGTTACCGCTGCCAGCGAACTGATACACGAAATGGGTGGGGTAGTGGCCGGCTATTCTTTTGTTGTTGGCTTGAACTTTTTAAATGGCAAAGAAAAGATCACACCTGTAAGCGATAATATTATCGTACTGGCAGAATATTAGTCGAAGTCGTAATTCTTAAATTCACTGATCCGTCAGCTGACGGATGGGTGTAACATGTTACAGTTTCTCTAGTAATACTGACTTATTAGTATCTGACTGTATTTTGTCAGCATTGTAACAGGTTGAATATCAACCGAGCACAATCGTGTCAGTGTTTCAGGTTGACAGTTTTCTTCTCAAAATGTGTCACACATTGTCACAGGGTGTGACAATGGCACAATGATGTCAGTGACCTGTCCTAAAAAAAGTTGACACTTTTAATTGTTAATACTGAATTGAATTTACACTTTTTATTTTAGTCCTTAAAGGGGTTTACACTTGCTCTGTTATTTGTTGATGATTGGGATAATAGTTTCGCCATCGCCGCCTGAGGGGTCCGGATTCCCGGTGTGCTGCCTGTGGTGTCATCATATCTATACTGCTGTGCGGCCTTAAGTTGTTGTAAGTATTTATAGCGCTGCGTACCGCACGTGTTGCACCGCTCAGGTTTTTGTAAGCCTCATTTAACAGTTCAAGTTTAAGTATACCGTTTACACGTTCTGCAATGGCATTATCACGCGGGTTCCCGCTTTGGGTCATACTGATACCAATGCCTTCTTTGATCAAAAGTGCTGTATAGGTACCGCTGCAATATTGCGTGCCGCGATCCGAATGATGGATCAGCGGGGTGTCGGGTTGCTTTTGTGATAAGGCCATTTCAAGTGCTGTAAGGCAGCTGCCGGTAGAAAGATCATGGCTCAGACAGAAGCCAATGATCTTTCGGCTGTAAGCATCCGTGACCAGGCTCAGGTAAGCAAAGCCCTGCCCCACGCGGATGTAAGTGATATCGCTCACCCACAGCCGCCCCGGCGCTGCAGGCACCAGGCCGCCCGTCAGGTCGGGGTATTTCTTAAAGCGGTGGCAGGAAAAGGTGGTACGCGTACGGTATATTTTCCTGCGCACCAGCAAGCCGTTTTCTCTCAAAAGCTCAAAGAATGCATCCCGCCCTATGCCGGGCCGTATCAGTTCAAGCAGTTTCCTTGCACCCAGCCGCGGCTGGCGGCGACGGTGTGCCATTACTTGCTGAATGATTTCTTCTTGTTTAAAAGTCCGCATTTCTGTGGACCGGTGATGCTGGTAATAGGCTTGTGAACTGTAACCAAGCAGTCTGCATAACTCGCGCAGCCCGCGGCTGCGTTTTTGCATGCTTACTCCGACTGCCTGGTGCCAGACTTTTTTCTGATGTTGGTACCCAGCTCCTTATCTGCTATATCTATGATGTTATTCAGCAGCTCATTCTTTAGCTGCTCTGTCCGTAACATCGCTTTCAATAAAGACACATCATCGGGAAGAACTGTCTTCTTCGAACTTCTCAATGCCTTTTCGTTTAACTTGTCCTTGTTCACTATGCGGGAAATAGTTGTGGGTGATACGCCGTACTTTTTTGCTAAGGTACGCAAACTCTTACCCATGATCTCACGCTCATGTATGATACGCTCCGCTTTCCATTTGTCCATCTTGTTCCTCTACTTTTCTGTAAACTTATTTCAGGACAAGTCACAGTAGCCTGCATTGTGGAATTATAAGTCCATATATCGCTTATGCTTCGGTTGTTTTTCCATGACGCGGCATTTAATCAAATGAAAGATTAATATTTAAAAGTGAGGCCCCTCTCCGCTTGGAGAGGGGTTTGGGGGTGAGGCGACTACCGCTTATGCTTCGAGAGCCTAAGCATGAGGCAGAGTTGAAAGATGTTACTTCTTTTGACCGTCAAAAGAAGTAACCAAGAAACTAAGCGTAGCGTTCTCATGAAATAAACTCGCCGCTGCACCCTGTGCTATTACGGTTGTGCTGTGTTCAAATGTTGTGGTTGCCGCACAGACTGAGGCGGCATTTTGTCTGTTATGTAAATTCTGTGCCAATATCTCTCAGGACTTTGGTGCCAGGGCCAGTATTCGCGTTAGGGACAGGAGCGGCATCCTGCGTAGCAGATATAGCGGATGGCCCGACCCGGAAGGGGGACGCCCAAATTATTCTCTACTGCCATTTTCGAAATGGTAATGATCTTGCTCAGCTGTTGTAAAACCTCCTATGAATTTGCTTTCGCGATGATTGTCTTTTTTTATCTTGAAAAGACCATTCTCTAAAGCCCAATCATACACACCCTTATTTAAAGGGTAGGCCGTTAACAATCCGGATAGCTGATGCTTTTTAATCCAGTCTTCTGCCATTTCTAATGTTTCAAATACACCTCCTGCAAACCGTGCGGCCTCTTCGTGAAATATCCAAATAGTTTTAATCACTGCTTTCAATTTAAATAAGGGAACAAGGTAATCAGCGAAAACTTAATTAAGATAATTAATATGTACTTACAGCGAAGGTGATGTAGGTTGAAAATCAAGCTATGAGATTGCCGCGCTTTGCTCACAATGACAATCTGGATGTTTTTTTGAGGAGGGAAGCCTCTGAGCTTGTCGAAGGGTAGGGGTGAGGCGACTACGACGAGATTGCTTCGTTCCTCGCAATGACAAGTTGTTGATTAATCCTGCAAATCCTTAAATCCTTCAATTCGGGTTTAGATAATCATTTTGAAAATCAAATCATTTGCTTACCTTTGTCGTCCCATGAAAGGAGGTATTACGGGCATATGATCATAGTTAACATTAAAGACGGCGAATCATTAGACAAAGCGTTAAAACGTTTTAAAAAGAAATTCGAGAAAACCGGTGTATTACGCGAACTACGCAGTCGCCAGGCATTCGAGAAGAAATCTGTATCCCGCCGCCACGAAATCAAGCACGCGATATACAAGCAAAACATGAATTTAGACCAGGCGTAATTTCTAAAAATTACACCTTCTATTATACATTACTAAAACTATTTGTACATTGACTTTTCCAATGCGCAAATAGTTTTTATGTTTTCACAGCGTTTCATCTCCTATTTAAAACATGAAAAACGGTACTCGCCCCACACCGTTACTGCTTATGAAAATGACCTGGCGCAATTCTTTGCTTTCTTAAAAAGCCAGGACGCTGACAAAGCACTTACTGATATTACCCACCATGACATTCGCGCATGGATGGTGCAACTGGTAGAAGACTGCGGACCCCGCACCGTAAACCGTAAAGTTGCCACGCTGCGTAAATATTTTAAATTTCTGCTGCAGGAAAACCAGATCACGGTTAACCCGGCATCGCGCGTTAAAACACCCAAAATAGCCAAACAATTGCCTGTTGTGGTTGAGGAGGCCAAGCTAAGCCGCATGCTGGATAACGCCGAAACTTTTACAAATGATTTTAAGGGCCTGCGCGACAAGCTGGTAATAGAACTGTTGTTTGGTACCGGCATCCGTCTGGCCGAACTTTTAGGCATCAAAGAAACAGATTATGACGCCCGGGCGGGCACCATTAAGGTGTTGGGTAAGCGCAACAAGGAGCGAATTGTGCCTGTAAACGCACAACTGCAAACTTTGATTGCTGATTACCTGAATGTTAAGAAAAGTGAAAATTTTAGTAACAATTCTTTAACCATGGTCGTTACTAATAAGGGTGCAGATGCATACCCAAAATTGATCTACTTAATTGTGCGCAACTATCTGTCTGCCATATCAACCCAGGATAAAAAAAGCCCGCATGTGCTAAGGCACACGTTTGCTACGGCGCTATTAAATAATGGTGCCGATCTAAACGCTATTAAAGAACTGCTTGGCCATGCCAGCTTAAGTGCAACACAGGTTTACACGCACAATTCTGCAGAACGTTTAAAATCTATTTATAAACTGGCCCACCCAAAGGCCTAAAACACAGGAGGAAAAATGAAAATCTCAGTGCAATCGATCCACTTTACAGCCGACAGAAAATTGTTGGATTTCATTCAGAAAAAAGCCGACAAGCTTGACCTTTATTACGACAAGATCATTAGCGCCGAAGTTTATCTGCGATTAGAAAATGTAGAAGACGAAGCCAACAAACAGGTTGAGTTTAAGTGCCTTATCCCCGGTGGGCAGTTGTTTGTAAAGGAGCAATGCAAAACTTTTGAAGAGTGTACAGACAAGGCAATTGAAAGTTTACGCAAGCAGATTGAACGCCATAAGCAGAAAAAGGCAATCAGCGATGCCAAAGGCACAAAAGCCGTATTGGCAGAATCTGCTTTAGATGACGATTTTTAATAAATAAAACGCTTATAGCGTTGTAAAATCGGCAGGTTTAAGACCTGCCGATTTTTTTTGTGAAAAAATTTTGCTGAGCCTCAAAATTATGTACATTTGCATTCCCTTTTGAGAAGGTGACACAAAAGCGTCAGCACTTGAAAGATGTTCTTTAAAAAAGCCTCCTTAGCTCAGCTGGTAGAGCAACTGACTTGTAATCAGTAGGTCATTGGTTCGATCCCGATAGGAGGCTCAGTTGAAATTTCGAATTTCGGATTTTCAATTTCGAAATTATCTTCCCTAAAGAGGCTAAAATCCGAAATCGAAAGTTCGAATTTCGAAATCAAACTTGGGGAGATTCCAGAGCGGCCAAATGGATCAGACTGTAAATCTGCTGTCTTACGACTTCGGAGGTTCGAATCCTCCTCTCCCCACCAGCTATCAATGATAAAATGATTGAATGATAGAATGTTTCTATTCACTCATTCTCTAACTCACTCATTCACTCATTGGTAAAACTGCGGAAGTAGCTCAGTTGGTAGAGCGATAGCCTTCCAAGCTATAGGTCGCGAGTTCGAACCTCGTCTTCCGCTCAGGATATGTCGGATTTCGGATTTTCGATTTCGGACTTAGTTTTCAGATAGAGAATAGTCAATTTCGAAATTGAACATTCGAAATCCGAAATCAAAACATAAGCCGACGTAGCTCAGGGGTAGAGCACTTCCTTGGTAAGGAAGAGGCCAAGGGTTCAAATCCCTTCGTTGGCTCGCTTTTAAGAAAGTAACAATAAAATAGAAAAATTAACCAAGTAAATAATTTATAAATCATGGCAAAAGAAAAATTTGACCGCAGTAAGCCGCACTTAAACATCGGTACTATCGGTCACGTTGACCACGGTAAAACCACTTTAACCGCAGCTATTACAAAAGTATTATCTGATAAAGGTTTATCTGAGGCACGTTCATTCGACTCGATCGACTCTGCTCCTGAAGAGAAAGAGCGTGGTATCACAATCAACACAGCTCACGTTGAGTATTCAACTGCTAACCGTCACTACGCACACGTTGACTGTCCTGGTCACGCGGATTATGTGAAAAACATGGTTACAGGTGCTGCTCAAATGGACGGCGCTATCCTTGTAGTGGCTTCTACTGATGGTCCTATGCCACAAACCCGCGAGCACATCCTGTTGGCTCGTCAGGTAGGTGTACCTGCGTTAACTGTTTTCATGAACAAAGTTGACATGGTAGATGATCCTGAATTATTAGAACTTGTTGAGATGGAGATCCGCGAGTTGTTATCGTTCTATGATTTCCCTGGTGATGATATCCCTGTTATTCAAGGTTCTGCCCTTGGTGGTTTGAACGGCGAAACTAAATGGGTAGACAAGATCATGGAGCTTATGGATGCTGTAGATAACTACATCCCGATCCCTCCGCGTTTGACAGATCTTCCTTTCTTGATGCCTGTTGAAGACGTGTTCTCTATCACAGGTCGTGGTACTGTTGCTACAGGCCGTATAGAGCGTGGTGTTATCAACTCTGGCGATCCTGTTGATATTCTGGGTATGGGTGCAGAGAACTTAAAATCAACCGTTACAGGTGTTGAGATGTTCCGCAAGATCCTTGACCGTGGTGAAGCTGGTGACAACGTAGGTTTATTGTTACGTGGTATTGAAAAAGAAGCTATCCGTCGTGGTATGGTTATCTGCAAACCAGGTTCAGTAACCCCGCACACAGATTTTAAAGCAGAAGTTTACGTACTTTCTAAAGCAGAAGGTGGCCGTCATACTCCTTTCTTTAACCGTTACCGCCCGCAATTCTATTTCCGTACTACAGACGTTACAGGTGAGATCACTTTAGCAGACGGTGTAGAAATGGTTATGCCTGGTGACAACGTTACCATCACTGTAGCTTTGATCAACGCAATCGCGATGGAAAAAGGTCTTCGTTTCGCTATCCGCGAAGGTGGCCGTACAGTAGGTGCCGGTCAGGTAACTGAAATATTAAAATAAAAACCTAACCCCCCGGCCCCCTAAAGGGGGAGGCAAATAGGTAAGGTTAATTTTAAAAAACAAGGTATTCGGCTTTTAAACCGAGTACCTTGTTTTAACATTTCAAGCCCCTTTAGGGGTTTGGGGTGATTTATACACGGGAATAGTTCAATGGTAGAATAGAGGTCTCCAAAACCTTTGATCAGGGTTCGAATCCTTGTTCCCGTGCTTAAACTTATTGATTAAGAAGAAATGGCTAACGTAGCTGAGTATATTAAAGAATCATACATAGAGTTAACCCAAAAGGTAACCTGGCCAACCATGCGCGAGCTGCAGAACAGCGCCGTTCTTGTATTGGTTGCAGCCCTGATCATTGCCCTGGTTATTTTTGGCATGGACCAGATCATTGGTTTTTTAGTAAAACAGTTTTACGGTTCACTTACCTAATATAATATAGTAATGGCTGAAAATTTAAAATGGTACGTGGTAAGGGCCATCAGCGGTAAAGAAAAAAAGGTAAAGCAATACTTAGAGGCCGAAATTAACCGTTTAGGCATTTCGCATTTAGTGCCCCAGGTATTGATACCTACCGAGAAATATTACCAAATGCGCGATGGGAAAAAGATAGCTAAAGAGCGTAACTTTTTTCCGGGTTATGTGCTGATAGAAGCAGCTTTAGACGGCGAGCTTGAGCACGTGATCAAAAACATTAATAGTGTGATTGGCTTTTTGGGCGATAAGGCAGGTAATGCCATCCCATTACGCCAGGCAGAAGTTAACCGCATTTTAGGTAAGGTTGACGAGATGACCACACAAGGCGAAACCATGAACGTACCATATTATGTTGGCGAAAACGTTAAAGTGATGGACGGTCCTTTCAATGGCTTTAGCGGTGTTATTGAAGAGGTTAACGAAGAGAAAAAGAAACTAAAAGTAATGGTAAAGATATTCGGCCGCCGCACGCCGCTCGAATTGAATTACATGCAGATAGAGAAAGAATAGTGAACAGTGAGTGGTTGATTACGTGAGTAGTTGCCATTCTTGTTTTTAAATAATAGAGTATAGGTTTTGTTGGCAAGGTGATAACTATTCACCACTCACTTAACCAACCACTCACAAAATCTTAAATGTTACATAGCTTCCACTTACTAACATTGAGTAATAAATAAATTTAAGAAAATGGCAAAAGAAGTCGGTGCGTTAGTAAAACTACAAGTGAAAGGCGGCGCGGCAAATCCATCGCCACCAATTGGCCCTGCATTGGGTGCAAAAGGTGTTAACATCATGGAATTTTGCAAGCAGTTTAATGCCCGTACCCAGGATAAACCTGGTAAGGTATTACCTGTAGTTATTACTGTATATGTTGACAAGTCTTTTGATTTTATCATTAAAACCCCGCCGGTTGCTATCCAGTTATTGGAAGCTACAGGCTTAAAAAGCGGTTCGGCAGAACCTAACCGTAAAAAGGTTGCCAGCGTAAACTGGGATCAGGTTAAAACTATTGCCGAAGATAAAATGACTGACTTAAATGCATTCACAGTTGAGTCTGCCATGAAAATGGTGGCTGGTACTGCCCGCAGTATGGGTATAACCGTATCTGGTGCAGCACCCTGGAATTAACGGATTTTTGATTTCGGATTTTTGATTTAAGATTTTATATCTCACATCTCAAATCTCACATCTCAAGTCTATACTATTAACAAATCAGTTAAAGAAAGTGGCTAAATTAACAAAAAATCAAAAAGCAGTGCTTTCAAAAATTGAGGCTAACAAAGCTTACTCTTTGCAAGATGCGACTTCTTTGGTAAAGGATATTACTACTACCAAATTTGATGCTTCTGTAGACATTGATGTACGCCTTGGTGTTGACCCGCGTAAAGCCAATCAAATGGTACGCGGTATAGCAACATTACCTCATGGAACCGGCAAAACTGTACGTGTACTGGTACTTTGCACGCCTGACAAAGAGCAGGAAGCAAAAGACGCAGGTGCAGACTACGTTGGTTTGGATGACTACATTGCTAAAATAGAAGGTGGATGGACCGATGTTGACATCATCATCACCATGCCAAGCGTTATGGCTAAAGTAGGTAGGCTAGGTCGTGTACTTGGTCCTCGTAACTTAATGCCTAACCCTAAATCTGGTACTGTAACCCCAGAAGTGGGCAAAGCGGTAACAGAGGTTAAAGCTGGTAAGATAGACTTTAAAGTTGACAAGACCGGTATTATCCATGCCTCTATAGGTAAAGTATCTTTCCCTGCAGATAAGATCTATGAGAATGCTTTAGAAGTATTGCAAACCATCTCACGGTTAAAACCATCTGCAGCAAAAGGAACATATTTTAAGAGCGTACACGTCTCTTCTACTATGTCTCGCGGAATTGAAGTTGAAACTAAAACAATAGCGGGGATCTAATCATGAACAAGGAACAAAAACACGAATTGGTTGAAGGCCTTGCCGATCAGATGCGCGAGTTTGGTAATTTTTACATTACCGATACTTCAAACCTCACTGTTGAAAAGATCAACAGCATCCGCCGTAAATGTTTCGAAAACAACATCACCATTAAAGTTGCTAAGAATAGCCTTATCCGTAAAGCTATGGAAGCCGTTGGTGGCGATTTCGAATCGGTATACGGCACTTTAAAAGGTTCATCGTCTATCATGTTCTCCAAATCTGGCACTGCCCCGGCAAAGCTGATCAAAGAACTGCGCAAGCAAGGCGACAAACCTGTTTTAAAGGCAGCATACATAGACTCATCGGCCTTTATCGGCGACAACCAACTGGATACTTTGATCAAACTAAAATCAAAAGAACAGTTATTGGGCGAGATCATTGGCTTATTGCAGTCGCCTGCTAAAAACGTTATTTCTGCCCTACAATCAGGCGGATCTACAATTGCAGGTTTAGTAAAAACATTACAAGAAAGAGAAGGTTAAAACCGGCACCTTAAGACGGTATTTTAAACAAACGTATTCAAAGAAAAAAACAAATAAAATGGCAGATTTAAAATCATTTGCTGAACAGTTGGTAAACTTAACAGTAAAAGAAGTTAACGAATTAGCTCAGATCCTTAAAGACGAGTATGGCATTGAGCCTGCTGCTGCAGCTGTTGCAGTTGCTGCTCCTGCTGCTGGTGGCGGCGATGCTGCTCCTGCTGCTGCAGAGCAAACCGCATTTGACGTTATCTTGAAAGAAGCTGGCGGTCAAAAATTAGCTGTTGTTAAATTAGTGAAAGACCTTACAGGCCTAGGCTTGAAAGAAGCCAAAGATCTTGTTGACGGTGCACCAAAAGAATTAAAAGCAGGTGTATCTAAAGAAGAAGCTGAGTCACTTAAAAAACAATTAGAAGAAGCAGGCGCTGTTGTTGAGGTTAAGTAATTTAACCCGGCAATAAGCCCAAAAAGCACCAGACTCCGGCCCGAAAATGGCCGGGGTCTATTGCTGTTTATAGAGGTCTCGTTTTAGATATGAGACATGAGATTTGAGATTTGAGACAGTGAGGTATCATAGTGTTATCTTACGGCTCACATCTCACATCTCAAATCTTTTCAAGTAAATATTTAAATCCATAATCCCTTGGCAAATAACAATAATCAAAGAGTAAACTTTGCAACCAGCAGGCACGTAATTGATTACCCTGACTTTCTGGATGTTCAGTTGCAATCTTTCAGGGAATTTTTTCAGTTAGAAACCACTTCAGACAACCGTCACACAGAAGGCTTGTTCAAGGTGTTCGCAGAAAACTTTCCTATTTCTGATTCAAGAAACATCTTTGTTTTAGAGTTTCTTGATTATTTTATTGACCCGCCACGTTACGATATACAAGAATGTATCGAACGCGGATTAACTTACAGCGTTCCGTTAAAGGCAAAATTAAAATTGTCTTGTAACGATGAGGAGCACGAAGATTTTGAAACTATCGTTCAGGACGTGTATCTGGGTACCATCCCTTACATGACGCCTAAAGGTACTTTCGTAATCAACGGTGCCGAGCGCGTAATTGTATCGCAATTACACCGTTCACCAGGTGTGTTTTTTGGCCAAAGCCGCCACACCAACGGTACTAAATTGTACTCTGCCCGTGTAATACCTTTCAAAGGTTCATGGATAGAGTTTGCTACAGACGTTAATAACGTAATGTATGCTTACATAGACCGTAAGAAAAAATTCCCGGTTACAACCCTGCTTCGTGCAATTGGCTATGATTCTGACAAGGACATCCTTGAGCTATTTGAATTAGCCGACGAGGTTAAAGTAAGCAAATCCGGTTTGAAGAAATTCATTGGCCGCAAGCTTGCTGCAAGGGTGCTTAAAAAATGGGTTGAAGACTTTGTGGACGAGGATACCGGTGAAGTGGTATCTATCGACCGTAATGAGATCATCCTTGAGCGCGAAACCGTACTGGAAGATGACCACATAGATATGATTATTGACGCCGGTGTTAAAACCATTATCCTGAATAAGGAAGATGCAGCCACCAGCGGTGATTATACCATTATATACAATACCTTACAAAAGGATACATCAAACTCAGAGAAAGAGGCTGTGGAGCACATCTACCGTCAGCTGCGTAACGCAGAACCACCTGATGAGGAAACGGCACGCGGTATTATTGACCGTCTGTTCTTCTCTGACAAGCGTTATGACCTGGGCGATGTGGGCCGTTACCGCATTAACCGTAAGTTGAAACTGGATACCTCTAACGAGACTAAGGTTTTAACCAAACAAGACATTATCGCTATCGTAAAATACCTGATCAAACTGATCAACTCTAAAGCAGAGGTGGATGATATCGATCACTTGTCTAACCGTCGTGTTCGTACGGTAGGCGAACAGTTATACGCGCAATTTGGTGTTGGTTTGGCCCGTATGGCCCGTACCATCCGCGAGCGTATGAACATCCGCGATAACGAGGTGTTTACACCAACCGATCTGATCAACGCGCGTACACTTTCATCTGTGATCAACTCGTTCTTCGGAACAAACCAGTTGTCACAGTTTATGGACCAAACCAATCCACTGGCAGAGATCACGCACAAGCGTCGTCTGTCAGCCCTTGGCCCCGGTGGTCTTTCGCGCGAGCGTGCAGGTTTCGAGGTTCGTGACGTTCACTACACCCACTACGGCAGGTTGTGTACTATTGAAACTCCGGAAGGACCGAACATCGGTTTGATCTCTTCTCTTTGCGTACACGCCAAGATCAACAACTTAGGCTTTATTGAAACACCTTACAAAAAGGTAATTGATGGTAAAGTACAGGTTCAAGACGAAGTTATTTACCTGTCTGCAGAAGATGAAGACGGTAAAACCATAGGCCAGGCAAACGCGCACTATAATGACAACGGTGTATTTGATACCCCGCGTGTTAAAGCACGTTTCGAGGGTGACTTCCCGGTAATTGAACCAGAGCGTTTGGATTTAATGGACATTGCGCCAAACCAGATCACGTCTATCGCGGCATCATTGATCCCGTTCTTAGAGCATGATGACGCTAACCGTGCATTGATGGGATCGAACATGCAACGCCAGGCTGTGCCTTTGTTGCGCCCTGAAGCACCGATTGTGGGTACAGGTTTGGAAGGCCGTGTGGCAAAAGACTCTCGTACTTTGATAAACGCCGAAGGCGATGGTGTTGTTGAGTATGTTGATGCTACAGAGATCCGCATTAAATATGACCGTAACGCAGATGACCGTTTGGTATCATTCGATGGCGATTCAAAAAGCTACCGTTTAACCAAATTCAAGAAAACCAACCAAAGCACTACCATCAACTTGAAGCCTATCGTTAAGAAAGGCGAGAGGGTAGTAAAAGGTCAGGTATTGTCTGAAGGTTACGCTACACAAAACGGCGAGCTTGCATTGGGCCGCAACTTAAAAGTAGCGTTCATGCCTTGGCAAGGATACAACTTTGAGGATGCGATCGTAATATCAGAACGCGTGGTATCGCAGGATATCTTCACTTCATTACACGTAGAGGAATTTGAACTTGAAGTTCGGGACACTAAACGTGGTGAAGAAGAGCTGACTGCAGATATTCCTAACGTATCTGAAGAAGCAACCAAGGATCTGGACGAAGACGGTATCATCCGCGTAGGTGCAGAGGTAAAAGAAGGTGATATTTTAATTGGTAAGATCACTCCGAAAGGCGAGTCTGACCCATCACCTGAAGAAAAATTACTTCGTGCCATATTTGGTGATAAAGCAGGCGATGTAAAAGATGCTTCTTTGAAAACTCCGCCATCTATCAGCGGTGTGGTTATCGATACCAAATTGTTCTCACGTGCTAAAAAGACTTCAAAATCTGAAGAGAAAATAGCTATTGAGAAACTGGATGCTAAACACGATAAAGCAAATAAAGACCTTAAGAATTCCCTGATCGAGAAATTATTCGAGATCGTTAACGGTAAAACTTCTCAAGGTGTGAGCAACGTTTACAAAGAGCTTCTTGTACCAAAAGGCGTAAAATTCACCCAGAAAATTTTGGTTGAATTGCCTTACGAAAACATCAACCCAACAAAATGGACCACTGATGAAGACAAGAATGAGCAAATTAAGATGTTGCTGCATAATTACAACATCAAATTGAACGAAGAGCTTGGTGCTTACCGCCGCGATAAATTCGCGATCAGCGTGGGCGACGAGCTGCCATCGGGCATTGTTCAAATGGCTAAAGTTTATATTGCTAAGAAACGTAAGCTTAAAGTTGGTGATAAAATGGCGGGCCGCCACGGTAATAAAGGTATTGTTGCGCGTATTGTACGTGACGAGGATATGCCTTTCCTAGAAGACGGTACCCCTGTTGATATTGTTCTTAACCCGCTGGGTGTACCATCGCGTATGAACCTTGGCCAGATATATGAAACTGTATTGGGTTGGGCAGGTAAAGAACTGGGTATGAAATTCGCTACGCCGATATTTGACGGTGCAAGCTATGACGAGGTAGAACAATGGATAGAGAAGGCGGGCTTACCTGCAACCGGCCGTACCTATCTTCACAATGGCTTAACCGGCGAACGTTTTGACCAGCCAACCACAGTAGGTATTATCTACATGCTTAAACTGGGCCACATGGTTGATGATAAGATGCACGCCCGTTCAATTGGTCCGTACTCGCTTATCACACAACAGCCATTGGGTGGTAAAGCACAGTTTGGTGGCCAGCGTTTTGGTGAGATGGAGGTTTGGGCGCTTGAAGCATTCGGCGCGGCTAACATCCTTCAGGAGATCCTGACTGTGAAGTCGGACGACGTGATTGGACGTGCTAAAACCTACGAAGCCATTGTTAAAGGCGAAAACCTGCCTACACCGTCAGTTCCTGAATCATTCAACGTATTGGTTCACGAGTTAAGAGGTTTAGGTTTGGATATCACACTGGATTAGATAATGAATGAATGAGTGAATGATTGAATGAGAGAATCACGCAATCATTCACTTTAAGAATTTTATTTAAACATTCATTCATTCTATCATTCAATCATTAAAACAAGGAGACTATGTCTTACAAAAAGGATAATAAAATCAAAAGTAACTTCACCAGCATTACGGTTAGTTTAGCCTCTCCCGAGTCTATTCTTGAGCGTTCAAGCGGTGAGGTTTTAAAGCCTGAGACCATCAACTACCGTACCTACAAGCCAGAACGTGATGGTTTGTTCTGCGAGCGTATTTTTGGTCCGGTAAAAGATTATGAATGCCATTGCGGTAAATACAAACGTATCCGTTACAAGGGTATAGTTTGCGACCGTTGCGGTGTAGAAGTAACCGAGAAAAAAGTACGCCGCGAGCGTATGGGCCATATTAACCTGGTGGTTCCGGTTGCGCATATTTGGTATTTCCGTTCGTTGCCAAACAAAATTGGTTACTTGCTGGGCTTACCAACCAAAAAACTCGACCTCATTATTTATTATGAGCGTTATGTAGTTATCCAGCCTGGTATTAAAGAAGCTGACGGAATTGCCAAAATGGACTTCCTGACAGAAGAAGAATACCTTGACGTATTGGATACCTTGCCAAAAGAGAACCAATACTTAGACGACAAAGATCCGCAGAAATTTGTTGCTAAAATGGGTGCAGAAGCATTAGAAGAATTGTTAAGCCGTTTACAGCTTGATCAATTATCTTATGACCTGCGCCACCAGGCTGCCAACGAAACTTCTCAGCAACGTAAAAATGAAGCATTAAAACGTCTTCAGGTTGTTGAAGCTTTCCGCGACGCTAAAACACGCATAGATAACAACCCTGAGTGGATGATCGTGAAGATCGTTCCGGTTATACCTCCTGAGCTGCGCCCGTTGGTGCCTTTGGAAGGTGGCCGTTTCGCTACTTCGGATTTAAATGACCTTTACCGTCGTGTAATTATCCGTAACAACCGTTTAAAACGTTTGATCGAGATCAAAGCCCCTGAGGTGATCTTGCGTAATGAGAAACGTATGTTGCAGGAGGCGGTTGACTCTTTATTTGATAACTCACGTAAAGTAAACGCCGTTAAAACAGAAGGTAACCGTGCTTTAAAGTCACTTTCAGACATCCTGAAAGGTAAACAAGGCCGTTTCCGTCAAAACTTATTAGGTAAACGTGTGGATTACTCTGCACGTTCTGTAATTGTTGTAGGCCCTAACCTTAAACTGCACGAGTGCGGTTTGCCAAAAGATATGGCAGCCGAGCTGTTCAAACCGTTTATCATTCGTAAAATGATTGAGCGTGGTGTGGTTAAAACGGTTAAGTCTGCAAAGAAAATTGTTGACCGCAAAGACCCGCTGGTTTGGGATATCCTTGAAAACGTATTGAAAGGCCACCCTGTGTTACTTAACCGTGCACCTACGCTGCACCGTTTGGGTATCCAGTCTTTCCAGCCAAAACTGGTAGAAGGTAAGGCTATTCAATTACACCCGTTAACCTGTACCGCGTTTAACGCCGACTTTGACGGTGACCAGATGGCTGTTCACGTGCCGCTTGGTAACGCCGCAATTTTAGAAGCGCAGATCTTAATGTTGGCTTCGCACAACATTTTGAACCCTGCAAACGGTACGCCTATCACTGTACCATCTCAAGACATGGTTTTAGGTCTTTACTACATTACTAAAGGCCGCCGTACAGATGAGAAACGCGTTGTAAAAGGACAAGACTTGTCTTTCTACTCTGCCGAAGAGGTGATCATTGCATACAACGAAAAACAAGTTGACCTGCACGCTTTCATCAAAGTTAAAGCTGATGTTAAAGAGCGCGATGGCAGCATTGTAAATAAACTGATAGAAACTACGGTAGGCCGCGTGTTATTTAACCAGCACGTACCTACAGAAGTAGGTTATATAAATGAATTGCTGACCAAGAAATCGCTTCGCGATATCATTGGCGAGGTAGTGAAAACTACCGGTATGGCGCGCGCGGCTCAATTCCTTGATGATATTAAGGAGTTAGGTTTTCAGATGGCATTCCGTGGTGGTTTATCATTTAACCTGCAAGACGTTAACATCCCTGCTCAAAAAGTTACGCTGATAGAGTCTGCATCGAAAGAAGTAGAAGAGGTAATGAACAACTACAACATGGGTTTCATTACTAATAATGAGCGTTACAACCAGATCATCGATATCTGGACACGTATCAACAACAGGCTTACTGCCAACGTAATGGAGATCTTATCTACAGATAACCAGGGCTTTAACTCTGTATATATGATGCTCGATTCAGGTGCGCGTGGTTCTAAAGAGCAGATCCGCCAGCTGGCAGGTATGCGTGGTTTGATGGCCAAACCTCAGAAATCAGGTTCGGGCGGTGAGATCATCGAGAACCCTATCTTGTCTAACTTTAAAGAAGGCTTGTCGGTATTAGAGTACTTTATCTCTACCCACGGTGCCCGTAAAGGTTTGGCGGATACGGCTTTGAAAACTGCCGATGCCGGTTACTTAACCCGTCGTTTACATGACGTTGCCCAGGATATGATTGTTGGTGAAACCGATTGCGGTACACTGCGTGGTATCTTTACAACAGCGTTAAAAGACAACGAGGATATTGTTGAGCCATTATATGACCGTATTTTAGGCCGTACATCTCTGCACGATGTACATGACCCGCTTACTAACGATTTGTTGGTATCTGCAGGACAGGACATCACAGAAGAGATTGCCAAAGCGATAGAAAATTCTCCGCTAGAAGGTATAGAGATCCGCTCTGTATTGGCTTGCGAAAGCAAACGCGGTGTTTGCGCACTTTGTTACGGCCGTAACCTGGCAACAGGTAAACGCGTACAAGCGGGTGAGGCCGTGGGTGTAATTGCAGCACAGTCAATCGGTGAGCCGGGTACACAGTTAACACTCCGTACATTCCACGTGGGTGGTACCGCATCTAACATCGCGGCAGAATCTCAAATCTCTGCACGTTACGATGGTATCATCGAGTTTGAGAACGTACGTACTGTGACTTACCAAACTCCGGAAGATGGTGCTGTTGATGTGGTATTGGGCCGTTCTGGCGAGTTCCGCATTGTAGAAGAAGGCAGCAATAAAGTGATCATGACCAACAATATTCCATACGGTTCATACCTGTATGTGAAAGATGGCAGCAAGATCACCAAAGGCGACCGTATTTGTTCATGGGATCCATACAACGCGGTAATTATCTCTGAGTTTGCCGGTAAAGCAACTTTCGACGCCGTGTTAGAGGGTATCACATTCCGTGAAGAGTCTGACGAGCAAACTGGTCACCGCGAAAAAGTGGTTATCGACACCCGCGATAAAACTAAGAACCCTGTAATCCAGATCACCGACAAAGCCGGTAATTTGGTAAAAGGATATAACATCCCGGTTGGCGCGCATATCGCGGTTGACGAGAATGAAAGCATCCAAACAGGTCAGGTTATTGCTAAGATCCCTCGTTCTGCAGGTAAGACCCGGGATATTACAGGTGGTCTTCCACGTGTAACCGAGTTGTTTGAGGCACGTAACCCGTCAAACCCTGCTGTCGTAACAGAGATTGATGGTGTGGTAACCTTAGGTGGCATTAAACGTGGTAACCGCGAGATTACTATTGAGTCGCGCGACGGCCAGATCAAAAAATACCTGGTGCAGTTGTCTAAACACATTCTGGTACAGGATAACGACTTTATTAAAGCCGGTATGCCGTTATCAGATGGTTCAATTTCACCTGCCGATATCTTAGCCATCAAAGGCCCTGCAGCAGTGCAAGAGTACCTGGTTAACGGTATCCAGGAAGTTTACCGTTTACAAGGTGTGAAGATCAATGACAAGCACTTCGAAGTGATCGTTCACCAGATGATGCAGAAAGTACAGATCGAAGATCCGGGCGATACCCGTTTCTTAGAGCGCGAAGCTGTTGACGGCTGGGATTTTATGCTGGAGAATGACGAGATCTTTGATAAGAAGGTTGTTGTTGAGCCGGGTGATTCAACTACGTTAAAAGCAGGTCAGATAGTATCGTTACGTAAACTGCGCGATGAGAACTCTATCCTTAAACGTAAGGATGCTAAGCTGGTTGAAGTTCGCGATGCTATCGCGGCAACTTCTAGCCCGCTGTTGCAAGGTATCACGCGTGCATCATTAGGTACTAAGTCGTTCATCTCTGCAGCATCATTTCAGGAAACTACCAAAGTACTGAATGAGGCAGCCATTGCAGGTAAACGCGATAAAATGCTTGGTCTGAAAGAGAATGTGATCGTTGGTCACCTCATCCCTTCAGGTACAGGTATGCGTATCTACGATAACGTGCGTGTTGGTTCGCAGGAGGAGTTTGACCGCCTGATGGCTTCTAAATCAGAAGAAGTAGAAGCATAACGTTAACTTTATAGAATTCAAGGCGTCCGTTTACTAACGGGCGCCTTTTTTTGTTGGTATAAATTCAATAAATGTTATTATGCCTTTCATCATCAGCTATAATCTTTCACTTTTAAATGGTAATTTTGATGTTCACAACAAACGTTAACATCTACCGATGGAACAGCAAAACGACAATCAATTAAATATTGAACTATCTGAAGAAGTTGCAGAGGGTATTTATTCTAACCTTGCCATAATCACACACTCAAATGCCGAGTTTGTTGTTGATTTTGTGCGTGTTATGCCTGGTATTCCAAAAGCCAAAGTAAAATCACGCGTCATTTTAACGCCAGAGCATGCTAAACGTTTGCTTAACGCGCTTAGCGATAACATTGAGAAATACGAATCTATTAATGGCCGCATAAAAATTCCGGACGAGAACAATGGGTTTACCATGAACTTTGGTGGAACTATGGGCCAGGCTTAATCACAATAAAAATACAATCGACGTACAAGTAATCACATGAAGAAAGCATTAGTTACAGGAATTACCGGACAGGACGGTGCATATTTAGCAGACCTGTTGTTATCTAAAGGGTATGAGGTCCACGGCATAAAGCGCCGCAGCTCACTATTCAATACCGACAGGATAGACCACTTGTACCAAGACCCGCATGAGTCTGATAAAAACTTTTTTTTGCACTATGGGGATCTTGCAGACTCAACAAATATTATCCGCATAATACAACAGGTACAGCCCGACGAGATCTATAATTTAGGTGCCATGTCTCACGTTCAAGTGAGTTTCGAAACCCCGGAATATACGGCTAATGCGGATGGTATAGGTACCTTACGGATATTGGAAGCGGTAAGGTTACTGGGCCTGATTAAAAAGACCCGTATCTACCAGGCGTCAACCTCAGAATTATATGGCCTGGTACAGGCGGTGCCGCAATCAGAAACAACGCCTTTTTACCCGCGGTCGCCGTACGCGGTGGCCAAACTTTACGGTTACTGGATAACTGTAAACTACCGCGAAGCATATGATATGTATGCTTGCAACGGTATTTTATTTAACCATGAAAGTCCGTTACGGGGCGAAACATTTGTAACGCGGAAGATCACACGCGCGGTTGCCAAAATAGCTATGGGTTTGCAAGACAAACTGTACCTGGGCAACCTTGACGCGCAGCGTGACTGGGGCCATGCAAAAGACTATGTAGAGGCAATGTACCTAATCCTGCAGCAAGAAAAAGCAGAAGATTTTGTAATTGCCACAGGTGTTACCACCCGCGTACGCGAATTCGTACGTATGGCGTTTGCCGAAGTAGGAATTGAGATTGACTTTAAAAATGAAGGTGTTGAAGAGAAAGGTTATGTAGTCAGCTGTAGCAACTCTGCCTACCAGGTTGAAAATGGTACGGAAGTGGTTGCGGTAGACCCTAAATATTTCAGGCCTACAGAGGTAGACCTATTGATAGGCGATCCAACAAAGTCAAAAGATAAATTGGGCTGGGAACCTAAATATGACTTAAACGGTTTGGTAAAAGAAATGGTGGCTGCCGATATTGAACTATTTGAAAAAGACAGGATTTTAAAATCGTCGGGTTACCAGATCAAAAACCAGTACGAATAGTATTTATGGATAAAAACGCCAGGGTTTATATAGCCGGTCATCGCGGAATGGTAGGGTCGGCCATTATGAGGAAACTACAGCGCGAGGGATTCAACAATTTAATTACGCGTACGTCTGCAGAACTTGACTTACGCGACCAAGCAGCAGTGGCTGGCTTCTTCGAATCAGAAAAACCCGGATACGTATTTGTGGCTGCCGCCAAGGTTGGCGGTATTGTTGCCAACAATACCTACCGCGCCGAATTTTTGTATGATAACCTGCAGATACAAAACAATATCATCCACTCGTCTTACAAAAACGGAGTCGCAAAGTTAATGTTCCTTGGTTCGAGCTGCATCTACCCGAAACTGGCTCCGCAGCCGCTTAAGGAAGATTATTTGTTAACCGGCCGGCTTGAAGAAACTAATGAGCCTTATGCAATAGCTAAGATAGCTGGTATAAAAATGTGCGATGCATACCGTGCACAATATGGCTGTAATTTCATATCTGTTATGCCAACCAATTTATATGGCTACAACGATAACTATCACCCGCAAAACTCGCACGTGTTGCCGGCGTTGATCCGCCGCTTCCATGAAGCAAAAAGGGATAATACTTCGGAAGTTGTAGTGTGGGGTAGTGGTAAACCATTACGTGAATTTTTATTTGCAGATGACTTGGCAGATGCCTGTTTTTATCTGATGCAAAACTATGACGAGCCCGGCTTGGTGAACGTAGGCACAGGTGAAGATTTGTCTATCAGCGAGCTCGCTCATCTAGTTAAAGATGTAGTCGGCTACCAGGGTAGGCTAACGTTCGACAGCACAAAGCCCGATGGTACGCCTCGTAAACTGATGGATGTGTCGAAACTTAACCAAAAGGGTTGGAAATATACTATTGGTTTAAAAGAAGGCATATGGTTAGCTTACCAAGACTTTTTGGAAAAGCATGCTTAAATAAATTAGTATCATTATACCTATAAAATAATTAAAAATGAAGATAGCAGTTGTTGGAACCGGCTATGTAGGTTTAGTAACCGGTACGTGCCTTGCAGAGACAGGTAACGAAGTAATTTGCGTAGATATCAATAAAGAAAAGGTAGAAAAGATGAGAGCAGGAGAACTGCCTATCTACGAACCGGGTCTCGAACAGCTCTTTCATCGGAATATTAAGCAAGACAGGCTGCATTTTACCGCAAATTTGGCAGAGGCCATTGAAGAAGCGAAGATCATTTTCCTTGCTTTGCCAACTCCGCCGGGCGGGGATGGTGCAGCAGATCTAAGTTATGTGCTTGGCGCTGCTGCAGACATTGCAAAGATCATTAAAGAATACAAAGTTATAGTAACCAAATCTACAGTGCCTGTTGGCACCGCAGACAAGGTTAGGGCCGTTATGGCTAAAGAAACAAGCATTGAGTTTGCAGTTGTATCTAACCCAGAGTTTTTACGTGAAGGTGTCGCTGTTGAAGACTTTATGAAGCCCGACAGGGTAGTGGTGGGCACAACAGATGAACGCGCGCGCAAGCTAATGTCAGAGTTGTATGGGCCATATGTAAGACAAGGTAACCCGGTTATCTTTATGGATGAGCGTTCGTCAGAACTGACGAAGTATGCCGCTAACTCTTTCCTGGCCACCAAGATATCCTTCATGAATGAAATTGCGAACATGTGCGAACTAGTTGGTGCAGATGTTGACATGGTACGCCGTGGCATAGGTGCCGATGCCCGTATAGGTAAACGCTTTTTGTTTGCGGGTATTGGTTACGGAGGTAGTTGTTTTCCTAAAGATGTACAAGCCCTGGCTAAATCTGCAGAACAGAATGAGTATGATTTTAAGATACTAAACGCCGTAATGGACGTTAACGAGATCCAGAAAAAAGTTTTGGTGCAAAAAGTTAAAAAATATTTCAATAACGACCTGAACGGCAAGCATTTTGCATTATGGGGACTTGCCTTTAAACCTGAAACAGATGATATACGGGAAGCGCCAGCATTATATATCATAGATGAACTGCTTCAGGCGGGCGCCACAATAACCGCGCACGATCCGGAGGCAATGCCGAACATAAAGGCATTATTGGGAGATAAGATAAAATATGTTGAAAGTGCTTACGAGGCATTACCAAAGGCTGATGCCCTGCTGATTGTGACAGAGTGGTCTGTTTTCCGTAACCCCGATTTTGACCGCCTTACGCGCGATCTGAAAAGTAAAGTGATATTTGATGGGCGCAACTTGTATGACCTTGACAAAATGATAGATCTTGGTTTTTATTACAACAGTATAGGCCGGAAAATTGTTATGTAAGCTTAATATCAACTAATGTTATCTTTTATAAAGCAACAAATAACAGACTCTATCTCTACTAAAGAGGCATTGCTTAATGATGCCGATCTGCTTCAGCAAATTGCTGATGCAGCAAACCTGATCTTAAAAAGCTATGAGTCACAAGGTAAAACCTTGCTGGCCGGAAATGGGGGTAGTGCTGCTGATGCACAGCATATTGCCGCCGAATTTGTGAGCCGCTTTTATTTCGACAGGCCGGGGCTGCCATCACTAGCCTTATCTACAGACACATCTGTGCTTACTGCTGTTGGTAATGATTACGGTTATGAATTGTTGTTTTCGCGCCAGGTAGAAGCGCACGGTAAAGCCGGTGATGTTTTTATAGGCATATCTACTTCAGGTAATTCGCCCAATATTTTAAAGGCGTTGCAATCTGCCGGGAAAATGAGTATAAAAACTATTGGGTTTACCGGGTTAAATGGTGGTGCTATGGCGCAATATTGCGATGTATGCATTAAAGTTCCGTCGCCGTCAACTCCGCGAATCCAAGAATCACATATACTTATAGGCCATATTTTGTGCTGTATAGTAGAAGAGACCTTGTTTGGGCATTTAAATAAAATTGATGGGTAGTATCATTGTATTTGGTAGCTCAGGCCAGTTGGGCCAATCTTTAAAAAATGTTGCCGATAAAAACGGGCTGAAAGATATTATCTTTTTGGGCACGCAAGACGCTAATATTCTTGATCGTGCCGCACTTGAAAACACATTTGCAAAGTATAAGCCTGAACATGTGATCAATTGCGCCGCTTATACAGCTGTTGATAAGGCTGAGGATGAAGTTGAAGCTGCGCGCAATGTAAATAATAACGGCGCAGCTAATGTAGCCGAATTATGCAAAGCATACAACAGCTGTTTGATACATGTTTCGACCGACTTTGTATTCAAAGGAAACGTCCCTAAATTACTTAACGAGACCGACCCTACCCAACCGCTGAGTGTTTACGGGTTAACTAAGCTTGAGGGCGAGCAGGCGATAACCGCTGTAGACGGCAAGTATTTTATCTTACGAACCAGTTGGCTTTATTCTGAGTTTGCCAATAACTTTGTGAAAACGATGCTCAAATTGGCAGAGACAAAAACGGAATTGGGTGTTATCGCAGATCAGGTTGGTACCCCCACCTATGCGATAGACCTTGCCGAAGCAATATTCCAGATAATCCGCAACGAAAGCAAAGCTTATGGTTTATATCATTACAGCAACGAGGGAGTATTGTCATGGTATGACTTTGCGGTAGCGATATTTCACATCGCTGGCGTAGAAATGCTGGTAAAACCTTTAAAAACCACAGAATATCCAACAAAAGCAGAAAGGCCTAAATTTTCTGTGATGGACAAATCAAAAATTAAAAAAGATCTGGGAATTGATATCCCATATTGGAGAGATAGCCTGATCACTTGTATTAAAGCATTGCAGTAGTATGAAAGGAATTATTCTTGCCGGTGGGTCGGGTACGCGCTTGTATCCTATCACCAAAGCCATAAGCAAGCAGTTGATGCCCATATATGATAAGCCCATGATCTATTATCCGCTTTCTGTATTAATGCTGGCAGGGATTAATGAGATTTTGATCATAACGACTCCTGATGACCAGGCCGGATTTGAGCGTCTATTAGGAGACGGGCGCGAGTTGGGTTGCCGTTTTGAATATGCAATACAAGAAGTGCCCAATGGCCTTGCGCAGGCCTTTGTGATAGGGGAACAATTTATTGGTAACGATAAGGTTGCGTTAGTGCTGGGTGACAATATTTTTCACGGGTCGGGATTTAGTCAGTTGGTGCAAAGTTTTAATGATGTAGATGGTGCTGCGATATTTGCTTATGCTGTTGCCGATCCTGAGCGTTATGGCGTAGTGGAATTTGACAAACAATTTAAAGCGCTATCTATAGAAGAGAAACCGGCGAAACCAAAGTCAAATTACGCAGTACCCGGTTTATACTTTTACGATAATTCGGTTGTTGAAATCGCAAAAAATATTGCTCCTTCTCCACGTGGCGAGTACGAGATAACCGACGTAAATAAGCGTTATCTGGAACAAGGCAATTTGCATGTGGGGGTGATGGACAGGGGCACTGCCTGGCTGGATACCGGAACATTTGATTCGCTTAGCGACGCAACAGAGTTTGTGCGCGTAATTGAAAAACGCCAGGATACAAAGATCGGTTGCATTGAAGAGGTTGCTTATCGTATGGGTTTTATAGACCGTACCCAACTTGAAGTGCTGGCTCAGAAATATATCAAAAGCGGTTACGGCCAATATTTATTAAAACTTCAGGACTGATACGGGGTTAATACCCTTGATGAAAAAGCTCATCATATTTGATCTTGACGGTACCCTTGCCCAAAGCAAGGCGGCCATAGATGCTGACATGGCGCGCCTATTGCACAGCCTGTTAGACACGGTAAAAGTTGCTATTATATCAGGCGGTGATTGGCCGCAATTTGATAAGCAGGTAATTTCTCACTTGCCTAAAGACAGTCAGTTCAATAATCTGTTTATACTCCCCACCTGTGGTACTAAGTTCTACCAATATGATGGTAAAGATTGGCAAAAGCTATACTCGGAAAACTTTACCGCTGCTGAAAAGAAGAAGATTATTTCATCATTAAATAAGGCGGTAGAACAAACAGGTTTTAAGCCGGAGAAAATCTGGGGTGAACAGATAGAAGACCGCGACAGCCAGATCACGTTTTCTGCCTTAGGCCAGCAGGCACCGCTTAAACCTAAACAAGAGTGGGACCCGCACTTCGATAAACGGCGCAAGATCAAAGCCATTTTGGACAAAACCATTCCTGAATTTGCGGTACAGTTAGGCGGTGCTACATCGATAGACGTGACAAAGCCTGGCATAGACAAAGCTTACGGTATACATAAACTGAAAGAGGTGCTCAAAATTCCGATCACTAAAATGTTATTTATCGGCGATGCCTTATTTAAAGGTGGTAATGATTATCCGGCGAAAACAACCGGCGCCAAATGCATCTTAACCCGCGACCCCAAAGAAACCACTCACTTAATTGACGCGATTGTTAGTTGCCTGGATTAGAAGTTTCCAATAATCGCTTCGCAACCTTAAGCACGTCATCTTCCGATGGATTTATCCAATGAATTTCTTTGTCATTATTGAACCAAGTAAGCTGTCGTTTAGCGAATTGACGTGTATGCTGTTTAACAAGTTCAATGGCAGTCGGCAAGTTAATCTTGCCTTCCAGGTAGTCGAATATTTCTGTATAACCTACCGTGTTTAACGCGTTCAAATGGCGATAGGGCAGGAGGCTTTTAACTTCATCGACTAATCCATCGGCGATCATTGCATCAACCCGTTGATTGATCCTGTCATAAAGGATCTCTCTTGGCATATTTAGACCGATCTTGACTATACGAAAAGGCCTTGACATTACATTTGCACTGCGAAATGACGAGAACGGTTTGCCTGTAGCGTCAAATACTTCTAAAGCTCTTATAACGCGTTGTGGGTTATTGATATCAACTTCGGCATAGTAGACAGGGTCAGCTTCTTTAAGTCGTAGTTGAAGGCTGTCGATCCCGTGCTCCTTTAATTGAATGTTTAGCTTCTCTCTCACTTCCGCCGGTGCGGATGGCAGTTCATCAAATCCTTCACAGATAGCTTTTACAAACAACCCTGATCCGCCGACTAGAACAGCAATATTTTTAAATCTGAATATTTCATTGATCGCATTGACACCAGCCTTTTCGAAATCGCCGACAGTGAAATTTTCTTCAACGGAATGTGAGCCTATAAAATGGTGAGGTGCGGCGGCAAGTTCATCAATTGTGGGTTTGGCCGTGCCGATAGACATTTCCTTATAGAACTGCCTGGAGTCTGCAGAAACAATTTCTGTTCCGAAGTGCTGAGCAAGTTTGATAGCCGCCGCCGTTTTGCCAACTGCAGTGGGGCCTGCAACAACAATAAGCGTTTTATCGGTTGCTGCTGCCAATATTAATAATCGTCGCTGCTGCCCTTGCGGCCCGAATAGCCGTCTTCGTCGTCATCAGAAAACTCGTTACCAAACTCGTCTTCTTCCTCCTCATGGCTTTCTTGCTCTTCTTCGTGGGTTTCCAAACCTGTATCCTTAACTTCAGAAAAATCTTCAGCATCTTCGGGATTAAATTCCATTTCGTTAAGGAAGTCAAAATCTTCGTCGGTAGGTGGGATTACCGTTTGCCCTAACACATTGCCAAATTGTTTTGGTGCTTCGCCGGTGCTCCTAAATACACTTGGATAAGTTGTGCCCGGCGTTTCATTCAGGATCTTTATCAACTCGACATGGAAGTCAAATGGCCTGTCGAAATTGAAAGTGTAATAGAATTTTTGGTGCGGGTCATCAATAAAGTTGCTCAGTTTAGCGTTCTCCATCAACTTAACACCACGTTCTGTTTTACGCGCATTAGGTTTGTAAGCAAACTCTTCGCCCTTGGTCCATTGGTCATTGCTAATGTAGAAAGATGACGGATAATCTGCTGCGTAACCGGTAGCCTGATGTATCGCCGTGTGCAGGTCAGCAAACGTTTGATTAGACTTTATATCAATCTCGCGCGACACCTCGTCATAATCCTCAAAAGTTACCTTGAACCTATATATAGCCATGTTTTAAAAGTAGATTTTCGCCAAAAATAGCACTTTAATTTAAAAAGGTTTCTCCACAACTTTTAAGCCAAATTCTTCGCCTTTTGCTACGGTATATTCGAGCGCAGCCGCTCTGTCATTCGGGATATCGCCTTCAAGAATGGCCTCGCGTATTTGATTCTTAATAATCCCAACCTCACGGCCCGCAGTAATGCCAAAAAGTTGCATAATATCATCGCCGGTAACAGGGGGCTGCCAATTACGGATGCTGTCGCGCTCTTCTACATCCTTTAATTTTTGCTGTACTAGCTCAAAATTGTTACGATATTTTTTAATCTTGTACTCGTTTTTGGTAGTTACATCGGCCTTGCAAAGCATCATCAGGCTTTCTACATCGCTGCCTGCCTCAAAAAGCAGACGCCGTACTGCAGAGTCTGTAATAATATCCTGTGCAAGTACAATTGGTCGCAAATGCAGCTGAACCAGCTTTTGCACAAACTTCATGTGCTCATTCAGCGGAAGTTTCAATTGCGCGAATATTTTTGGTACCATGCGCGCACCTTTATCCTCATGGCCGTGGAAGGTCCATCCGTGGCCGGGCTCGAAGCGTTTGGTGGCAGGTTTTGCGATGTCATGCAATATAGCAGCCCAGCGCAGCCAAAGATCGTCAGTGTCTGCACAGATATTGTCTAGAACTTGCAGGGTATGGTAAAAATTATCTTTATGGCCACGGCCGTCAATATAGTCGACACCGTAAAGCGCAACCATTTGCGGAAAAATGATGTGTAGCAGACCG
Source organism: Mucilaginibacter ginkgonis (assembly GCF_009754905.2). Classification (NCBI taxonomy): domain Bacteria; kingdom Pseudomonadati; phylum Bacteroidota; class Sphingobacteriia; order Sphingobacteriales; family Sphingobacteriaceae; genus Mucilaginibacter; species Mucilaginibacter ginkgonis. Next base: position 1,873,588 of record NZ_CP066775.1, on the reverse strand, counting down.
GTATCGAATAAATATTTAAATCCAACCGAGGGCTTAGGCGAAAGGATGATCTTGTTCAATTCATCTGTGATACGCTCTTGAGATACTATGCCGATGCGTTCTTTGTTTTGTTTTATGGCGGCTACGGCGCTTTCATCAATTTCAAAACCTAATTGCGAAGCAAACCTGATGGCACGCATCATTCGCAGCGGATCATCACTAAATGTTTCTGACGGATCAAGGGGGGGGCGTATCAGTTTGCTTTCCAGGTCTGCAATGCCATTGAAGGGATCAATCAATAATCCATAATTATCAGGGTAAAGTGATATAGCAAGTGCATTAATAGTAAAGTCGCGACGTTTTTGATCATCCTCCAAGGTGCCGTTCTCAACAATTGGTTTGCGCGATTCTGCGCGGTAAGACTCTTTGCGGGCACCTACAAATTCAACCTCCACATCTTTATACCGCAACATAGCCGTACCAAAGTTTTTAAAAACGGCCAGTTTTACGTTAAGTTGTTTTGCCACTTCTTCGGCAAATGCTATCCCGTTACCTATAACAACGATATCGATATCTTTCGAAGCGCGGTTTAAAAAGATATCCCGTACGTAGCCGCCAATGGCAAACGCCTGCAGATCAAGTTTGCCGGCAAGTTTTGAGATTATCGGGAATATGGGATGTCGTAAGTGCTGCTTCATCAAAGAGGTAAGATTTTGCCACGTTGCAAATCTATAATATATGTGTTGGTAATTGCCTTTCTTACCGTAAAGTTTATATTAGCCTGTCAAGAATTTAAACCCGCCTCAATATGAAATTTGTACTACATCCACTAAGCAAGCTATTTTTTATTTATGCAATCGTTCTTTCGGCACTATCAGTAAGTGCGCAAACGGTTAAAAATAATAAAATTGTAATGGGTGTTATTGACAGTGTAAATTCAAAAATATTGAAGGAGACACGCAAAATATGGGTTTATGTACCTGCAAGTGCCGCCGAAAGCATCTATGCCCCAAAGAAATATCCCGTAATATATCTGCTCGATGGAGACGCACATTTTGCATCTGTGGCGGGTATGGTACAGCAATTAAGCGGTACTGTTTGTCCCGAAATGATAGTTGTTGCCATACCTAACACCGACCGCTTGCGTGACCTCACCCCGAACCATATAGGCCCTCTTAAGAATTCGGGCGGAGGTAAGGATTTCATATCTTTTATCGAATTGGAATTGATGCCGTATATCAACCTAAATTACCCAGCAGCCTCATATAAAATGTTAATTGGCCACTCGCTTGGTGGCTTACTGGTAATTAACACATTGGCAGGCCAACCCGGGTTGTTCAACAGCTATGTAGCCATCGATCCAAGTATGTGGTTTGATAGGGGTATCGCGTTAAGCTATGCCAGAAAAAGCTTTGCAAAAGAAAATCTGACAAGTAAAAGTCTGTACATGGGAATTGCCAATACTCTGCCCGAAGACATGGATACTACATTGGCAAGAAAAGATACATCGGCCGCTACAGGGCACATCCGTGCTATATTAAATCTTAAAGATATTTTCCAAAAAGAGGCTATTAACAATAAATTAAAATTTGCTTACCACTATTACGCTAACGACAGTCACGGATCTATACCATTTATCACAGAATACGATGCTTTGCGTTTTATTTTCAGGGATTATGCAATACCACAATCGCTTACGAAAACGTTCTTTGACAAAAATATACCATCCGGGCCAATCATAGCTAAAGTGGAAGCCCATTATAATGAGATATCTAAAAATATGGGTTACAAATTCTCCCCTCCAGAAGACGTAATGAACGATTTTGGCTTAAATTTGATATCCGCCAATCCCAAATTAGCCTATACGTTTTTGCAATATAATATTAATGCTTACCCCAACAGTTACAACGTTTATGACAGCATGGGTGATTACTACAATGCTGTGCACGATAAGAGTAAAGCAATTGAACTATACCAAAAGGCACTGAGCCTAAAAGAATTTTCTGATACGAGAACAAAATTAAATAAACTGATAAACAAATAAAATTTATTGAAAATCGATAAATATTTATTATAATTGCATTGGATTCAAACTTTGCAATTGTTATGAAAAGAATTTCTACCGTATTTCTTCAAGGCGTGCTTGTCCTGATAGGTGTTATCACGTTAACCATTCTAATTGTTTTCCCAACAAGGGAAGGCCGGGCGGCTGACCTTGATTTGTTTCACATTTATGCAGATCCGTTTATATTATTTGTTTATGCTTCATCATCCGCGTTTTTTACCGGACTTTATAAAGCATTTAAACTATTAGGCTACATTGGGCGTAACAGGGTATTTTCTACAGATGCGGTATTGGCACTACGAAGCATCAAACTTTGTTCGCTAGCCCTGGCAGGTTGCATTTTACTGACAGCTGTATTCATCAGGATATTTCACGCCAAAGGCGACGACCCCGCAGGCTTTATGATGCTATGCATGACAACCGCGTTTGCAACTATTGTGGTTGCTACAGCGGCAGCAGTGTTCGAAAAAGTTTTGCAAAGCGCCATCGACATCAAATCTGAAAACGACCTAACCATTTAAGCCATGCCTATTATTGTAAACCTGGACGTGATGATGGCGAAACGGAAAATGTCGCTAAATGAGCTTTCAGAGAAAGTCGATCTCACGCTGTCTAACCTTTCTATCTTGAAAACCGGCAAGGCTAAGGCAATCCGCTTTAGCACGCTGGAAGCTATTTGCAAAGCATTAGACTGCCAGGCCGGCGATATCCTGGAGTATGAAGCTGAAAAAAGATAATGTTATCTGCGTATAAACTCGAAATGACCTTTCGCATCTAAACGCATGATAGTAGATGGTTTTTTGGGCTCGCGCAAGAGCTGATCTACGTCTGCAACGTAATCCACTCCGTTCAATATGTCCTCGGTAACTTCATCAAAAAATTGTGGTGAGGGCTGCCCGCTAATGTTTGCCGAGGTGGAAACGAGGGGCTTGCGCATACGCTGAATCAATTGCTGGCAAAAAGGGTGGGCACTCACTCTGATGCCTACGCTGCCGTCTTCGGCGATCAATGCCGGAGAGATGTTTTTAGCGCCCGGCATTACTAGCGTTAGAGGGTTTTCTGCGAATTCAATCAAGTCGAAAGCAATGGCAGGTACTTCTGTAATGTATTGCTCTAGTTTATGATCGGCGTCCACGAGAATGATCATGCTTTTACTTTCTTCGCGTTGCTTTAACTGGTAGATCTTCTTAACAGCGTCGGTATTTGTGGCGTCGCAGCCGATACCCCAAATAGTGTCGGTGGGATAGAGGATAATACCGCCGTCCCGAATTACGTTTAGCGCTTTGTCAATTTCGTCTTTAAGCATGATCTAACACTTGCTGATACAGTTTAGCATATTGCTGTATCAATTTTTCATCGTCAAAGTTAGCCGAATAATTTAGTCCGGCGATTATCATCTTGTTGCGCAATTGTTCATCACTTAGGAGGCTATTGATAGCTTTGGCGAGAGCTCTATCATCATCCGGATCAACGTAAATGGAATCCGGTCCGCCCGCTTCTTCCAGGCAAGATCCTGTCGCAGCTATCACCGGAACTTTACTCACCAATGCCTCTAAAATTGGTATGCCAAAACCTTCGTAGCGCGAGGGATAAATAAAACATGCCGCGCCCTGATAGATAGCAGGAAGGTCTGCAAAGGGTACGTTGTGCAGGAAAATTACCCGTTCCCTAAGCTGGTTCTGTGCGATAAAAATCTGTACTTCGTCAAGATACTTAGTTATCTTACCAACAACAACCAGTTTAATGTCAGGGATGTTTCTTAAAGACCTTTCCAACAGTAAAAGGTTTTTACGCTCTTCTATTGTCCCCACGTTAAGCAGGTACTTTTCCGGGAGGTTATACCGCTTACGCACCTCTTCTAATTTGTCTAAACCGGCCTCAACTTTAAAAGCCGGGTCGCAACCCTGGTAGATTACTTCAATTTTTGCCGGGTTGGTGCCAAAAATGTCGACAATATCATCTTTAGTTTTTTGGCTCATGGCCACAATACGGTCCGATTCGCGGCACGCGACTTTTAATTTCGCTTTGTAAAAGAACCGGTCAATAGCTTTAAAGTATTGCGGGTAGCGCATAAAAATCACATCGTGCACAGTAACTATACCTTTAATTCCGGTACGTTTTAAGCCGAACGGTAATTCGTGACTTAAACCATGATAAAGATCGATTTCATCGCGTTTTAGATCACGTATAATGCCGCTTGCCCGCCAACGTGAAGTAAATAATCTTAGCGTGGGTGTTTTTACAAAGGTATTTAACCCTTTAGGTGCGTAGAGTGTTGAAAGCTTTGGTGTATAAAGCAAGTACTTGTTTTCGGTATGCAATTTGGCCAGGCCATTAATGAGCCAGCGGCTGTAATTACCCAAGCCGGTACGGTTCAAGAAAGCACGCTTAGCATCGAAACCGATGTTCATAATGAAAGAATGATAGAATGAGTGAATGAATGAATGAGACGACAATTCTTAAAACTCAATCCTTCTATCATTCTTTCATTCAAAATTATACAGCAACATTGTTATCTCTCAACGCGTCGTTAAGCGATGTTTTCTTGTCTGTAGATTCTTTTCTTTTGCCGATAATTAATGCACATGGCACCTGGTACTCGCCAGCCGCGAATTTTTTGGTGTACGATCCCGGTATTACCACAGAACGCGCCGGCACCACGCCTTTATATTCAATCGGTTCTTCGCCGGTAACGTCAATGATCTTGGTTGAGGCTGTCAACACAACGTTGGCACCTAAAACGGCTTCGCTTTCTACATGCACGCCTTCTACAACTATGGCACGCGAGCCAATAAAGCAGTTATCCTCTATAATTACCGGCGCAGCCTGAACGGGTTCTAACACGCCGCCAATGCCCACGCCGCCACTTAGATGAACATGTTTGCCAATCTGGGCGCATGAACCCACGGTAGCCCAGGTATCAACCATTGTGCCCTCGTCAACATAGGCACCAATGTTTACGTATGATGGCATCATGATTACGCCTTTAGCAAGGTAAGCGCCATAACGGGCAATACCATGCGGCACTACACGTACCCCGGATTTTTTGTAGTCGGTCTTTAGTTTCATTTTATCATGAAACACAAACGGCCCAACTTTTATTTCCTGCATCTCCATGATCGGGAAGTACAGGATCACTGCTTTCTTGATCCAGTCGTTCACATGCCAGCGGCCGGTAATATATTCTGCAACGCGCATTTGGCCGTTGTTGAGCTGTTCAATAACAGTATCTATCGCGTTGGTGTATTCGGTTTCTTTCAGCAAGGAGCGGTCGTCCCATGCTGCTTCAATTTTTGCTTTAAGATCTAAAATCATCGGTTAAAATTTTCGCAAAGTAAATGTTTTCGGTTATAAGGTTGGCTGTAAAACGCTAAATAGTTGCTTAATGTTTCATGAGCCCCTGGCCAATGATGGAGTATATTACAAACAAAACAAATGCTACGGCCAATGGTGCAGTTACACTTTTAGGATAGTAATCCTTCTCTGGGAAATAGCGTTTGTAAAAAACCAAAACCAGTATTAGCGCGGCGGTAAGATCAAATGCTAATTTGATAACGCTTAGGGCAAACAACAGATCTTGTGCTTTAAGATGCAGCAAATAATTTTTAGCGATAAAGGTTGCCGCGAACGTTTCAACAACATAATAAGCTACGGAAAAAACCCCGACGATTATCGCCCTGCGGGTATATCCAGCTCCCCTTAAATTCAAGACCAACAGCGTGCCGCCAAAAAGCGTGGTAAATATTAGCGTAAACCAGAATACTGCTGTGCGCGAATATATCTCAATATCGTATTCATGCTTACCGCCTTCGGGCAGGTAATCCTCTTCAAATTCCATTGCTCAAATATATTTAAAACAACATTTGCGCCGTTGTAAAATATTTACCCTTTTTGTAAACGCAATATGCCTGAGAAAGAAAAGTTACGCGTAGATAAATATTTATGGGCCATCCGCCTGTTTAAAACCCGCTCGCTCGCTACCGAAGCATGTAAAGCCGGCCGGGTAAAATTGAATGGCGCTAACGTGAAAGCATCGCACGAAGTAAAGATCAATGAACTGTACAACGTGGCTAAAGGCCCGGAGCGAAAGATTATATTAGTGACGGGCCTGCTGGAGAATAGGGTTGATGCCAAAACCGCTGTGAATTTCTATGAAGACCAGACACCGGTAGAACAACGTGCCGGGTTTCAATCCATGTTCCAGGCACCACAGCTGCGCCGCGACCGAGGCACAGGCCGACCAACCAAGCGCGACCGCCGCGAGATAGATGACCTGCAGCAAGATTACTTTGACAGAAACGTTGAAGGAAGTGAGGAGTAATATTAATAGTCGCACAGTAATACATGTTCCTGATCCGTCATAACTGTTCAATAATGGTTATCTGGAAACAATGCGGTCTGCTGTTGGTAGCTGCTATTAATCTAATCTCTTCTCATAACAATAGAATCTTAACCCCGGCCTGAATTGCAGCCCAATTTCGCCGCAAAATTTATATCCCAATTTTGGGAATAGAGCCTGCGTAGCTTTGTTGTTGTTATTGGTATCGATACGCAGCGTTTTAAAGCCGCGTTCTAAAGCAATTCCTTCGGCTATATTAAGTAAGGCCGCGGCAACGCCGCGACCTTGAAAGTCGGGGTCAACAGCCAGGCGATGTGTAACTATAGCCGGTTCGGTAATATCCCAGCCTACATCGGCATACTCAGGATCCTGGTCGATTGTCAATGCTGCAACGCCTGCTATTTTACCATCTTCTTCTGCAACCCAGAGCTGGTTTTTGCTGATGTCTAAGGCGAACTTCTCCGGGTTAGGATAATTATCATCCCACTGCAAATTACCGGCGGCCCGCATCAGCGGAATAACCTTTTTTATAAGAAGCATAATAGCGGTGATGTCTGATGTGGTGGCGCGTCTGATGTGCATGGCCAAAAATAATTTATAAATGGCCACGCACAAAAGGAAATCAAGCCCTTCTCTTTTGGAGATGGGTTGGGGACGCCTTTAAACCGCAGTCGTCAGCAGGCCGCCCTCGGCACGGATGGCAGCGCCGTTAGTTGCTGCGGAAAGCGGACTAGCCAGGTAAGTAACAGTATTGGCGATCTCGTCTGTGGTTAGAAAGCGTTGAATTATGGAGGTAGGGCGCATGGATACAAAGAAATCTTTTTCCACTTCTTCTACCGTTTGATTTTTGTCCCGGGCTATCTTCTCGATAAATCCGCCGACACCTTCAGATAGAGTAGGGCCGGGCATAACAGTATTTACCGTTACGTTCGTGTTCTTAGTGAGCTCTGCCAGCCCGCGCGACAAACCAAGCATAGCGGTTTTGGTAACGCCGTAATGGATCATTTCTTTAGGAATATTCAATGCCGATTCGCTAGCGATGAAAATAATACGGCCCCAGTTTTTGGCTATCATTTTATCGAAGTAAACGCGCGATAAGCGGACGCCGCTCATTACATTCACATTAAAGAAATTAAACCAGTCATCATCAGTTATCGCCTTAAACTCCTTGGGTTCGAATATGGCAACGTTGTTGATCAGAATATCAACTTCCGTAAGCTGCTCTGTCAGGTTGTTAATATCTTCGGCGTTGCTAAAGTCTACCGTAATTCCGGCGACATTTTCGTTGCCGGTTTCTTTTTTTATACTATTTACTGCTTCGTCCACACGCTTTTGCGTGCGACCTGTAACAGTAACTATTGCACCTTCTTGCGCTAATTGTTTCGCTATTGAATATCCTATGCCGGCGGTAGAGCCGGTCACCAAGGCAGTTTTATCTTTCAGTTGTAAATTCATGAAAACAATACCATGCTGATTAACGGATTGTTTAGCAGATAAGATTTCCGTGCATTTCTATGACAGACTAGTTCCCAAACGGCGGCCTGCCGGTCAATTGCCGGTAAACCGGGAACTCTTCGTGCGGTTTTACGCTTTTATGAAAGTTCTTGCAATAGTAGACCTGTAGGTGCAACTCATCTACTCCGCTGCGGTAAATGATGATGTCGGGCATTTGGGTTACGCTGTCGAAAAAAGGTGTTACGTTCAGGTCGATACTTTTCTGATGCTCTTGACCAAGTATCACAGCGTCATCGCCGACTAAGGTTTTCGGGTCGACTAAAAATGCCAGGTTACGCGGGTCTTCGTCAAAAACAATGATGGGCTTTTTGCCTTTAAGTGCCCAATCGATCTTGCCCGTAAGCCACCAGCGGGTGCTGCCCGTAAATATTTTTGGGTCGTTTAACCAGCCTTCTTTCTCAAAGCGTTTCTGAATGTCGATGTAATCAGTGCCTTGTATTGTGGGTTCCGTTTTTTCACCGCCAAAGTGCACTATCCATTTCGGCCCATAATAACGCCAAAAACCTGTGATCTCCTGTAAGTTTGCCACCAGCAAAACGATACATGTAAACAATATGCTGAATGTTAACCAGCGGCGATTGAACAATGCCGAGCGCTTACCATGATTATTTAAGGCTTTATCTACAGCAAACCCAAGAGGAATAAACAGCATCATGTACCCCGGTGCCTGCCAGTGGAAGTGGTATTGCAAATCGCTCCATAGGGTTACCAGGGTGAAGAATACCAATGGCAATACGGATGTCCAAAAGATAAATCCATATGCCTCAGATTTGCTGCGACTTTTAAAGCTTGTCCATAATTGAATAACAAGCGGTACCCATATCCAAGGCAAGAGCCACAATGCCTGGCCGCCAATGCTGCGTAAAAACCATTCGGGGTGGAGGCTGAACCCATGAGTGCCCGAACCTGCACGGTTTCCCTGAAATGTAAAGGAGATCCAATCGTTTTTGTAATTCCACCAAATAACCGGGAACGCCAATGCAACTGCGATCAAAAACGCTATGTATAGACCGGGGTGGGTTAGCCAATGGCGTTGTTTCTTATTAGCGATAATAAAAATGAACACGCCCACCAACAAGAAAAGCACATGGTATTTGCTCAACACATCAAGCCCCATGCTAATGCCGATCAATATCCATAAAGTATATACCTTGCCTTTGTTACGGTCTAATTTTTCTTTGTTGTTGTAAGTGAAAAGCAGCTCGACAATGAAGTAGGCACTGAGCATCCAAAAGAACATCAGTGGTGCGTCGGGTTGAAACCATACCGCGATAGGGATAGTAAACACTGCGCTGAGGTTGATCAATACTACCGCCCAAAACCCGGAACGTGGGTTAAATAATCGTGCAGTTACTAAATATAATAACCAGCTGGTACCTGCGAACAATAGAACCGAAGGAAAACGAAGCCCAAGGTTTGTTAAGCCCAACAATTTTACGCTGATACCGCCAAGCCAAAAAAACAATGGTGGCTGGTCAAAATAACTAAGATCAAAACTTAACGCCCCGCGGAAATAATAAGATTCGCCAATGCCCAGGCCTGTGTATGCTGCCACGAAAAGCCTTGCAATAAAAGTAATGACGATGACCAGCAGGGTGTATTTGCGGGCATTACTTTCTAAAATATTCTTCATAGGGTAACAAAGCCGGACTGTTCGCAGCAAGTGCCAAATTTTATAATAATAATTGAGAATTGTGACATTATCGCTCCCTCATATTAAGCACGCGAAAAGGTCGCACGCAAATTAAAAAGCTATTTTCAGATAACACACCCCTTAACCCCTCTCGAGAGGGGAAGTCAAAACCTAAGCCAGCACCGGCGCTACATGCGTTAACTGCATGATCTCTTCGAGCAGGTCATCGCTTGGGTTTACCTTCACAGATTTTGATGGCATTTGTATACTCAGGTTTTCCGCCTGGTCTTTCACCAGAAACTTGAGCATGCAATTCTTAGCCGGATATTTCTGATTGTTATTGTCTACTATCTGCTTTAAGTCTAAGAGCAACTGATTGCTTAACGAATTAATCTCGATATGTACTGTAAGCGATTTGGTATGCTTATCGCGCATTTCTGAGAGTAATGATATAGCGCTGATACCCAGATCCCAATTGCCCACCTGACGGAACTTTTCGATGATATGGCCTTTGATGTGTACAAAATACCCATCGGACATCAGGTTGCGGAATTTTATATAATCGTCACCAAACAAGGCAAACTCGTACGATTCGTTGTAATCTTCCAATATAAATGTGCCGAACGGCTTTCCCGTTTTAGTCATCTTGTGCTGCACGTTGCTCATTAAACCTCCAACACATATTTCGCCGCGTTTACGCAATTCGTTAAAGGCATTCTGCACCTCCTCGCCGCCTTCGCCTGAGCGGGCTTTAACCATCAGTTTGAGATCGCTTACGGTGCTATTGCAAAAACGCTGCAATTCGTGTTTATAATTGTCGAGCGGGTGACCGGTCAAATAAATACCGATCATATCCTTTTCGTACTTTAGCTTTTCTATCAGCGGCCATTCTTCACTCTCGGGCATCGTAGGCTCTGGGATATATGACGCAACCGCCCCGCCAAATAACGATACCTGCGAACTGTTTTGTGTATTCTGATAATCTGCAGAAAACTTAATTAAGCGTTCAACACCGGTAAGCAACCCATTCTCGGTTTTGGCAAAAAACTGCGCGCGCTTCATATTAAAGCCGTCAAAGGCTCCGCTGTAAACTAAATTTTCGTACGATTTTTTGTTGACATTCCGGGTGTTAGTTCGCTTGGCAAAGTCGTAAATGTTTTGGTATGGGCCATTTTCTTTACGCTCGTCAATAATGCTTTCGATAGCCTTTTCACCAACGCCTTTTATACCGCCCAATCCAAAACGGATCTCGCCTTTAGCATTAGGCGTAAATGCCAGGAATGATTCGTTAACATCGGGGCCTAGCACGTTGATACCCATACGGCGGCATTCTTCCATAAAAAAAGAGATCTTGTCGATACTGTTCTGGTTATTCAACACCGCCGACATGTACTCTGCCGGATAATGCGCCTTTAGCCAGGCGGTCTGATAGGCCACAAAGGCGTAACAAGTAGAGTGCGATTTGTTAAAGGCATACTGAGCAAAGGCTTTCCAGTCGGTCCAGATCTTTGTCAGTTTATCTTTAGGATGGCCTTTGGCAACAGCGCCGTCCATAAACTGGGCTTCCATTTTATTAAGCACCTCTATCTGCTTTTTACCCATTGCCTTACGCAAAACGTCGGCGTCACCTTTGCTAAAGCCCGCCAATTTTTGCGATAGAAGCATCACCTGTTCTTGGTAAACCGTAATTCCATATGACTCTGACAGGTACTCCTCCATATCTGCCAGATCGTAGGTAATGGGCTCAAGACCGTGCTTACGCTTTATAAAATTCGGGATGTACTCTATCGGTCCCGGGCGATACAAGGCGTTCATGGCTATGAGGTCTTCAAACTTATCTGGCTTCAACTCGCGCAAGTACATTTGCATACCGTCACTTTCAAACTGGAAAGTGCCATTAGTATCGCCACGCTGGTAAAGCTCAAAGGTCTTTTGATCATCCAGCGGAATGTAATCAATGTCGATCTCTACTCCGTGGTTCTCTTTGATCATCTGCAACGCGCCCTTAATGATAGTGAGGGTTTTTAAGCCCAGAAAGTCCATCTTGATTACACCGGCATCTTCAATTACACGGCCATCGTATTGGGTAACAAGCAGATCAGAATCTTTTGCTGTCGCGACAGGAACTATATTGGTCAAATCGTCGGGTGCGATAATGATACCCGCGGCGTGAACGCCCGTATTACGTACAGAGCCCTCTAATTTCTCTGCTTCGCGAAGCACAATGCCCTTAAGTTCTTTGCTTCCGTAAATTTCTTTTAGTTCGGGTACCTGATCTATAGCGCCTTTTAAAGTTATGCCTAGAGTTTCGGGAACCAGTTTCTTAAGCATGTTCACCTCAGAAAGCGGCATGTCCAACACCCGGCCTACGTCCTGTATACTGGTACGGGCAGCCATAGAGCCGTAAGTTATAATCTGCGCTACCTGGTTACGACCGTATTTGTCTACCACGTAGTCGATAACCTTCTGGCGGCCCTCGTCATCAAAGTCCGTATCGATATCGGGCATCGATTTACGATCAGGGTTCAGGAAACGTTCGAAAAGCAGGTTATACTTTATCGGGTCGATATTGGTAATACCAGTACAATAGGCTACCACAGAACCGGCAGCCGAGCCACGGCCCGGACCAATAAAAACACCAATATTCCGTCCCTCGCGGATAAAGTCGGCCACGATCAAAAAGTAACCCGCAAAGCCCATGGTGCGGATGGTGAACAACTCAAAGTTAATACGCTCTTCAACTTCGGGAGTAATGTCGCGGTAACGTTCTTTGGCACCTTCAAAGGTAAGGTGCTTTAGATATTCCCATTGATTAAGCGTATCAGATTCGGGCCCTGAATGGATCTTAAACTTTTCGGGTATAGGGAAGTTAGGCAACATGATGTCGCGTTTCAGCTTCAGCACATCTACCTTGTCAACTATCTCATTGGTATTATCGAGCGACTCGGGGATGTCGGCAAAAAGTTTGCCCATCTCTGCCTGGGTCTTAAAATAAAACTGATCGTTAGGGAATCCAAAGCGGTAGCCTTTGCCGCCTTCCTCGTCAGTAGCGATAGGGGTGCTTTGCATATCGCCGGTATTTACACAAAGCAAAATGTCGTGCGCGTTTGAGTCCTGCTGATCCACGTAGTGTGAGTCATTAGAGCAAATCACCTTTACATTATGCTTTTTAGCAAACTTGAGCAGTGTCTCATTAATGGTCAGCTGCTCCGGTATTTCATGGCGCTGCAGTTCTATGTAATAATCATCGCCAAAAAGATCGAGCCACCATTTGAATTCCGTCTCAGCCTCAGCTTCTGATTTTTTAAGGATGGCTTGCGGCACAGAAGCACCAATACAGCAGCTTGTGGCAATTAGCCCTTTGTGATGTTTAAGTATAAGTTCTTTGTCTATTCGCGGCCACTTGCTGTACAGGCCTTCCATATAACCCAGCGAGCAGAGTTTAATAAGGTTTTTGTAACCTTCGGCGTTTTTAGCGATCAGGAGTTGATGATGGCGTACGTCGCGGTTCTCCTTAGTAAACTGTTTTTTATGACGGTCTTCTACCACATAAAACTCGCAGCCAACAATTGGTTTTATGTTGTGCTTACCGGCCTCTGCCACGAATTTAAATACGCCGAACATATTGCCATGGTCCGTTATGGCCAGTGCTTTCATACCATCGGCTGCGGCTTTTTTATACAGCTTCGAAATATCTGCTGCCCCGTCTAATAATGAAAACTGTGTGTGTACGTGTAGGTGCGAAAAATCCGGCATAGTCTAAATCCAATCGTCTCTGAAAGAGGATAACAAATTTACTTAAAAACACTGCTGTCCGCTTCCGGTACTCAGGTGTATTTTTTAACATTTACAGTTAGATGTTGATAATGAATGATGTAAAATGAACATGGGTATTAGCGCTCCCGGTTGTAATAAACCAACTTAAAAGTCTTGTTACAAAGAACCTTTTTGCATGGTGTTTGTATTTAAGTTCAGGTAACATATCTATGACCCCCAAAAACCTGTCAGCTTGGAAAAATTTGGACGTATTGCCCTAAAAACTATTCTTTGGATTATTGCAAGTGTCATATTTCTGGTGCTGCTTGTCTTTATTTTGATACAAGTTCCCGCCGTTCAAAACTTCGCGAAAGACAAGGCCGTTGGTTTTTTACAAAATAAAATTCATACAAAAGTTTCGATAGGGCACATCACTTTGGGGTTTCCTAAAATGATCGTGCTTGAAGGTGTTTACCTGGAAGACCAAAAGAAGGATACCCTATTTTCCGGTGATAAGCTAAAGGTAGATATCAGCATGCTGAAATTGCTTAAGAGCCAGGTTGAAGTAAATGAGATCAATCTTGAAGGTATAACCGCAAAGGTTGACAAGAACAAAGACAGCGTTTTTAACTTCGACTATATTATAAAGGCGTTCAACTCGGGGCCAAAAAAAGTTGACACCAGTAAATCGACTTTAAAAATTTCTCTAGATAAGATCATCCTCGACAAAATAAACCTTGCTTATGCCGATCAGACTAACGGCAACAAAGTGCGGTTTTATTTAGGACATTTTGATACCCGAATTAAGCAATTCGATCTGGATAAAATGAAATTCGGCATCCCGAAAATTAACTTATCCGACGTTAATGCCACCATCGTGCAAACACCTTCAGGCTCGGCAATTGCACAAACTGCCGCCGTCGATACAGCGACTACACCGCTTAACATGACCCTTGACCTGGAAACGATCAATGTTGAGAGGGTAAAGGTGAACTATAGTACCAATGAGATGGCTGCTAAAGTTAACCTGGGTAAATTCCTTGTGGCATTTAACAGCCTGGATCTTATCAAACAAAACGTAGACATTAAAAACATTGAGTTAAGCAGCACAAGCGCCTCTGTTAAACTGGCTAAGCCGCAAACTGTGGCGAAAGCTGTAGTAAAGGCTGCAAAAAAAGTTGACACCCTGCTGCGACCGCCAGCATCAACCAAACCGTGGAAAGTCGCTTTGGGCAAACTGGTGCTTAGCAATGACAATATTAAGTTTGACAATGAGGCGCAACGGCCATTAAACAGAGGGCTGGATTATGCCCACATGGATATAAAAAATTTAAATACAGAGGTCGACGATTTAAAATACACCGCCGACAGTACTTCTGGTAAAATAGCCGACTTTAACTTTAGAGATAAGAGTGGGTTTGCTATCAACAAGTTTCATACAAACTTTTTCTACGGCCCAAAGAACGCTTACCTAAAAGACCTTCTTGTAGAAACGCCGAACACGGTTATACAGAAAGAGGTGCAGATTGGTTATCCCTCAATTGCTGCCATCAGCAAAGACATCAGCAAATTAAGCATTAATGCCAACCTTGATGGCAGCCACATCGGACTCAGGGACATCTTATTGGCAATGCCGACGATGGCTTCGATGGAGCCGTTTAAAAGTTATCCTAACTCACAATTCAGGATAGATGGTCATGTGGTAGGGCAGGTGAATAACCTGAAAATACAAAACCTGGAAATAAGAGGATTGTCAGATACCCGAATCGCCGCGTCTGCTACGTTACGTGGTTTGCCTGATGTAAAGAAGGCATATTTTGATGTAGACCTAAAGGAGTTGAATACCAGCCGTAGCGATATTTACAAACTAGTGGATCGAAAGATGATTCCGGCAAGCGTAAGCATCCCCGAAAGGTTAAATCTTAAAGGAACGCTTAAAGGCAGCATGAAGGATCTCACCACCAGGATGACCTTGCGCAGCAGCTATGGTGCAGTAGACGTTAACGCAACTGTAAGAAACGCTACAGATATGAAGCGCGTTGCCTACAATGCACATGTAAAGGCTGGCAACTTAAACGTTGGTGCTTTAACCAGGCAGCCACAAATGGTTGGAAATATAACCGCGTCTGCCAATGTAAAAGGCGCCGGTGCTGACCCGAAGCATTTGAATTTACAATTTGATGCAAATGTTAACAGCGCTTACGTTAAAGGGTATCTGTATAAAAACCTGGTTGCTAAAGGCAGCGCTGCTAACGGCCGGTATGATATTACCGCCAGGATGAACGATCCTAACATCAACTTTAACCTTGTGGCGAAAGCCGACTTAAATAAAAAACACCCCTCTATCAACACCACATTGATGGTTGACAGCATAAACCTGCAAAGGCTGCATTTTGTAAAAGATGACATGCGCTTTCACGGAAAGTTGGCCGCCAACTTTACTACGGCAGACCCCGATTATCTGAACGGAAGGCTTTTGTTAACAGAAATGATTTTGTTTAATAAAGGCCAACGCATAGCGCTGGATACAGTAAGCCTGGTGTCTACCGCTACGGCAGACAGCAGTACGCTGCGTTTAAAAACACCAATGTTAAGCGCCCACCTTGCAGGCAAATATAAATTGACTGAGATAGGAACAGCATTACAAGACGAGATAGACAAATATTATAACATAAGCCTGGCCAGCGGCAAAACAAAACCAAAATATTCACCTGAAAATTTTGTGTTCGATATCCATTTCGTGAAAACTTCGTTGGTTACTCAGTTTGCACCTACGCTTACTCAACTAGACCCTATCATCATCAACGGCAGGTTCAATAGCACCACCGGTTATCTGTTGGTCAACGGTTCTATCCCGAAAGTGGTTTATGGAACAAATACCATCAGCAACGGTAAGCTTAACATTAATACCGCTAATAATTCGCTAAACTATGCCTTGACCTTTGATGGAATAAAAGTAGGGACATCGCTTAATGTACTTTACCCGTCAATAACCGGTAATGCTCAAAATAATAAGCTGAACGTGAGCCTGCAGGTTAGAGATGCAAGCCGCAAAGAACGTTTCAGGGTAGCCGGCGTATTCAGTGCCATGCAGGGCGGTTACCAGTTTAGCTTCTTGCAAAACGGGTTGCTGCTTGATTATGCACAGTGGGCGGTCAATCCGGCCAACTATATACAATTTGGAGGCAAAGGCATCCTGGCGCATGACTTTACGATATCTAACAGCAACCAGATATTTAGCGTGAACAGTAATTCGCAGCAACCTAACTCGCCAATTACAGCTACGTTCACCAATTTCCGCATAGAAACACTTACCAAGATGGCGCAGCAGGATACTCTGCTTGCTGGTGGTGTTATCAACGGTAATGCGGTTATTAGCAACTTTGATAAGTCGCCTTTGTTCACTGCTGCCCTTAATATTTCTGATTTTAGTTTCCGGGGCGACACGGTTGGCAACGTTGCCATTAAGGTGAATAATCAAACTGCTAATGCTTACGCCGCGAACGTGGATATCACCGGTAAAGGTAACCAGGTTAATTTGAACGGCGTTTATTATACAACACCGGATAGTCGTTTCGACCTTAACCTCAATATCATCAATCTAAGTATGAAGAGCGTCGAAGGTTTCAGCTTTGGCGCTATCAAAAATGCAAGCGGTAATATTACGGGTGCACTAAAAATTACAGGGACAACAACGGCGCCGTCCGTACGGGGTGATATTAAGTTCAATACGGTTGGGTTTAATGTATCAATGCTAAACTCGTACTTCAGGATGCCTAATGAAAGTATAACGTTCCAGAGCGATGGCGTCCACTTCAATGATTTTACCATGGTCGATTCGACCGGGAATAAAGCGGTTGTTTCCGGTGCTGTGTATACCACGGATTATTCAAGTTTCAAATTTGGCGTAAATATCGACGCTAATAATTTCAGGGCTATAAATTCTACTGCTGCTGATAACAAGTTGTATTATGGTAAGCTATACATCGACACCCATATCAAGATAAGGGGTGATATGGTGAAACCGATTGTTGATGGTACGCTAACGGTTAATGACAAAACAGACCTGACCATCACCTTACCGAGTGACGACCCTAGTATAGAAGACCGGAAAGGGGTAGTAGAATTCATAGATAAGAGCGCGCCCAAGCTCGACTCCATCCTGATGGCTAAACAGCTGGACTCACTGCGAAAATCAAATGTGACTGGTTTGGATGTCAATATGGTGGTCAACATCAGTAAAAACGCCAACTTCAACATCGTTATAGACCCCCGCAACGGCGACGTTGTACATATTAAGGGTGAGGCACATCTGCAAGGCGGTATAGATCCAAGCGGTAAAACAAATCTTACGGGTACCTATGTTGTTAACGAAGGCTCTTATACCTTATCGTATGCTACGGTTACACGCAAGTTTAATTTCAAGAATGGCAGTACTATCACTTGGACAGGCGACCCAACAAGTGCCATTGTAGACCTGACGGCCATCTATATTGCTAATGTGCCGCCAATAGACCTGGTCGCTGACCAGGTAAGCGGGACCGAGGCAGAGAAAACAGTTTACAAGCAGAAGCTACCATTCAACGTAAACCTTAATCTTAAAAATCAACTTTTAAAACCTGATATCAGTTTCGATATAGTGTTGCCTGATAGCAACTATACCGTATCGCCAACGGTTATTCAGACTGTAGATACGCGCCTGGCACAAGTTAGGCAAGACCCTAACGAGATGAATAAGCAGGTACTGGGCGTGCTGGTGCTTGGACACTTTATTGGCGATAATCCGCTGCAAAGCCAGGGCGGAAGCGCAGGTATAGGCGGTGCGGTACGTAACAGTGTAAGCAGCTTATTGTCAGATCAGTTAAATAAGCTGGCCGGCGACCTGATAGCCGGGGTTAACCTTAATTTTGACTTAACATCCGGTGAAGACTATTCGTCTGGTACGGCGCAGAACCGAACGGATCTCAATGTGGGATTATCCAAGCAGTTTCTGAATGATCGCTTGACGGTTACTGTTGGCAACAACTTCAACCTGGAAGGCGCAAATCAACCCGGGCAAAAAACAAGCAATATCGCTGGTAACGTATCGCTTAATTACAAACTTAGCAAGGACGGCCGTTACACATTACGTGCTTACCGACGCGACCAATACATTGTGCTGCAAGGCCAGGTAATTGAAACCGGTGTAGGCTTCCTGCTCACGGTCGATTATAATAGGTTTAAAGAGATCTTCCGCAAGTCTAATGCAGAGGAACGCGCCATGCAGAAGAAGTACAATAAGGAACAAAAAGAAAAGCAGAAGGTGCAAGATGCCAAAGACAAAGCTGCTGATAAGAAAATAGATGAGCAGCAAGCAGATTCAACCAAAACCACCACAAATAAATAGCATGATTAAATATCTATCATACCTGTTTCTTGCTATCGTACTCACGTTTTACGCCTGCAGTAACACTAAGTATCTGCCTAAAGGAGAGAAGTTGTATACCGGTGGTCAAGTTGATATCAAAAACAACGACATCACAAAGAACGAGACCACCATACTCAAAGGCGATCTCGAAGGCTTGCTAAGGCCAAAACCCAATGGCAGTTTTCTGGGCTTAAGGCCAAAGTTATATTTATGGAATATTACGCAAACCAAAAAGAAAAAAGGTTTAAAGGCCTGGCTTCATAAACAGGGAGAGCCACCTGTGCTGGTGAGTTCTGTAGATCTGAATGCCAACAGCCAGATATTGACCAACAGGTTGCAGAATGTAAGCTACTTCCAAGCTTCTGTTACAGGCGACACTATCAGCAAAGGCCGAACCGCAAAAGCAGTTTACACGGCAAACACCGGTCCGGGCTATAAGATCCGCAAAGTGGTATTTCCTGCCGGGACAAGCCATTTAGACACTGCTGTTGCAGGCACTGCCAAATACAGTTTGTTGAAGGTTGGTGACAATTACAACCTTGACGTGATCAAAAATGAGCGTGTACGTATTGATGCACGCTTAAAAGAAGAAGGTTTTTACTACTTCGCGCCCGAGGATTTGATCATGCAGATTGATAGCACAATTGCAAACCACCAGGTAGACATTTTTGTAAAAGTTAAAGATGCAACTCCAGACAAAGCACGTAACATTTATACCATAAATAAGATATACGTTTATCCGGAGTATAACCTGCGCGACACTTCACTGAAATTAGATTCGGCTGAAGCGTACCGCTGGTTTTATATCATAGATCCAAAGCATACGATGTCGCCATGGGCTTTCAAAAATACGGTGTTGCTTCATCCAAACGAAGTTTACAACCGTACCGCACATACCAAATCACTTAATAGGTTTATAGAATTAGGCCCGTTCAAGTTTGTAAAGAACAGGTTCGAGGATGTATCTACCGCAGATTCTCCAAAACTCAATGTGTTTTACCAGTTGACCAAATACCCTAAAAAGTCGCTGCAATTCGAGACATTGTTCCGTACTACATCTGCTAACTATAACGGTACACAGGTAAACCTTAGCTACAAGAATCGCAACCTTTTTGGAGGCGCAGAACTGTTGACCGTGACACTTTTTGGTAGTACAGATGGCCAGATAGGTGGCCAAAACGGTGGTTATCCATTATCACAGGTTGGCGGGCAGGCTACATTATCATGGCCTCGGTTTATAACGCCTTTTAAGGATTTTAAAAATGATAATGCCTTTATCCCGCATACTAATTTGACGTTCGGTTACGCCATTGTAAACCGTAAATCGCTATATAATTTAAATTCATACAACGCGTCGTTCGGTTACCAGTGGAAAGAAAACTTGCACCGCACCCATGATTTGACTGTTCTGGGTATTACCTATGTAAATCCGCAAAATGTAACGCCTGTTTATGATAGTATAAGCCGGGTTTCTAACGATCCAAGTTTCAGGCATGTTATAGATCCGCAATTTACCTGGGGACCTAGCTATCACTACACTTATGACAACACCACCGAGACCAGCCGAAAAAACAGTATCTTTTATCGCGGCGGCGTTAGCCTGTCTAACAATATCTTAGGACTTGTAACCGGCGCGGATACCCTTAAGGGAAAAGTAAAAACGCTTTTCGGCACACCATTTAGCCAATACATCAAATTTGATAACGAGATTCGCTATTTCCACAAAACTGGACCGAATGCTACCATTGCCACAAGGGTATTCGCCGGTTTTGGCATCCCTTATGGCAACTCTACAATTATTCCTTACAGTCAGCAATTCTTTATAGGCGGCGCTAACAGTTTAAGAGGGTTTAGAGCAAGGTCTGTGGGGCCTGGTACGGTTGATGCCGCCGCCGCAGCAGGGCCAAACGGTTTCCTGCCGGATCAGTCGGGGGACATTAAGTTAGAAGCCAACGTAGAATATCGACCTAAACTTTTTAGTATTGTTTACGGCGCGCTGTTTGTTGACGCGGGTAATATCTGGAATTTGAACAGCCATCAACCGGGCGATAAGTTTACCGCCAACTTTCTAAGCCAGATGGCAGTTGACGCCGGTGTAGGTTTAAGGTTTGACGTCACGGTTTTAGTTCTTCGAACTGACCTTGGTTTCCCGTTGATCAAACCATGGCTGCCTGTTGGCCAACGAGCTGTAAGCCCAAGTTTCCATGATGCGATCTTTAACATTGCAATAGGATATCCGTTCTAATTTTGACCTAAGTCTGTAACTTAGGCTATAACTAAAACTATGGAAAACGCACAAAAAATCACTGTCGAAGTAACTGTAAATGCTCCGGTGGATAAAGCCTGGAAATATTTCAGCGAACCAGAGCATATTGTAAAATGGAGTTTCGCTTCAGAGGATTGGCATACACCTCATTCAGAAAATGACTTGCAGGTGGGTGGAAAATTCAAATCTACTATGGCTGCAAAGGACGGCAGTTTCAGTTTCGATTTTGGTGGCACATACACCGAGATCAAAGAGCACGAGTTTATCGCTTATAGCCTTGATGACGGCCGTACTGTTCAGATTACGTTTGCAAGCGAAGGCGACAATACTAAACTGACTGAAACCTTTGATGCAGAAGATCAAAATCCGGTGGACATGCAACAAGGTGGCTGGCAAGCCATACTTAATAATTTTAAGAAATACGTAGAAGCTAATTAAGCTTCGTATTCATTACACAATAACAAAAAAGCCATTCCGTTAAGAATGGCTTTTATTATTTTAATTTTCGGGTTTTATTTATTTAAACGTCAATACGAGCATACTTGGCGTTTTGTTCGATGAAATCACGGCGGGGGGCAACTTCATCGCCCATCAGCATAGAAAAGGTATGGTCACACTCTGCTGCATTCTCAATACTTACCTGGCGTAATGTGCGGCGGGCAGGGTCCATTGTCGTTTCCCAAAGCTGCTCGGCGTTCATTTCGCCCAAGCCTTTATAACGTTGCACATGCACGCTGTCTTCGCGGCCGGCCCCTTTAAGGCGTTGTATGGCTGCGTCGCGCTGCTCATCGGTCCAGCAATACTCGCTGTCTTTACCTTTCTTAACCTGGTAAAGCGGTGGAGTAGCAATGTACACATACCCAAACTCAACCAGTTCTTTCATATAGCGGAAGAAGAACGTTAAAATCAAAGTAGTAATATGCGAACCATCCACGTCGGCATCCGTCATGATCACAATTTTGTGATAACGAAGCTTGGTAAGGTTTAGCGCTTTATTATCGTCGGCAGTACCAATGCTTACACCCAAGCCGGTAAACATGTTTTTGATCTCCTCGTTCTCGTAGATCTTGTGCTCCATAGCTTTCTCCACATTAAGGATCTTACCTCTTAATGGTAAAATAGCCTGGTATTCACGATTACGGCCTTGTTTAGCTGTGCCACCGGCAGAGTCACCTTCTACAAGGAATATCTCGCACAATGCAGGGTCGCTGTTAGCACAGTCTGCTAATTTACCCGGCAAACCCGAACCGCTCATTACGCTCTTGCGCTGCACCATTTCACGTGCTTTACGCGCTGCCGCGCGTGCAGTCGCCGCCAAAATTACCTTATTGACGATCATTTTCGCCTCACGTGGATTTTCTTCCAGGTAAATAGCTAATATCTCACCTACGGCTACGTTAACCGCCCCGCTCACCTCGCTGTTACCTAATTTGGTTTTGGTCTGGCCTTCAAACTGAGGCTCAGCAACTTTAACAGAAATCACTGCAGTTAATCCTTCACGAAAATCGTCACCCGTAATGTCAACTTTCAAATTTTTAAGCAGACCCGACTTATCGGCGTAGCTCTTGAGTGTACGCGTTAAGCCCATACGAAAACCGGCCACGTGCGTGCCACCCTCAATGGTGTTGATGTTGTTTACGTAAGAGTGTACATTTTCAGAGTAGGTATCATTGTACTGGAGTGCCAGTTCAACCGGTATACCTTGTTTGTTGCCTTCAACATATATTGGCTCCGGAATGATAGGGGTGCGGGTGCCGTCTAAAAACTTTACAAATTCTTTTAAACCACCTTCAGAGAAGAACTCTTCACTTCGATAAGTGCCGTCTTCCATAGCCTCGCGCTCATCCGTCAATGTAAGCTTAATGCCTTTATTTAAGAACGCTAATTCGCGCAAACGTGTAGCCAGTGTATCATATTTGTACTCAAGAGTGGTGGTAAATATCTCACCATCGGGCTGAAACCATTGCGTTGTGCCGGTAAGTTCACTTTCGCCAACCACCTTAACATCATACATGGGTTTGCCACGCTCATACTCTTGCTGAAATATTTTGCCTTCGCGGAAAACGTTGGTTTTCATGTGGATAGACAGCGCGTTTACGCAGCTTACGCCAACACCATGCAATCCACCAGAAACCTTATAAGTATCTTTATCAAATTTACCACCTGCGTGCAAAATGGTCATTACCACTTCAAGCGCCGACTTTTTTTCTTTTGAGTGCATCGCGGTTGGGATACCGCGGCCATTATCTTTTACAGAAATAGCATTACCCGGATGGATAGTTACATTAATGGTATCGCAGTATCCGGCCATAGCTTCATCGATAGAGTTGTCTACCACCTCATAAACCAGGTGGTGCAACCCCTTAGGTCCGGTATCACCAATGTACATGGAAGGGCGCTTACGCACCGCTTCTAAACCTTCTAATACCTGTATATTATCTGCCGAATAATTAGATCTGTCTTGATTTTCTTCGCTCATTTTTTATTTATAAAACAACTAACAAAAATACGAAATTTTAGGCGCATTGCCGCGGGTGTGGAGAAAATGGCCAATGTGGATAAGCCACTAATTTTTAGGATAATTAGATTGAAATTTTATCTTTGTGCCTGAAAATTTTTAAGAGAGATAAATGAAAAATCAAGCGTCGGGTGTGGTAAAACTTTCATTGGGTGTTTTACTTGCCGTTACGGTTGCAGCTTGCAACAAAACCAAACCTACAGAGAAAGCAACAGTTACAGTTGCAACAGGTACTGATGCCGCAAAAGGCGAGATCGTTTACATCAATCAGGATACCCTGTTGAACCAATACACTTATTTTAAAGACATGACCAGCCGTTTAGAGTCTAAAGGTAAAGCTGCACAAGCCGACCTCCAGTCACGCGGTCAGGCATTCCAGCGCGAAGTAGCAGAATATCAGAAAAATGCGCAAACTATGGCTGCTGATGTTCGCCAGAATACAGAAAAACATTTACAGAGCAAAAACCAGGAGTTACAGCAATACCAGCAAAATGCTGGTGCTCAAGTTCAGAACGATCAGGCTGCAGAACAGCTAAAGCTGTATGAGCGCATCTCTGACTTCGTTAAAAAATATGCCGAAGAAAAAGGCTATAAAATGGTGTTAACCTACCAAAAAGGCAATGCCACCATGTTATACGGTGCACCCGGCCTTGACATCACTAAAGAAGTGGTTAAGGGCTTAAATGACGCTTACGCAAAAGACAAAAAATAATTTATTAATTAATTATAGTAAGCCCCGGCCAATTGGTGCGGGGCTTTTTAATTTTGTGACGATGGAAAACAGTGAACACGAAAAATTTATGCAGATGGCGATCGACCTTTCTGCCAAAAATGTTAATGAAGAATTGGGCGGCCCTTTCGGCGCTGTAATTGTAAAGGACGGGCAAGTTGTTGCCGCCAGTGCCAATACAGTTGTCCCTACAAATGACCCAACGGCTCATGCCGAAGTGTCTACTATACGGTTAGCTTGTAAGAATCTAAATACATTTAATTTGGAAGGCTGCGTGATCTATACCAGCTGCGAACCTTGCCCTATGTGTTTAGGTGCTATTTATTGGGCCCGTCTAGATAAGATATACTACGCCAATACAAAAAAGGATGCGGCAGATATCGGTTTTGATGATGCCTTTATATACGAAGAACTGGATAAGCCAATGGACAAGCGTAAACTGCCGGTTATACAACTTATGCGCGACCAAGCCTTAAAGGCCTTTAAGC